>CAYYJK010000021.1:0-12488 GCA_964472185.1 uncultured Prosthecobacter sp.
GCTGCTGCGGTGGTGCTGGGTGCCCAGGGTGATCGGATGCATGCCCGTGATCAGGGTCGTGCGGGCGGTCGAGCAGACCGGGGCGGTGGCGAAGGCGCGCCGGTAGCGCAGCCCCTCGGAGGCCAGCCGGTCGAGATGCGGCGTCTGCGCCAGCGCATCGCCGTAGCAGCCGAGGTAGGGGCTGTTGTCCTCGCTGGTGATCCAGAGCAGGTTGGGACGCTCCGCCGCGGCGAGAGCGCCGGACAGCAGCAGGCAGGACAGCAGGAAGCGTTTCATGCCAAACGGATCAGTTCTTCTTCGCGCCCTGGCCCGCCTTGCCGGCGCGCCACTGCGGTTGCCAGTCCGGTGAAGGCGTGCGCGCGGTCTCCAGGTAGCGGCCGATCGTCGCGGCAATCTCCGGATGTCGGGCCGCCACATCGGTGCGTTCCGCCGGATCGTTCTGCTGGTCGTAGAGCACCACCGGCGCCTGCGGGCCGCCAGTGCGGATGCCCTTCCAGCGCCCCTGGTAAAGCGCCGCCTGCCGGAATCCGCCCTCGTGAAACTCCCAGTACAGGAACTCGTGGCGCTTCTGCGCCCCCTGATCGAGCAGGGCCGGCACGAAGCTGATCGAATCGCAGGGTTCCGGCGCCTCGGCGCCGGCCAGCTCCGCCGCCGTGCCCATCCAGTCGGCAAACGAAGCCACGTGGGCCGACTCGCTGCCGGCCTTCACCCGGCCGGGCCACCAGGCGATCATCGGCACGCGGATGCCGCCGTCGGTGAGGCTGCGCTTGATGCCGGTGAACGGCCCGGAGGGCTGGAAGCGTTCGAGGTTGTGCCGGCTCTCGTTGTGCGGGCCGTTGTCGCTGGTGAAGATGACCAGCGTCTTTTCCGCCAATCCCTGCGCCCGCAGCTGCGCCAGCAGCCGGCCGACGTAGCTGTCCAGGCGCGTGATCATCGCCGCCTGCCCGCGGTCGGGATCCGGCCAATCCTTGCCTTCGTAAGGGCCGAAGTCGGGCACCTGCGCGCCGTTGCCGAGCACGCGCGCCCGCTCGTTGTTGGCGTGCGGGATGACGGGACTCCAGTACAGGAAAAACGGCCTCTCACCCGGGTCACCGACAAACTTCAGCACCTCGTCGGCAAACAGGTCGTCGGCGAAGTGCACGGCGTCGGTGGCGTAGCCGCCGCCGCTGTCGCCCACCGGCGTGACGATGTTCGAGAGCGGTTCGCGGGTCTCGTTGCGCCAGAGGTAGTCGGGGAAATGGTTGTGCGCGTGCGACTGGTTGAGGTAGCCGTAAAACTCGTCAAAGCCCTGCCGGCGCGGCAAGCCGCTTTCCGCGCCCGCCACGGCGTCGCCGAGGCCCCACTTGCCGATCAGGGCGGTGCGGTAGCCGGCCTGGCGCAGCACCTCGGCGACCGTGACGTCCTCGTCGCGCAGGGCCTGCGCCTGCGGATTGGTGCGGCCGGCGTTGCCGCGCACGCGCGTGCGGCCGTGATGCAGGCCGGTCATGAGCACGCTGCGCGAGGGCGCACAGACCGTGGCGCCGGCGTAAAAATGGGTGAAGCGCCGGCCCTCGGCCGCCATGCGGTCGAGATGCGGGGTCTGGATGACCTTCTGGCCGAAGCAGCCGAGATCGCCGTAGCCGAGGTCGTCGGCCATGATCCAGATGAGGTTGGGCCGGTCCGCCGCGAGGGCGGCGCCGGCGAGCAGTGGCAGAAGGAGGCGAAGGGCGCGAAGATTCATGAGGCGTTCAGGGTTTCTGCCAGGGCACCGCGCCGCCGCGCTGGATGTGCCGGCGCAGGGCGGCCGACAGTTCGTTGAAGACCTTGGGGGCGCGGCCGGCGAGGTTGCGGGTTTCCTGGGGATCGTCCTTGAGGTGGTAGAGTTCGAGCGGACTGAACGGGTCGTTCTGCAGCAGCTTCCAGTCGCCGCGGATCAGGGCCTCGTAACTCTTGCCGCCGTAGGCCGCGCCGCCCTCGCGGCGGACGAAGTACAGTTCGCGCACGCCCTGCGGCGCCTGACCGCGGAGAACCGGCACCAGGCTGACGGCATCGAGCTCAGGCGAGGGCTGGCGGCCGGCGAGTTCGAGGAAGGTCGGAAACAGGTCGAAGTTCAGGCCGGCGTAGTCGCTCTGCGATCCCGCGGCGACCTGGCCGGGCCAGCGCACGAAAAACGGCACGCGCAGGCCGCCGTCGTAGTGGCTCTGCTTGCCGTCGCGCCAAGGGGCGTTGCTCTGGCCATGCGGCAGCGAGCCGCCGTTGTCGGCGCTGAACGCGACCAGGGTGGTCTTGTCCAGACCGGTCTCCTCCAGCACGCGCAGCACCCGGCCGATGCGGTCGTCGAGATGCTCGACGAAGGCGACGTTGGCGGCGCGTTTGGGCTCCATCTGCGGGTCGCGCCGGCGCACGCGCTCCAGCCACTCAGCCGGCGGCTCGATGGGGAAATGCGGCGCGTTGTAGGCGAGGTAGAGGAAGAACGGCGTCTTGGCCTGGACGCGGCCGCGCAGGTAGTCGCAGGCCCAGTCGGTGAACAGGTCGGTGGCATGGCCCTCAGCCTCGACCACCTCGGCGTTGTGGCGCAGGTAGTTCTGCCCGTGGCGCAGGTGCGTCGTGTAGCTGTCCATCATGTCGCCCAGGAAGCCGTGGAAGAAGTCAAAGCCGCGCTCGTTCGGCGTGTTCGGCGATTCCAGCCCGAGGTGCCACTTGCCGACGATGGCGGTGTGGTAGCCGGCCAGCCGGAGTTCGTCGGCCAGGGTCGGCACGCCGGGCGCCAGGAACCCCCAGGAGTTCTCCGGCTGGGTGCGGATCACCCCCGGCACGCCGACGCGGTCCGGATGGCGGCCGGTGAGCAGGGCGGCGCGCGACGGCGAGCAGACCGTGCAGTTGGCGCGCATGCGGTTGAAACGCATGCCCTGCGCGGCCAGCCGGTCGAGGTGGGGCGTCCGCACGTCCGTGGCGCCGTAGGCCGAAACGTCGCCGAAGCCGTGGTCGTCGGTGAACAGGATGAGGAAGTTGGGGCGTTCGGCGGCCCGTCCGGAAGCCTGGGCGGCGAGCCAACCGGCCAGGAGAACGGACAGAAGCAGGAAGGGGCGCGGCAGGACCATGGCGAACCCTGATAACATTCCGCGGCGCGGGGCTCTTTCCACCGTTTGCCCGGCGCCCGGCGATCGGGCAAAAACGGCTGGCCAAACCGGACCGGGTTTGCCCATACTCGCGCGATGAACCGCTGGCACCTGCTTGCCCTCCTGCTTCTGCTGGCCACGCTCGGGTCGGCGGCCGATCTGGCTTGGGAAGCCCGCACCGGCACCGCCCGGGTTCACCGGCGCAGCGGCGACCTGATCGGACGGCGCGGCGAACCCGCAGGCGATTACGGCCGGTTGATGACCTGGCAGGTCGTGCGTACGCTCCTGCTCGCCGCCGCGACCGCCTCGCTGAGGAAGCTCGCCGGCGTGCAGGACCAGAGTCCGCTCTCCGCAACCCCGCCGCACCGATGACCCGCCGCCATTTCCTCGCCGCCGCCAGCGCCCTCGCCGCCCCGCCCCTGACCGCCGCCGCGCCGCGCCTGCGCGCCGGCCAGATCGGCACCGCCCATGCCCACGCCAGCGGCAAGATGGCGGCGCTGCGCAGTCTTGCCGACCTGTGGGAGGTCGTCGGCCTCACGGAGCCCGAAGCCGCGCGGCGCGCCGGCCTGACCAAGCAGCCGGTCTATGCCGGCCTGCCCCTGCTCGACGAAGCCGGCCTGCTGACCACGCCCGGACTGCAGGCGGTGGCCGTGGAAACCCGCGTTGAAGACGCCGCCGCCACCGCCCGGCGCTGCCTGCAGGCCGGCAAGCACGTCCATCTGGACAAGCCCGGCGCGCTCCGCCATGCCGAGTTCAAGGCGATGCGCCTCGAGGCCGAGGCGCGCGGCCTGACCGTGCAGATGGGCTACATGCTGCGCTACAATCCGGCCTTCACCCTGCTGTTCCAGGCCGTGCGCGAGGGCTGGCTGGGCGAGATCACCGAAATCGACGCCGCCATGGGCAAGCTCGCCGATCCGGCCACGCGGCGGCAGATCGGCGCGCTGGCCGGAGGCGGCCTGTTCGAACTGGCCTGCCACGTCATCGACGCAGTGGTGACCCTGCTCGGCCCGCCGGCGCAGGTGCAGGGATTCTCCACGCCCACGGCCGAGGACGGCGTGCGCGACAACCAGGTCGCGGTGCTTGCCTACCCCAAAGCCACCGCCGTGATCCGCTGCAACCACGCCGATCCCTTCGGCGGCCCGCGCCGGCGCTTCAGCGTCACCGGCACCGAGGGCACGTTCGAGATCCTGCCCCTGGAGTCGGGCAAGGTGACCCTGTCGCTGACGCGCGCCCGCGGCACCTACCGCAAGGGCACCCAGGCCTTCCAGCTCGAGGTGCCCCGGGGCCGCTACGACCTGGAATTCGTCGATCTGGCGCGGGTGGTGCGCGGCGAAAAGGCCCTGGCCTGGAACGCCGCCCACGATGTGGCCGTGCACGACACTGTCCTGCGCGCCGCCGGCGTGCGGGATTGACCGAAGGCCCCGGCCCCCTTATTGAAAGTCATGCCTTTCCCCCTCCGCTCCCCGCGCGACACCGTCGGCGGCATCATGGTTTTTGGCCGCATCCTCGACAAGATCCGCCTGCACGCCCAGGGTGCGCTGCCGGCGGGCTACCACCTCGGCGTCATCGCGGGCAAGCGCACGTTCGACGACCGCGTCTGCCGCCTGCTCGGGGTGGACTTCGACGCCCTCACCGCCCGCGTGCTCGCCGGCGGCAGCGACGAGGCGGTTCTGGAATGGTGCTTCGAGACCGGCCGCCGGCCCGACGCCGAGCAGATCGAGCTGTTCAACGGCTTCATGATGAAGCGCGGCTGGCGCGACGCCGCCACCCCGGGCCTGATCGAGCAGCGCGCCCAGGCGGGCCTCGGCCAGCGCGAGGATCTGGTCACCTTCTTCGACCTCATGGACACCGAGGAAGGCCGGGCTCCCTGACCGCCGTCCGCGCGGACGCAGGCTAAAGAAACCCCCAGTCGTCAGCGCGCAGATTCCGACCATCGTCAGCCGGGCGCCATGGAACCGTACTTCGTCATCGGCCTGCTCCTCGCAGCCGTCACCCTGTTTGCCACGGAGAAAATCTCGGTGGACCTGGTGACCCTTGCCCTGCTCTGCCTGCTGGTCCTCAGCGGCACGCTGACCGTGAACGAGGCCTTCGCGGGCTTCGGCAACGAGGTCATCGTCATGCTCGGCTCGATCTTCATCATCGGCGCCGCCCTGCGCGAGACCGGCGTGCTTGACACCCTCGGCGGCCTGCTCTCCCGGCACAGCGGCGGCCGCCCGCGCGCGGTGTCCATCGGCATGATGACCAGCGTCGGCGCCATCTCCGGCTTCATGAACAACACCACGGTCGTGGCCATGTTCCTCGGCCCGGTCATCGGCCTGGCGCGCCGCCTGAAAATCTCCCCCTCGCGCCTGCTCATGCCGCTGGCCTACGCCTCCATCTTGGGCGGCACCTGCACGCTGATCGGCACCTCGACCAACGTCGCCGTCAGCGGCGCCCTCAAGCAGATGGGCCTCGACGAGATCGGCATGTTCGAAATCACCCCGGTCGGCCTGGTGCTGTTCGGCGCCGGCCTGGTGTACATGATCTGCGTCGGCATGCGCTGGGTGCCCGAACGCGACCGCAGCGCGGTCGACGACGGCAACGGCGCCATGCGCGAGTACCTGTCCGAGGTGGTGATCCTGCCCAACTCGCCGCTGATCGGCCAGGAGATCTTCAGTTCCGACTTTTCCGTGCTCGAGTTCCAGGTCGTCCAGCTGCTGCGCCGCGGCGAGGACACCGGGCTCAACCCCTACCTGCGCTTCGAGGAGGGCGACGTCGTTCAGGTCGCCGGGCGGGTGGAGAACCTGATGCGGGTGAAGAAGATCGAGGGCATCGACATCATCGAGGACGTACGCCTCCGCCGTTCCGGCGTCGACATGCGCAACGCCAGCGTCGCCGAAGTGGTGCTGACGCCGCGCTCCAGCCTGGTCGGCCGCAGCCTGCGCAGCAGCAACTTCCGCCGGCGCTCCGGCCTGTCGGTGCTGGCGCTGCTGCGCGGCGACCGCACGATCAAGGACCACCTGGGCGACGTCACCCTGCATGCCGGCGACCTGCTGCTGGTGCAGGGCCCCTTCGACCGCCTGAAGACCTACGAGGAAAATTCGGAAATGGTGGTGATCACCGAGCACTCGCTGTTCACCGCCGGCGCCCGCAAGCGCGGCCTTGCCGTGCTGGCGGGCTTCGCCCTGGTCGTCATCGCCAGCAGCCTGGGCCTGCTGCCCGCCTCGGTGGGGTTCCTGCTCGTGGCCCTGCTGGCGCTGGCGACGCGCTGCCTGACCCTGGACTCGGCCTACGAGAACATCGACTGGCGCCTGCTCATCCTGATCGGCGGCATGACCGCCTTTGGCGTGGCCATGGCCAAGTCCGGCGCCGACCAGCTGCTGGCCAACGCCATCAGCGGCTGGCTGGTGCCCTACGGACCGCAGGCGGTGATGGCGGGCTTCTGCCTGCTGACCGTGCTGCTCACCCAGCCGATGTCCAACGCCGCCGCCGCCCTGGTGGTGCTGCCCATCGCCACGCAGGCCGCGGAAAACCTCCACGCCGATCCGCGCAGCTTCGGCATCGCCGTCATGCTCAGCGCCAGCATCTCGGTGCTGACCCCGTTCGAGCCGAGCTGCATCCTGGTCTACGGCCCGGGCAAGTACCGCTTCGCCGACTTCCTCAAGGTCGGCAGCGGCCTGACCGTCATCAGCCTGGCCCTCGTCCTGCTGCTGGTGCCTAAGTTCTGGCCGCTGATGCGCGCGTGAGGCTCAGCGCCGGCGCAGCTGGATGCGCTTGAAACGCGCGTCGTCGCCGTCGAGGCTGACGCTGGCGATTTCCGGGTCGTCGGCGAAGGCGTTGTGGACCAGGCGCCGGTAGTAGCTGTTCATCGGCTCCAGCGTCTGCGGCTGGCCCGTCGCCCGCACCCGCTCCGCCAGTTCCCGGGCATGCCCAACCAGATCGTCCTCGCGCATGGTGCGGAAGTACTCGACGTCGACCCGCACGCGCGGCGCTCCGGGCAGGTGCCGCTGCAGGATGCGGTTCACCAGGTACTGGATGTCCTCGAGCGTCGCCCCGCGGCGGCCGATGAGGCGGCCGGAATCGTCCGTGTGCACCTGCAGGGCCGGCCCCTCCGGGCCGTCGATCTCGTCGATCCGGACCATGAAGCCCAGATACCCCAGCATGGTGTCCAGAATCTGTCGGGCATGCGCGAGCGGAGTCATGCCGGAAAGATGGCGGGAAATGCCGCCGGGAAAAGGAAAAAGCGCCCCTTCCCGGCCGCGCGCTGCGGCTAGCCGCCGAGCTTGGGCGTCTTCGGTTTCGACTTCTTGTCCTTGTGGCCCGGGTTCATCGGGTTGAAGAACGGATTTTTCGGCGCCGGTCCCTTGGGCAGGCGCTCCACCTTCTCCAGCACCGGATCCTTCATGTAGAGGCGCATGACGTAGCTCTGGAAGATCGCGAAGACGTTCTGGGTCGACCAGTAGAGCGACAGCGCGGCGGCGAAGTTGTAGCAGATGAACAGGAAGAAGAAGGGCATGATGGCGAACATGATCTTCTGGCTCTTGTCCATGCTGGCGGGCTGGGGCGTCAGCTTCATCTGCAGGATCATGGTCACGCCCATGATCAGCGGCAGCGGATTGAGGTCGAAGTCCGTGCCCATCAGCGGCAGCGAGAACGGGAAGTTGAACGTGTAGACCGTGTCGGCCAGGGACAGGTCCTTGACCCAGAGCCAGGGCTGGCCGCGCAGTTCGGCGGCGTTCTGCAGCACGCTGTAGAAGCCGAAGAAGATGGGGATCTGCAGCAGCATCGGCAGGCAGCCGCCCACCGGATTGACGCCGTAGTCCTTGTACATCTTCATGACCTCCATCTGCTGCTTCTGCGGGTCATCCTTGTACTTCTCCTGCAGCTCCTTCATCTTCGGCGCCAGCAGGCCCATGCGCTTCATCGAGTACTGCGCCTTGGACTGCAGCGGCCACAGGCAGGTGCGGATGACCAGGGTCAGCAGGATGATGGCGATGCCCCAGTTGCCGCTGACATCGTGCATCCAGCGCATGACGTTGCTCAGCGGCTTGCTGATCCAGCCGAACATGCCGTAGAACATGATGAAGTCGCGCTGCCCCTCGAGCTTGTGCAGGCGGTGGTACTCCTTGGGCCCCAGGTAGATCTCGAAGCTCTCGGTCTGGCTGGCGCCCGGGGCGAGTTCGACCGGCGGCAGGCTCAGGGCGGCCTGCATGGCGTAGTCGCCGGCGGCCGCGTCGGTGTTGGCGTACTTGCCGCCGCTGTGGTCGACCAGCAGGCGCGAGGCCCAAACCTTGCCCGGCTTGTCCTCCTTGCCGGCGCGGCTGACGATGGTGGCGTAGAAGCGGCTCATCACGCCGGCGTAGCGCAGGCGGCTGTAACTGGCCCGGAATTCGGCCTTCTCGTCGGAGAACCAGCCGCCGCCGAAGAAGTGGGTGTCCTTGTGATCGGCGTCGCCGGCATCGTTCCAGAAAACGCTCGGCTTGAGCGGCTCATCGGGGCTGATCGAGGCGGCGGCGCCGGCGTAGAGGTAGTATTCCTCGGACTTGTGCGGCACGCTGCCGGCGTTGGTGAGCGTGACCTTGAGCGCCAGCAGATGGTCGTCCGCCTGGGCGCCCTCGCTGAACGCGTAATCCTTGCGCACCGTGATGCCGTCGGCCGTGCGTCCCTCGAAGCTGACGCCTTGGTCGCTTTTCGCGACGATGCGGTAGGCGACGGTGTCGAGGCCCGTGGCCTCGCGGCGCAGGGCGCCGACCGGCTCCAGAGTCCGTTTGCCGGCCGTGTTGAGGGTGATCTGGTCACCCGCCGCCAGGACGGCGCGGGCGATGCCAGCACCCAGGCTGGTGAAGTGGTAGGTGACGCTGCCGCGCTGCAGCACGTGCGTCTCCTCCGGCAGGCTGGCCGGAGCCGGCGTCACACCGGGGGCGGCAGCGTTCAAAGCGGCCGGAGCAGGAGCCGCGGCGGCCGGCTTGGCGGCGGCGGTCTGCTCCTGAACCAGGCGTGCCGCGGCGGCCGCCTGCTGGTTTTTGGTGGCAAACCAGAAATTGGCGGCCATGCCGAGGCCACAGAGAAAGACGACGATCCAGGCTTTACGATCCATGCGATGAGAAAGGGAGGTTCAAAGGTTCAGCAGGCCGGCGGAGGGGCCGTCCGCTCCGGCTTCGGGGGTACCGGGTCGTGGCCATGGCCGCCCCAGGGATGGCAGCGCAGGATGCGGCGGACGCCCATCCAGCCGCCGCAGCAGACGCCGTGGGTGCAAACGGCCTGCAAAAAAAACTCCGAGCAGGTCGGAGTGAAGCGGCAGCCCGAACCCGGGCCACCCAGAAAATGAATGACCGGAGAAAGCACACGCTGGTAGCCACGGATGAGGATGCGAACGAGCCATTTCATGAGGCGGTCGGTGCGGATTTCACCAGCACCCCCTGCCGCTTTGCCAGCCGGAGCCAGTCCTGCTCAAGCTCCGCCAGCGGCGCGCCGGCAGCGCGCCAACGGGCGATGGTCACCAGCTTCCAGCCCGGGGCGATTTCGGTTCGATGCGCGCGGATGATCTCGCGCATCTGCCGGCGCAGGCGGTTGCGCACCACGGCCTTGCCCAGACGGCGGCCGGTGATCAGACCGAACCGGAAATCCGGCAGGGCCTCGTCGCGCAGCAGCGCCAGGACAAAAAAGCGGCCCGCCTGACTGCGCCCGCCCTCCTTGACCCGCGCGAAATCGCGGGACTCCTTCAGATGAAGGCGGGAGGGCAGTCGCATGAGGCGGGCCTGCCAGCACTAGGCGTGCTGCTGCACGTGGCGCTTGTAGTGGATCTCGACACCCACGGGCATGAGGCGCTTGCGGCCGCGGGCGCGGCGGCGGCGCAGGATGTCGCGGCCGTTTTCGGTCTTCATGCGGGCACGGAAGCCGAACTGGCGCTTGCGGGTGCGTTTCGACGGTTGGTAGGTCCTCTTGGGCATAAGCAGTGGTGTAAATCAGCGTTTCATCAGCGCACGAGGCCCGGCTTACCCAAAAGTACAGCCCAACCCCAGCAACAGGGGGCGCGAGCCTACGCAGGGCGAAGGGTTTGTCAAATGCCGGCTGAATGACACCCGCAGTCCCCCGGCCGGCCGCCCCGAACGGCCGTTCAGGGCAAGTTGACCACGAACGGCGGGTCGTCGTAGTAGGTGTTCTGGCCGTATTCGATGAAATCGGTGCCGGAGCCGCCGTCGACAATCACCGCGCGGTGAAAATCGTTGCCCAACGTCGCCCCGAACGGCATCGCGCTGCCCAGCTGGATGAGGTCGTCGCCGGCGCCGCCCAGGATGCGCACCGTTCCCAGCCAGCGGTTGCGCCCCGCCTGGAGCAGTTCGGTGTCCAGACTGAGGGTGTCCGCCCCGCCGCCGCCATCGTAAAGGACGTTGCCGGCCACCAGGACGTCGTCGATGCGGCTGTCCGAACTGCCGGCGCCGAGCCGGAGGTTCACCGCCCCCCAGAACTGGCTCTCCCGCAAGTTCAAGCGGTCCACCGAACCCGTGCCCGCCTCGGACTGGAAATTCAGGCTGCCCTGAAGGACCGCGTCCACCATCGCCAGGTCGTTCGAGCCGCCGCCGCCGCGCATGGTCAGGCTGCCGTTGATCTGCATGAGCTGCGTGCTGGTCCCGTCGGCATGGCCGACGCGCAGGAAGTCCGTCCCCTGCCCGCCCCGGTAGTTCAGGGCGCCGAGAACGCCGAATTCCGGGCGCAGGTCGAGCAGGTCCTGGGATTCGGCATGGGCGCCGCCGGCAAAGGCAAGCACCCGGCCGACAGTCAGGTTCGTGCTGGCGAAGGTGACCTGATCGTCACCGGTGCCACCGGCGTAGCTGACCCCGCCCGCCACATGGAACTCCGCCCCCTCGGTCGTCAGCCGGTTCGAACCGCCGCCGAGGTTGAGGCCGAGGTTGCCGAGAATCTGGAAGCCGTCGCTGTCGACCGTAATCCAGTCCTGGCCGCCGCCCGCCCCGAGCTCAAGATTGCCGCCGACACTGAAGCCGGAATCCGTCTGCAGATGCACGGTGTTGGTTCCGGATCCGAGATTCAGGGCCATGGAACCGAGGACCTGCAGGCGGTCGCCACGGAACCCCCAGTTGTCGTCGCCCGCCCCCGAAGCCCAGTTCAAGGAGCCGGCGATCAGGGTGCTGCCCGAGGCCGCGTTCCAGACGTTGCTGCCGCCGCCGAGCTGCAGCTTCACCGCGCCGCTGAAATCGAAACGCTGGTTGACGAGCTGGGTGATGACATCGCTGTCAGAGCCGCCCTTGACGGTGAGGCTGGTGCCTTGAAAGACGGACGTGTCGTCCATGCGAAGCTCGTTGTTGCCGCCCTTGAAATCGATCAGCACCGCGCCGCCCGCCTGGATCTGATCGCGCAGGTCGATCAGGTCGTTGCCGGAGCCGCCGCTGAACTTGAACCCGTCGGCGAAGCGCGCATCGGCGGTGACGCTGAGCAGGTAGCCGCCGCTGCCGTGCTGGAAGCTCACCGGCCCGTCGAAACGGAGCGTCCCGGTCTGGAAGGCGATCTGGGTGGTGCCGTCGGCCGAGCCGCCGGTTTTGAAGAGGGTCTTGCCCTGGACGTTGAACAGGCCGTCCGTCGACACGAAATCGACCCCGGATCCCAGGTCCAGACTGAGGCCTTTCAGGAAGGACGCGCCGGCGGCGAAGCCAACCGTGTCGTCACCGCTGCCGCCCATGAGCTTGAAGGCGCTCTGAAAAAGCGCGGTCGAAGCCACCTGGACGGTGTCGTTGCCCGAGCCGAGGTCGAGATTGACCGAACCCTGGACCGCCAGGAAACCGCCCTCCGGATTGAGTTCGATCTGGTCGCTGCCATCGCCCATGGCCAGCTGCAGGCCCTTCGACAGCAGCAGGCCGGCCGGCTCGGCGCTGCCCTGGAGGCGCAGGATGTCGTTGCCATCCTTGAGGTTCGCCCGGATGCCCTCCTGCGCCGGAATGTTGAACGGCACGCTCTGCACCGAGCCGTTGAACATGAAGCTCGTGCCGCCCAGCGGATCGCTGATGGTCCATTCGTCCGCCCCCAGCACCTCGGTGATGGCAATGCCGTTGGCCTCACCGTCGCCGCTGATGCTGAGCAGCCCGCCCGAGGTGCTGAGAAGGAGCATGCCGGCCGGAGCCAGCCGGGATTCGAGACGTTCCATTGCGGCGGGAAAGGGGGAGGTGGCCATGATGAAAACCCAGGTTATTCAGCCCATTCCGGCTTCACAAGACCGGATCCGGTCCGGACGGCCAACCATGCAAATAGCCCGTCGGATTCGCCCGATTGAGCCCGCCATTTTCGGCCGCCCTGCATTTTTCCTTGTCGCTTTCGGCGCGAGTTAGGAAACTCGGGCCCTCAACCTGCCATGCATGCGCGTCTCCGCCTTCTCCTGGTTCCGGGCCTGTGCCTGAGTCT
>CAYYJK010000021.1:12588-22709 GCA_964472185.1 uncultured Prosthecobacter sp.
CGGCCGCAGGTGGCCGTGACCCCGGCGGCGAAGTTCAAGGCGCCCGCGGCGGCCGACTACCTGCGCACCGTCCAGAAGACGCGCCCGCGCCTGATTCACGCCGCCGCCGGCTGGAGCCACCTGAAGGGCCTCGCCGCCGACCCCGCGGCCGCCAAGATCCTCGCCAACCTCAAGGCCGGCGGCGAGAAGATCCTGGAGACGCCCGAGCTGACGCGCATCTTCGGCGAGCAACGCGGCCCGGTGACACCGGGCTCCAAGGCCATCTTCCGCATGGCCACCCTCGGCGTCCTGCACTTCGTCGACGGCGATCCGCGCTGGCAGGAACGTGGCGCCCGCGAACTCATCGCCATCACCGACCCGGCGACCTTCCAGAACTGGTACGTCGACGAACCGGCAGTGACCGCCGACTTCCTCATCGCCGCCGCACTCGGCTACGATTTTTTCCGCGCCGGTCTCAACACCCAGCAGGCCACCGCCGCCCGGACCTACATGGTCGAAAAGGGCGTCGGCGCCCTGGTGGCCCTGCTCAAGGGCGAACCCGTGCCCGAGTCCGCGCGGGGCAAGGCTTCCGGCAGCGCCGGCGAGTCCAAGGCCAAAGCCGCCCCCAAGGCGGCCAAAAAGGACGAGGGTGAGGAGGAGCCCGACGCTGAGCACATGGCGGCGGCCTCCGCCCTGCTGCTGGCCGCCATCTGCCTGAGCGACGAAGATCCCGGCGCCGCCAAGCAGGCCGCCGATGCCGCCGCCAAGGTCTTCGGCCGCGGCCTGCTGCGCTTTGCCCCCGCCGGCATCTGGCCGGAAGGTCTGGAAGCCGGCGAGCAGGTGCTCGATTACGCCATCCTGGTCCTGCAGACGCTCAAGGCGAACTCCGGCGGCGACTTCGGCTTCAGCAACCTGGAGGGCCTGCCCCAGGCCGGTCTGGCCCGACTGCACGCCACCGGCCCAAGCGGTCAGTTCTTCAACTACGGCGACGCCGCCAGCAGCAGCTTCAGCCGCCCCTGGGTGGCCACCTGGCTGGCCGGCGCCCACGGCAATCCCGGCCTCAAGGCGCTCGGCGCCGGCAGCGCCCCCGGACCCGACACCGCCCACCTGAACCTGGCCGGCCACTTCCTCTACTACAACCCGCAGGCCGCCGGCGACGCCAGCGCCGCCTCCCTGGATTACGCCTTCCCCGGCGGCGAACTGGCCGCCCTGCGCAGCGGCTGGCAGCGCGAGGCCTGCTACGTCGCTCTCAAGGGCGGCAACAACAGCCTGGCGACGGCCCAGCTCGATCTGGGCAGCTTCATCCTGGAAGCCGGCGGCAAACGCTGGGCCATCGAACTCGGCGCCGAGAGCGACCGTGCGCCCGGTTTCTCCCCCAAGGGCGACCGCACCAAGCGCTACTCGCTCTATGTTGAAGGCACCCCCGGGCAGAACACGCTCGTCATCGGCGGCAACCAGGAGCTCGACGCCCGCGCCGCCGTCGCGCTCAGCCACAGCAGCCCCGAACTCGGCATCGCCGCGGTCGACCTCGGCAAGGCCTACTCGAAGATCGCCAAGGACGCCCTGCGCGGCGTCATGCTGGTGCGCGGCGCCAAACCCTACGTGGTGCTGCAGGACGACCTGAGCCTGAAGAACACCACGCCGGTAACCTGGTCGATGCACACCCGGGCCGAGATCGCTGTGGAGGGCGGCAAGGCCACGCTGACCGACCAGAAGGAAACCCTGCATGCCGTCATCCTCTCCCCGGCCGGCGCCACCTTCACCGCCGAGGATCCGCCCGAGCCGCCGAGCGAGCAGATGAAAAAGCTCACCGGCATCAAGGTGCTCAAGATCAATCTCGGCAACCTCAAGGGCGACCAGACCCTCTGCATCGCCTTCGCTCCCGGTGCACCGCCGCCGGCCCATCCGGTCAAGCCGATCCGCGAATGGGCGCCGAAAAAATGAAGCGGACAAACCGCCCTGCGCGCTGACACAAGCGCGCCGGCTGACGCGTTTGCAGGGCATGCTGCGCGTCCTCCCCTGCCTTGCCTTGCTGGCCAGTCCGGCCCTGGCCGAATCCCTGCGACCCTGGACCGAGTACCGCACGATCCTCTGGCTGGGCGAAAAAGCCCAGCCGCATGTCGGCAGCCCGCTGCTCGGCGACCGCCTGCGCGAACTGGGCATCAACACCGGCATGGTCGGCCGCGGCGGCGATCCCAGGCCGCTGCTCGACCAGGGATTCGGCTTCTACGTGGAAAACCTGATCACACGGGGCCTCTGCCTGAAATTCCAGTCCGGAGTGACGAACTGGGACCAGTTCGTCACCCGCTGGAAGGACGAACGCAGCGAGGCCGGACTCGTGCGCGACTACAGCCTGGAGGATCCCGTCTGGCGCAGCCAGGCGCTGGACGACATGCGCAAAATCGTGCGCCGGCAGGCGCCGTTCCAGCCACTCGCCTACGACATCCGCGACGAGCTGTCGACGACCGTCTCGGCCAACCCGTTCGACTACGATTTTTCCGAGATCTCGCTGGCCGGCTTCCGGCAGTGGCTGCAGCGGCGCTACGGCGACTTGGCGCAGCTCAACCGGCAGTGGGGCACCCAGTTCGCCAGCTGGGACGCGGTCAAACCGTTCACCACCGACCGCATCAAGCAGCGCCAAGCCGGCGACCTCCAGGCGCAGGGGCCCGTCGACTGGGCCGCCGTGCGCCGTGCGGTCTTCCGCTGGCCGGAGGCGCGCCAAAACCCCGAACGCTGGAACTTTTCCCCCTGGGCCGATCACCGCAGCTACATGGACGCCACCCTGGCCGGCACGCTGGGCGATCTGCGGGCCGCGGCGCGGACGGTCGATCCGCACACCCCCGTCGGCATTGAGGGCACCCAGATGCCGCATGCCTTCGGCGGCTACGATCTCTGGCGCCTCGCGCAGGTGCTCGACTGGGTCGAGCCCTACGACATCTGCAACGCCCGCGAGATCTTCGGCGCCTTCATGCCGGGCAAGCCGATCCTGGCCACCGTCTTCGAGAAGGACACCAACCCCGCCCGCCGCCGGCTCTGGCACCTGCTGCTCGAAGGCGACAGGGGCTGCATCGTCTGGTGGAGCGAGGACGTGATCGACTGGACCCAGCCCGGCCTGCCGCTGACCGCCAAGGGCCGCGCGCTGGCGCCCGTGCTGCGCGAACTGACCACGCCGCTCGCACGCCTGTTCCTGCGTGCCGAACGCGAGCGCGACCCCATCGCCCTGCACTACTCGCAGCCGAGCATCCAGGTGGCCTGGCTGCTGGAATCCGCCGCCGACGGCGCGACCTGGCTGCGCCGCTTCAGCAGCTACGAGGCCGACCACAACCGCCACGCGCAGGTGCGCAACGCCTGGCTCAAGGCCTTCCAAGACCTCGGCTTCAGCCCGGTCTTTCTCGCCGGTGACCAGCTGGCCGCCGGCCCCGATCCGGCGCTGCGCGTGCTCGTGCTGCCGCAGAGCCGCGCCATGAGCGAGGCCGAAGTCGCCGCCGTGCAGGCGCTGGCCCGGCGGGAAAACCGCCTGGTGATTGCCGACGGCCGCCACGGGCTGTTTGACCAGCACGGTCGCCTGCGTCGCCAGACACCCTGGCTCGACGCCGCCCCGGCCGACGAACAGGCCGTCCACGCCTGGGGCACGCTGGCCGGCGCGGCCCCGGAAAGCTGGACCACGCCCTCCTGGGCCGATTACCCGGCGGAACGCCTGCAAGCCGAGCCCCCCGCCGCCGCGCTGGCGACCCTGCGCAGCTCGCTGGAAGCCCGCGGCGTGCGACCGCCCGTGCGTGTGCCCGTGGACACCCGGGTGCGCGTGCACCGCTTTCGGATCGGCGGCCAAGCGCGGCTCGTCGCCTTCGAACGCAACATCGAGTACAAGATGCGTGAAGAGCTGGCCCAGGCCGGCGGCAACGAAGCGCTGGAGCGTCCGGCGCGCTTCCAGGCGCGGCTCGCCCAGCCCGCGCATGTCACCGACCTGCGCACCGGCCGCCGCCTCGGCCGCACCGACCTGATTGACGTGGAGCTGGACCCCTGGCAGCCGAGCCTGTTCGCGCTCACTGAGGAAGCGCTGGAGGGCGAACCGGTGGCGGCGCTGATGAAGGCGCAGGCCGCCGCCACGGCGCCTTGAGCGAACCGACTGCGAACGGAGGTCGTGGCACACGTCACGGATCCGGCGTGCCGGTGTCCTGGCCGCCCTGGCTGAGGTCGTTGCGCGCGGCGCCGGCCAGCGCGTGGTAGCGATGCCGGAAAGCCTCGAGGGTTTCCTCCTCCAACTCCTCCAGATCCAGCAGCGCGTTGTGCGCCCCGCGGGTGGCGCGAATCAGCTCGTCGAGCTTGATCTGAATGGCCTCCGTGTCGCGATTCTGGGTGTTCTGGATCAGGAACACCATCAGGAAGGTGATGATCGTGGTGCCGGTGTTGATGACCAGCTGCCAGGTGTCGCTGAAGTCGAAAAGCGGACCGGTGATGATCCAGACCGCAATGACCAGGACGGCGAGCACGAAGACGCGCGGACGGCCGCAGAAACGCGCGGCAGCCTTGGAGAAGCGGGAATACCAGGCGTGGTTGCTCATGCGGATCAAGTCGGTTGAAGGAAGCGTTGCCTTGAAAGCGGCTGACCCAGGATGCCCGGAGCCGCCAAAACCCGCAAGCGCGAACTCCGCGACGGCTCACGCCGCGGTTTTCGTGCCGGCGAGCCGAAAATGACAGAGGAGGAACAGCAGCCCCAGCAGCAGATCGCCCGCAGTCAGCCGCGCCACGTCCGCCGGCACCCGGCCCTTGGCCCACAGCACCATCGTAGTCCCAACAAAGAGCAGCTTTTCCAGCGCCGCCGGCAGCATGAGCGGACGGAAGCGCACGACGTCGCGGGCGATCACCAGGAAGGCGAACTGCCAGGCGAGCGCGACGCCGAGAAAGCCGTAGTAGTGCTCGGGGTGCGTCAGCGCCGGCGGAAAGACGCGGGCCAGGCGTTCCTCCAGGAAGTAGTGCGGCACCAGGACGGCGATGCCGTAAAGGCCGGCCCCGAAAAAGACGCGGCGGGCGAACTTGGGCGAAATCGTCATGCGGATCGCGGGCGGAAAACGCCGGGAATTCGGCTCAGCCGACGTACTGGGTGATGAAGCCCTCGTTGCCTTCGGGATCGCGGTAGCGGCCGAGCAGGATCGGTTCGCCCTCGCGCTGGTTGGGCGCCTCCAGGATGCGGCCGCCGGCCTTTTCGATCGCGGCGGCGACGTCGAACACGTCCTCGAACTGCAGGCTGAGGCCGGTGGGATTGACAGCCCCATCATGGCCGCCGTGCAGGGCCAGGATGGCGTCGCCCACCTTCAGCTCCGACCAGAACTCGCTGACGAAGACCGGCTCAAAGCCCAGCACGCTGGTGTAAAAGCGGACAGCGCGGCGCATGTCGACCGCCAGCAGCATGAATTTCACTTTCTCGGGGCGCATGGCTGGAGTATGCCGCGCGACGCCGCGTTGGCGAATGAAACCATGCCCGCCCCCGTTGACGTCGTCTGTGCGCTGATCCGGCGCGATGCGTCGATCCTGCTGGCGCGGCGCCCGCCGGGCAAGCGCCTAGCCGGCTGCTGGGAGTTCCCCGGCGGCAAGCTGGAGCCGGGCGAAGACGCCGAAGCGGCGCTGCACCGCGAACTGGCCGAGGAACTGGGCTGCCGGGTGCGCGTGCTGGCAGCCGGCCCGCCGGCGCTGCATGCCTATGACTGGGGCGTCATCCGCCTCCACCCCTTCCTCTGCGAACTGACGCCGGACAGCCCGCCGCCGCACCCGCATGAACACAGCGAACTGCTCTGGTCGCCCGCGGGCGACCTGCACCGTCCGGATCTCGCGCCGGCGGACGGGCCGGTGATCGCCTGGCTCGAGGCGCACACGGCCGCCCGCCAGGCCTGAAGCCGGCGGCCAAATGCACCTTGCCGCTGCGCCCGGCCGGTGCTTCTTGTCCCTCCGCATGTCCGACCTGTCCGCCGCCGAACTTCAGCGCTACGCCCGCCATCTGGCGATGCCGGAGTTCGGCCTGGAGGCGCAGCGCAAGCTGAAGGCCGCCCGCGTGCTGTGCATCGGCGCGGGCGGCCTCGGCTCACCGGTCAGCCTGTACCTGGCCGCAGCGGGCGTGGGCTGCCTCGGCCTGGTCGATGCCGACGTCGTCGAGGCGTCCAACCTGCAGCGCCAGGTTCTCTACGGCGAGCGCGACGTCGGCCGCCCCAAGCTGGAGGCGGCGCGCGAACGGCTGCTCGACCTCAATCCGCACCTGCAGGTGGAGACGCACGCCGAGCGCTTCACTTCGGCCAACGCCCTGCGCCTGGCCGCAGCCTACGATCTGATCATCGACGGCACGGACAATTTCCCGACCCGCTACCTGTCGAACGACGTGGCGGTCTGGCTGAAGAAGCCGAACGTCTACGGCAGCATCCTGCGTTTCGAGGGCCAGGTGGCGGTGTTCGCGCCGCACCTCGACGCCCCCTGCTACCGCTGCATGTCCCCCACCCCGCCCAAGCCGGGCCTCGTGCCATCCTGCGCCGAAGGCGGCGTGCTCGGCGTGCTGCCCGGCCTGGTCGGCACCCTGCAGGCGCTGGAGGCCATCAAGCTGATCACCGGTCTCGGCCAGCCTCTGCTCGGCAAGCTGCTGCACGTCGACACCCTCGGCCTGCGTTTCCGCACCTTTGCCCTGCGCCGCGACCCCGAGTGCCCCGTCTGCGGCGAGCATCCCACCATCACCGAACCCATCGACTACCAAGACTTCTGCGGCATGAATCCTCCCCCCGACGTCCCCACCCTGACCGTCCACGACCTGCAGGCCCTGCGCGCCGGCGGCCAGGACCATTTCCTGCTCGACGTCCGCGAACCGGCCGAATACCAGGCCGCGCGCATCGAGGGCTCCACCCTGATCCCGCTAGGCGAGGTGGCGCAGCGCGCCGGGGAACTGCCGCGCAACCGCAAGATCGTCGTCCACTGCAAACTCGGCGGCCGCAGCGCCAAGGCGGTCGCGACACTGCGCGAACTCGGCTTTGAGGACGTCTGGAACGTGGCCGGCGGCATCACCGCCTGGTCCAAGGAGATCGATCCCTCGGTGCCCCTGACCTGAGCCGCCATGGACCTTGCCTGGATCGACCGATTTCTGCCGATGCTGCGCTGCCCGGACACACGGCAGGCGCTGCGCTGGGCCACCGACGCCGATCTCGCGCGTCATGGCCGGCCGGCCGGCGAAAAGGCGCTGGCACGCGCGGACGGCAGCCGCCTGTTCGCCATCGACCGCGGCATCCCCATCCTGCTGCCGCAGGAGCCGGGCTGAAGCTCAGTCCGCACGCGGTTTCCAGCCCGGGCCGCGCAGCAGGTGACCGAGCCGGCGCCAGCCCAGACCGCGGCTGGCGCGGAAGTCGCGCAGCATGTCCCGCCACTCGTGCAGGACGATGTTGACCGGCCCGCGGTTCTCCAGGGGCTTGGTCAGGCCATAGCGCACCGGTTCGCCGGGCAGTTCGGCCTGAAAGGTGCCGAACAGCTTGTCCCAGAGGATGAGGCACATGCCCATGTTCCTGTCGAGGTAACAGCCGTTGGCGGCATGATGCACGCGGTGATGGCTGGGCGTCACCAGGACGTGCTCCAGCCAGCCCAGGCTGCGGATGCGCTCGGTGTGGATGAGGCTGCCGTAGATCTGCGTGGCCGCATACATGAACAGGATGTCGAGCGGGGCGAAACCGAGCAGGGCGATGGGGGCGAAGTACAGGGTGCGGTACAGCGGCTGGAACACCGAGGAGCGGAACCCGGTGCTGAGGTTGAACTCGCACGAGGAGTGATGCGTCACGTGCACCGCCCAGAAGATCCGGCAGTGGTGATCGACAAAATGCAGCACGTAGTAGGCGAAGTCCTCGATCAGGAACAAGGCCAGCCAGTACGGCCAGCCGGCGGGCCCCTCCATCAGCCGGTGCTGCCAGCACCAGCCGAGCACCGGCAGCACCACGCTGGCGCGCAGCAGCAGGTCCAGGGAGCCGTTGAGCAGCGCCAGGTAGACGTTGGTCAGGGTCTCCCGCCAGGTGTAGGCGCGCAGTCCGCGAAAATGCGTGACCGCGAGCTCAAGCAGGATCGCCACCAGAATGACGGGCACGCTGACCAGCAGCAGCACCTGCTCGCGAAACGGCTCCATGGCGCCGCATCAGGCGCCCTGACGGCGCGACTTCACGTATTCGAGCACCTTGCGGTCGTCGTCGTGCGCCGCCCAGACCACCCGCAGGAAATCCGCAGGATGGATGTCGTGCCGGGACAGGAAGGCGCGGTCGCCGCCGCAGCCGAACATCGTGTCGGGATCCATCTCGCCGCGCAGCTTGGCGCGCGCCTTGACCAGGATCCGCGGCAGCCAGACGAAGCCCTCCAGTTCCGCCGTCTTGGACGGCAGCTCGGACGGCGCCACCACGTGCGTGCTCGGCACGCCCTTCTGCACGGTCAGGAAGTAGTCGCGCCGCACGGCGGCCACCAGCAGCGCCGTGATCGCCGTGGGGTCTTCCCCGCCGGAAGTGACGTTGTCCTCGACAAAATCAAAGAACTCGCGCTCGCGGCAGCCGATCGATTTCAAAAACTCCTGATCCTCGTCGCTGAACCAGCTTTCGTGGTCGCGGTTGCCGTCGTCGTACTCGTCCACGCAGGCATCGAACAGCTCCACGAAGTAGGAATCCCAAGTGTAATGCTTCATAGGAAGCATTGATAGACCGTCCCGTGCGCGCGGCACGCAAAAAATGCGCTCCGGCACGGGACCGGAGCAGAAAAAAGGCAGCCCTCGCGGGCTGCCTCGGGGATTGCGCGGCGCTGCAGGCCGACTAGCGGCTCTGCGGCATCATCGAACCGTAGCGGGCGTTGCCCTCCCACTTCGGCGGGCGGTTCCACGGCAGGGAACTGTCCCCCACCGTCGGCGGCACGCGTTCGCGGCGCTTCGGCTCGTCGGAAGCGCAGGAGGACAGCAGGGACACGGCGGTCAGAACCAGCAGCAGGGACGGAATCAGGCGGGTGTTCATGGGGTGGCCAGAACCTAGCACCGGAACGGCTTACTGGTAGAGATTTTCGAGGATGACGCGATCGCCGGGGGCGATGCTCACGCCTTCGGCCAGCGTGTCCTGGAGGATGTTGGCAACCGTGCGCTCACCCTGGACGGAAACGATGCTGAGCTTGCCGATGGTGGCGGTGCCGCGGGTGACCAGCAGCTTGGTCGCCTCGGTGATGCCGCGGCTCTGGCCGGCATCGACGACGACGAAGCCCCAGTCGCTGTTCACGGCGACGACGCGGGCGGTCAGGCTGTTGCGATCGAACGACTTTTTGCGCTCCTCAATCTTGCGCACGATGTCATCGAGGGCCTTGCGCGCCTCGGCGACTTTGGTCTCCTCGGTGCCGACCTCCTTCTTCTTCACTTCGGCCTGCGCCTGCAGTTCGGCGATGGCCTTCTTCATGTTGTTGATGTCTTCAACCAGCGTCTCCGGCTTCACGCCCTGGGGCAGCTTGTCGAGTTTGACCTTGAGTTCGGCCAGCTTCTTGTTCTTGGCATCGAGCTCGTCCTGCACGCGCTTGGAGTCGTTGTCGACCTGGGCGATCTTCAGCTTCTGCGCCTTGACCTTCTCGCTCTCGACGTCCAGCTCCTGCTGCACCGTGGCGACTTCGCCGGTGATCTTGTTCACCTGCTCGACGATGGTGTTGGCGGCCAGGCGCTCGCCTTCAACCTTGACGTTGATGGCGGTCACCTGCTGGCGGACGTCGGCAAACACGCGGCCGTTCTGGTAGGCGAAAAAGGTCGCCACCAGGATCACGACGGCGCTGAGCATGAAAAGAACTTTGGTCATTGGAACGGAGGGAAAAGGAAGGTTCGGAAAGGCGGGTCAGGAACGGGACGCAGACCTCAGGGCTTGGCGGCGGGAGCCGGGGCGGCGCCGAACGGATCGGAACCGGCGGGAGCGGCCGGGGCCGCCGGAGCAGCGCCGGGGGCAGGAGCGGCACCGAACGGATCCGACGTGGCGGGGGCTGCAGGGGCGGCCGGAGCCGGCGCCGGCGCCGCGAAGGGGTCGGAATTCATTGCGGGAGCGGCCGGGGCCGCCGGAGCAGCGCCGGGGGCGGCAAACGGATCCGCGCTCATGGCGGGCGCTGTCGCAGGGGCGGCGCCAAGAGCCGGG
>CAYYJK010000022.1:0-3482 GCA_964472185.1 uncultured Prosthecobacter sp.
CCCTCAACGAAGCCGACTCGCCCTTCGACCTGGCCCTGCGTCCCGCCGACTTCGCGGAGTTCCACGGCCAGACCAAGGTCAAGGACCAGCTGCTGGTCATGGTCGAAGCGGCCAAGCTGCGCGGCGAACCGCTCGACCACGCCCTGCTCTGCGGCCCGCCCGGCCTGGGCAAGACCACCCTCGCCAACCTGATCGCCAACGCCGTCGGTTCGCGCCTGCACACCACCAGCGGCCCGCAGATCGAACGCGCCGGCGACCTGGCCGGCATCCTGACCAACCTGCAGGAGCGCGACATCCTGTTCATCGACGAGATCCACCGCCTGCATCCGAGCATCGAGGAGTACCTCTATCCGGCCATCGAGGACTTCCGCCTCGACATCATCATCGACCAGGGACCCAAGGCGCGCACGATCCGCATCGACCTGCCGCCCTTCACCCTGGTCGGCGCCACCACCCGCGCCGGCATGCTCACCGCGCCCATGCGCAGCCGGTTCGGCATCCCCAACCGGCTCGACTACTACAGCATCGACGAACTGCAGCACATCCTGCTGCGCTCCGCCCGCCTCATGAACGTCGGCATGGACGAAGCCGGCGCCCACGAGATCGCCCGCCGCTCGCGCGGCACCCCGCGCATCGCCAACCACCTGCTGCGCTGGGTGCGCGACTACGCCCAGGTCAAGGCGCAGAACCGCGTCACCGAGGAGGTCGCCCGCCTGGCCCTGACCATGCGCGACATCGACGAGTCCGGCCTGGACGACATGGACACCCGCGTGCTCGAGGCGGTCATCCACAAGTTCGACGGCGGCCCGGTCGGCCTTGGCAGCATCGCCGTCGCCGTCGGCGAGGACGCCAGCACGATCGAGGATGTCCATGAGCCCTACCTGGTCATGCAGGGTTACCTGAAGCGCACCCCGCGCGGCCGCGTCGCCATGCCCGCCGCTTACCGCAAGCTCGGCCTGGTGCCGCCGCTGAGCGGCCAGAACGAGCTGTTTTGACCCAACAAACGCGTGCAGGACGCGACGGGCGCGTTAAATTGGCGCTCCCATGGATCCGCTGATTCAACTCCTCCAGATCAACTCCAACCGCTCCACCAGCGAGCTGGCCCAGATTCTGGGCCTTTCCGAAGACGAAGTCGTGCGGCGGATGCGAGCTGCCGAGGCCGACGGCACGATCCTGGGATACAACGCCGTCGTCGACCGCCACAAGGCGGGCCACCGCGGCGTCACCGCGCTCATCGAGGTGCGCATCACGCCCGAGCGCGAGGGCGGCTTCGACCGCCTGGCCAAGCGCATCGCCAAGTTCGACCAGGTCCGCGAATGCTTCCTGATGAGCGGCGGCTACGACCTCGCCGTGCTGGTCGAAGGCAAGGACCTGCTCGATGTCGCCAACTTCGTCGCCGAGAAGCTCAGCACCCTCGGGGGCGTGCTGTCCACCGCCACGCACTTCCAGCTGAAAGCCTACAAGCAGGCCGGTTTCCTGGCCAATCCCGGCGACGACGAAGACCGCCTGCCGGTCAGTCCGTGAAGGCTTCAGCTCCCCGCGTCATGGACTACGACCGCAAACTTTCCACCCAGATCCGCGACCTTCCGCGCTCCGGCATCCGGGACTTCTTCGAACTGGTCATCGGCCGCAGCGACGTCATCTCGCTCGGCGTCGGCGAACCGGACAAGCCCACGCCCTGGCCGATCCGCGAGGCGGCCATCCGCTCGCTGGAAAAGGGCCAGACCAGCTACACCTCCAACCTCGGCCTGGAATCCCTGCGCATCGCCATCAGCGAGTACGTCGAGAAGCAGTTCCGCGTCAGCTACGATCCGAAGACCGAGATCCTGGTCACCGTCGGCGTCTCCGAGGCGCTCGACATCGCCTTCCGCGCCCTGCTCAACCCGGGCGATGAGGTGATCTACCACGAGCCCTGCTACGTCTCCTACAATCCGAGCATCAAGATGGCCTACGGCGTGCCCGTGGTCGTCGAGACGCGCGAGGAGAACCAGTTCGCCCTGATGGCCGAGGACGTCGAGCGGGCGATCACGCCGAAAACCAAGATCCTGGCCCTCAACTTCCCGACCAACCCGACCGGCGGCATCATGCCGCCCGAGGAGCTGGAGAAGATCGCCGCGCTGGCGGTGAAGCACGACCTGATCGTGTTCACCGACGAAATCTACTGCGAGCTGCTGTACGACAACCGCCAGCACAAGAGCATCGTCGAGTATCCGGGCATGAAGGAGCGCACGGTGCTGCTGCACGGCTTCAGCAAGGCCTTCGCCATGACCGGCTGGCGCCTTGGCTACGCCTGCGCGCCCGCGCCGCTGCGCGAGGCGATGATGAAGGTGCACCAGTACTGCATGCTGTGCGCGCCGATCATGAGCCAGGTGGCCGGGCTGGAGGCGCTCAAGATGGGCGCCAGCGCCTACGAGGAGATGCGCCAGAGCTACGAGCAGCGGCGCAACCTCATCGTCGGCCGCCTCAACGGCATGGGCCTGCACTGCTTCAATCCCGGCGGCGCGTTCTACGTCTTCCCCGAGATCCGCAGCACCGGCCTGAGCAGCAAGGAGTTCGCCATCCGCCTGCTCGAGAGCAAGAGCGTGGCGGTCGTCCCCGGCAACGCCTTTGGCGCCGCCGGCGAAGGCTTCGTGCGCTGCTGCTACGCCACCGCCCCCGACCTCATCGTCAAGGCCATGGACCTGATGGAGGAGTTCGTGCAGGAAGTGCGCGGCTGAGCCGCCGGTTCAGCGCCCCGCGGGCTCGACGACGATGTCGTCGAGCTCGATGCCGGCCGCGCCGCCGTTCTGCATCCACAGCAGCTTGCGCTTGTCCGCGTTGAAGCCCGGCCTCTGCAGCCGCCGCGTCCAGCGGCTGCCGTCGAGCGCCATCTCGACCGTTTCGCCGCGGAATACGAGGGTCACGCGATGCCATTCCCTGGCGCTGAGATCCGCCGGTTCGAGCGGCAGGAACTCGTTGAGCCGGTAGGCGCCGCTGACCGGATCGGCCGGCCGGCCGGTCTTCTGCCGCTGCGGATGGCCGGGATCGCGCGAGTGCCCGTCGACCTGCAACTGCACCCCCTGGCGCAGCAGCTTCACGCGCAGCAGGTGGTCGACGCTGCCAAAGCCGTCGTCGCCGTCGACGAAGAACCACAGCCAGCCGCCCTCGCCGAGGTGGCGGTAGCGGAAGGACACGGCCAGGTCCCGGCCCTGCACGGGCAGGTAGACCATGGGCGGGTACTTGCCGCCGCTGGAGCCGCGCGTCCACAGCGCGCCGTTGCGCACCTCGGTGTTCGGATTCGGGATGGGCGTCAGGAAACGCCGGGCGTCAAACCCGGCGTCAAAGCTCTCGCGGAAGGCCGGCACGTCGGCGGCCGCGAGCGCGCCGGCGGCAAGCAGGAAGACAATCAGAGGCAGGATCGGTGGCATGGGCGGAGGCAAGGACACATCGTTGCCGGCGGCCCGACTCTGTCAGGAAGCGGCCGCAAAGCCTGCAACAGCCGG
>CAYYJK010000022.1:3582-14492 GCA_964472185.1 uncultured Prosthecobacter sp.
GAAGCCGATGCCCAAGGACGCGGTGTTCTGGATCGCCTCGATGACCAAGTCGCTCAACGCCGCCGCCGTCATGCTGCTGGTCGAGGAGGGCAAACTGGCGCTCGACGCTCCGGCCGCAAAGTGGCTGCCGGAACTCGGCCGGATGAAGCTTGCCGACGGCTCCGCGCCGGCGCAACCGGTCACCCTGCGCATGCTGCTCAGCCACACCGCCGGCATCGCCTTCCCGCCGCGCAAGGCCACCGACGGCGCCATCTCGCTGAAGGCCTACGTGGCCACCCTGGTCAAGGCGCCGCTCGCCTTCCAGCCTGGCAGCGCCTACGAGTACGGCTTCGGCCCGACGGTTGCCGGCCGCATCCTGGAGATCGTCTCCGGCCTGAAGTACGAGGACTTCATGCGCACGCGCCTGTTCGAGCCGCTGGGCATGAAAGACACCACCTTCCACCCGGACGACGCCCTGCGCGCCCGCATCGCCCGCACCTACAAGCTGGACGAGGACACCAAGCAGCTGGTGCCCGGCTACAACCCCTTCGTCACCAGCGACAGCAGCGTCCGCCACATGCCCGAGCCCGCCGGCGGCCTGTTCTCCACCGCCGCCGACCTCGGTCGCTTCTACGCCCTGATCGCCGCCGGCGGCAGCCTGGACGGCGTGCGCCTGCTCCGTCCGGAATCGGTCCGCGACATGACCGCGCCGGTGAGCGCCGGCGGCAAGGCGCTCAACTACGCGGCCGGCTGGCAGTGCAACACCGCCAGCCAGCGCGTCTGCGCCGCCATGCCGGTCGGCAGCTTCGGCCACGGCGGCGCCTTTGCCACCAACGGCTGGGTCGATCCCGAGCGGCAGATCGCGACGGTGTTCCTGGTGCAGAACGTCCTGGTGCCCGACAGCGGCAAGCCGCGCGACGCCTTCCAGCGCCTGGTCATGCAGGCGGCCGGAGTCCGTGTGCCGCCGGCGCCGAAGGCGAAGCCGGCGCGCTGAGCCGCCGCCAGAACTGCAGGCACAGGCCGACCGCGAGCAGTGCCTGGTCGCGCAGGATGAGTTCCGCGTAGCTGGCCGCGGCGTCGGCGCTGCCGCCGAAGCAGCCGCAGCGGATGTCGAGGCCGCGCGCCCAGGACAGGCCGAGCGCGGCGAGAAACACCAGCAGGCTGGCGTTGAGCAGCAGCAGCCCGCCCCGGCGTCCCCAGCCGCTCACCACCGCCAGTCCGGCCAGCAGTTCCAGCCAGGGCAGAAACAGCGCCAGGCAGGCGCCGTAAGGGTCCGGCAGCAGGTCGAAACTGTGCACATCGAGCAGGAAAGCCCCCGGATCCTGCAGCTTGCGCCAGCCGGCGTAGACAAAAACCCCGCCGAACAGCAGGTGCAGGAAGGAGGACAGGAGCTTCATGGCGGATCGCGGCGCGGACCCCGGTATTAGAGCGACAACCGGCAGGCAGGCAAGCCGGCGCTCATTCCGCCTCCGGCAGCAGCAGGGGCTGCAGCCGCTGCGCCTGCGCCTCCAGGGAGTCAAGCAGCGCCAACTGGACGCGGCAGCGGTCGAGGTTGTGCCCCTCGCGCCGCACCGGGTAGTAGATGTCACCGTTCAGGTGATCGGTGAGGAACCGCAGCGCCTGCTCAAACAGGATGACGCGCGCCCCGACAAACAGGCTGGCGCGCTCCTCGGGCGTCAGCCAGTCGCGCGTGGCCTCCAGGTAGCCGCGGGCGATGGCGGCGAAGGTGTGCGGCTGGATGACCGCGCGCGCCGGCTCCGGATCGTCCTCGGCCGTCGAAGCCGCGGCCGTGCGCACCAGGTCGCCGAAGTCATGGGCCACCAGCCCCGGCATGACCGTGTCCCAGTCCACGACGCAGAGCACGTTCGCCGAACCGGCCTCGAACAGCACGTTGTTGAGTTTGGTATCGTTGTGCACGCAGCGGCGCGGCAGGGGCAGTCCCTGCAGGGCCGAGGCCAGCCGCCGCCGGGCCAGCAGGCGCCGCGTCTCCGCGGCCACCGCCGGCGCGCGCCCGGCGCGATCCGCGGCGGCGGCTTCCTCAAAGCGCGCCAGACGGCGCGGGGTGTCGTGAAAGCCGGGCAGCACCTCGCGCAGCGGGCCGCCGGGCAGGTCGTCGAGCTGGCGCTGGAAGCGCCCGAAGGCAAAGGCCGCCCGCTCGACATGCGCCAGGCTTGGCGCCACGTCGTGGCTTTCCGCACCGTCGATGAAGTGCAGCATGCGCCAGACGGAGCCGTCGTCGCCGCGATGCAGCCAGCCGCCGTGCCGCGCCGGCAGCAGGCGCAGGCAGCGGCGCTCCGCGGCGGCCGCCGCGCCCGTGAGGCCGGTGAGGTGGACCTCGATGCGGCGCGCGTTGTCGACCAGGGCCTCGGGATCCGGAAACACCCGCTCGTTGAGCCGCTGCAGCAGGCCGTCCCCCGCCCCGGTGGCGATCCGGAAGGTGCGGTGGATGTGGCCGCTGCCGTGCGGCTGCACCGACGCCACCGGCGCCGGCAGGTCGAAAGCGGCGGCGGCCGCGCGTGCCGCTGACAGCTCAGTCTGCATCGCGGTTCCCGGGTTGTTGGCGGCCGTGCAGCCGGGCCAGCATGTCGCGGATGTCGCCGGCGCCGCGCACGGCCACGTACAGGGTGATCGTACCGTACCAGACCAGGGCGGCGAGGGTGAGCAGGAGCCAGAAAGTCTCGGCGGTCATGGCGGCGGACGGACGGCGGATTTCAGCAGCGAACCCGCGACCATGCCCAGGGCGGCGGCGGCGAACGCGGCCAGGCCGGCCAGGTCCTTGCCCACGCTCGCCGCAAACGCGGCGGTGTCAGGCAGTTTTTCGAGCGTGAGGTGAAGCACCGGCACTGCCGCGCCCAGCAGGATGCCGCCAAAGGCGCCCCAGCTGTTGGCGCGCGGCCAGTAGCAGCAGGCGAGCAGCAGCACCGACATGCTCGACAGGTAGATCGAGCCGGTCAGCAGCAGGTAGGACCAGACATTGCCCTCGATCCGGTAGAACAGGCCGAAGACGAGCAGGTACAGGCCGATCAGCGCCACGATGCAGCGGTTCCAGAAGATGGCCTTGCGGTCCGGCCAGGGCCGCTGGCGGAAGGGCGCCAGGATGTCGTTGTACAGGACGCTGCCCCAGCTGAGCATGTAGGACGAATTGGTGCTCATGTCCGCGGCCAGCATGGCGGCGATGAGCAGGCCCATCAGGCCGGCAGGAAGGAAGGTGCTGAGGAAGGTCGGCATCGCCAGCAGCGAGGCGTCGTTGAGCTTGTCCTGCACGGCGGGACTCAGCGCCGCCGTCTCCGCGGAACTCAGTTTCGCCAGCGGCTGCCCCACCGGCGACCCTTCGATCTTCTGGCGCAGTTCGGCGGGCACCGAGCGCAGCTCCGTCTCGTTCAGCTGCTTGAGCGGCTGCCAGCCGAGGGTGGCCAGGGCGGCGATGCCCCAGATGCCGGGCAGCAGGAAGCGGCAGACGAAGAAGAAGCTGGTGCGGGTGTACAGGCGCTGGCTGGTGGCGCTGTCCTTGGCGGCGAGCACGCGCACGATCACCGCCTGCCAGGTGAGCGCCGCCGCGGCATTGGCGACGAACTGGTTGAGCAGGAACGGCCAGCCCAGGGCCGGGTTCGCCAGCGGCACCAGACCGCCGGCGCCGTGGTGCTGGCGCACCGTCGCCACCAGCGCATCCCAGCCGACCTCGCGCAGGATGAGCACGCTGACCACCAGCAGGCCGGCGCTCATCACCACGAACTGCAGGAAGTCGGTGACCAGCACCGAGAGCATGCCGCCGAGCACCGTGTACACGACGACCATCAGCAGCAAAGCGGTCATCACCAGGGTCAGGTGGCCGAGGTCGAAGCCGACCACCGTGGCCAGGAACTTGCCGCCGATCTGCAGGAACACCCCCATGTTGAGCAGCCCGCCGAGCACGATGACCACGCCGGCAAGCCAGCGCACGCGCCGGCCGAACCGCTTCTCGAACATCTCCGGCAGCGTCATCGCCCCCGCCTCGCGCAGCGGCTTGACGCCAAGGCCGGTGAAGCCGATCAGCGCCATGGCCAGCGCCTGGCAGATCCCCGGCATGGCGCCGCTGAAGCCCTGCGTGTAGCCGGCCTGGGCGGTGTACATGCAGGTGATGATGCCGAACTCGGTCGCCGCCAGCGAGGCGATGCCGAGGTAGAGATTCATCTCGCGCCCGGCCACCAGATAGTCCTCGAGCTTGCCGACGTAACGGCGCATGGCGATGCCGGCCGCCATCGTCAGCAGCAGGTAAAGGCCGACAATGCCGCCGTCGTAGAGCCAGTGGAAGCGGGTCATGGCGGCGGGGCGTTCGGGCGGCAGCGGACGTCAGTCGGCCGGCAGTTCCACCGGCCCGGCGGTCTCCTGCTCCTGCGGCAGCAGCAGGGCGATCAGCGCCGCCGGGATGAACAGCAGGCCGGCGTAGTACAGGGCCAGACGGTAGTCGCCCACCGGCACGTAGAGCTTGAACAGGACCGTGCCCGCCGCGGCGACGATGCGGCCGATGTTGTAGCAGAAGCCGGCGCCGGTGGTGCGCAGCAGCGTCGGGAACAGGGGCGGCAGGCACATGGTGAACAGGCCGAACACCCCCTGGCAGAGGCCGATCACGGCGTACCAGGCCAGCATCTGGTCCTGCGTCCAGGAGCGCGAAAACGCGGCGATCATGCAGATCCCGTAAGCCAGCAGCATGCCGGCGATGGCGCGCCGGTAGCCCCAGACCTTGGCCAGGGCGCCCGCCACGTAGTTGCCGGCGATGGAGCCGATCATGATGTACATCAGCGCCACCACGACGGCGTTGGTCTGCTCGGGACCCGGCAGCGACTTCACCTCGGGCAGCGCGCGGATGAGCGACTGCTGCCAGAACATGAAGGCCCAGTGCGCGGTGAGCGAGACGGCGCAGATGACCAGCACCCGCCAGGTGACGCCGGCCACCTGCCGGCCGAACAGGTCGCCAATGCGGGGCGGCGCGGCGCCCTGGCGCGCCTGCTCCCACTCCTCGGTTTCCGGCACCGCCTTGCGGATCCACAGCGTGATCAGCGCCGGCAGGATGCCGACCAGGAAGATCAGCCGGTGGCTCTCGTCGTCCTTGAGCAGCCAGCCCGCCAGGCAGGCCAGCAGCACGCCCATGTTGACCGCGGTCTGCAAAGTCGCCGCGATCCAGGGCCGCCATTTTTTCGGCCAGGTCTCGGACAGCAGCGAGGCGCCGACCGCCCACTCGCCGCCAATGCCGAGAGCGGACAGGAACCGGCAGATGAGCAGGTGCCACCACTCCGTGCACAGCGCGGACAGGCCGGTGAAGCCGGCGTAGAACAGGATGGTCAGCACCAGCGTGCGGCTGCGGCCCAGACGGTCGCCGATCCAGCCGAAAACGCCGCCGCCCAGGGCCCAGCCGACCAGAAAGGCCGCCTGGATGATCGAGGCCTTGGTGTCGACCTCGCCGGCCGGGGCGGCCAGGCCGTCCTTCATGAGCAGCGCGGCGACGAAGGGCGTGGCCACCAGCGTGTAGATGTGCATGTCCAGGCCGTCGAACAGCCAGCCCAGCCAGGCGGCGAGTCCGGAGCGTTTCTGATGCGGGGACAGATCCCGCAGGCGGGTGATCTCGGGGGCGGCGGCGGGTTGGCTCATGCGGGCGCGAGCTTTTAACATTTGCGTCCGTCTGGCAAGTCCAATGCCGAGCCTCACCAGAAGCCCCACTGGCGGGTGTGCAGGACGTACGCGCCGAGCAGCAGGTTGGCCAGCGCGTGCATGCCCACGCAGGCGCCCAGGCTGCGCGTGCGCACCGCCACGACATACACCAGGGATCCCCAGATCCAGGCGGCAAAATAGTCCGCCGGCGCGTGCGCGAGCACGACCAGCAGCGTCACGATGCCGTACGCCTTCCAGTCATGCCGGCCGAAGGGGACCCGCTGCCAGGGCCCGGCTCCGGCGGACACGTAGCGCATCAGGAAACCGCGCCAGAACAGCTCCTCGACCAGCGGCACGACAACGACGAGGCGCAGCAGGCGCAGGCCGACGGCGCAGGCCTGCCAGCCCGGCCAGGGCGCCAGCACCCCGGGATCAAAACCGTCCGTGCGCGGCACCGCCCCCAGCCAGGTCAGCCAAGCCGGCACCCCGGCCGGGCCGCCCAGGCGGCCGAGCAGCCAGACCGGCAGGATCCAGACCAGCACGCCGAGCCCGCCCAGACAGGCGGCCAACCCGAGCCCGCGCCAGGGCGCCAGCTGGTAGTGGCGGCGGAAAAAAACCAGCAACCCGCCGCACACCAGGGTCTGCAGCGGGTAGACCCAGTGCTCCGGCGCGCGCTGAAACCAGGGCAGTTCGGAATTGTCGATGCGCAGCGCCCCCGGCAGCAGGTTCAGCAGCAGGAAGGCGGCCAGCGGCAGCCCATGCGCCGCCGTCGCGGACAGGCGGAGGCGCGAAAGGTACGACGGCATGGCGGGAACTTCGGAACGGCCCACCCCTAGCCGCAGGCGCGCGGCGGCAAAAGCCAAAAATGAGGCGGACCGGGATCGCTCCCGGTCCGCCCAAGCAACCTTCAACAAGCGTTTCCGCGGCTCACGGCGCCGGCTTGGCGCCTTCCTTGAAGCAGTAGAGGTGGGTTTCCGTGGCGATGTAGAGGGCGCCGTTGGCGGCGACCGCCGAACCCTTAAGCGGAGCGGCGAACTCGATCTGGCCCAGCAGCTTCTGCTCCTTGCCTTCGGCCAGGATGAACAGCTCGCCTTCCTCGTTGCCGATGTAGACCTTGCCATCGGCGACCAGCGGATTGGCCCAAATGTGGCCCTTGGTGTCGAACTTCCAGTACTCCTTGCCCGTCTTGGCGTCGAGGCAGAAGACGCGGCCGGTGTAGTCGGCGGTGTACAGCAGGCCATCCTTGATCGCCGGGGTGCTGATCGAGCGCTCGATGCCCTTGTAGGTCCAGATCGCCTTGCCGCTGATGTCGTCGGCCGACTTGGACGGGTCGATGCAGGAGATCATGCCGACGCCTTCGCCGTGCTCGGGGTCCTGGCCGATCTCGACGTAGAGCAGGCCGTCATGGTAGACCGGCGTGGCGATGCACTCGCTCGGACCGTCGTACTCCGCGTACTTGAGCGGCTCGCCGCTGGCGTCCTTGCGGTACTCCGGCGGGTTGGCGTCGTACTTCCAGCGGATCGGCAGTTCGCTGATCTCGTCGTCGATCTTCTCCTTGTCCGCCGCGGTGCCCAGGCCGTAGGCCCAGCCGTCGCCGGCCGCGAAGAAGAGCTGCGGCTTGCCGTTGACCAGGCCGTAGGCCGGCGAGGACCAGGAGCAGTGCAGGACGCGCTCGCTGACGATCGGGTTCATCTCGGCCACGTACGCGCCGGTTTCGGCGTCCAGGCAGACGAAACTCGGCGCGGTCGGCGCCGGGATGTTGGTGTGCGACCAGTCGACGCCGTTGGAGGTCGAGCAGTACACCTTGCCGTCGATGACCAGGGCGTAGCTGGAGGCGATGTTGTGCGGGAACACGCCGAGTTCCTTGCGCATGTCGTAGACCCAGATGATGTCGGCGTCGGTCTTGCCGGGCTCGATCGGCGTGACCTTGCCGTCCTTGTCCGGCGCGGCCATGTACTTGGCCTCGTCGGTCATGCCCTGGTTGCCGTCGGCCAGGCCGTTGGTGTCGATGCAGACGATCTCGCAGCGGTTGGTGATCACGTAGCCGCGGTTGCCGACGATCGTCGGGGTCGAGCACATGCCTAGGAACTCCCAGTCCGACACCTTGCCGGCGCCGAGCTTGGGCGAGATCATCTGCCATTTGAACTCGCCGGTGTACTCGTCGAAGACCATGACGACGCCGCGGTCGCCGATGTGCTTGTCGTTGCGCGGCGACTCGTTGTTGGTGCCGACGTAGACGCTGCCCGCCGAGATCGTCGGCGTGCCGTAGGACTGCGAGCCGAGCTTGGCGACCCAGGCGACGTTCTTGGTGGTGCTCAGGTCGATCTCGTCGCTGCCGGGCTTCTTCTTGCCCGGGTTGAGATCCGTGGGCAGGCCCTTCTCCTCGGAGATCATGTTGCGGTCGGCACGACCGCCCCAGGTGGGCCAGTCAGCGGCGGACAGGGACAGGTTCGCGAGCGCAAGCGCGGCGAAGGTCAGTGGCAGGGTGGGTTTCATGAGTCGGAAAAGACGGAATTAGGGGTTCGGAGTGACGCTGACGTTGTCGATGAAGACGCGCTTCTGGTTCTGCGGGGTGAAGCCGAACAGGCCGGGCGATCCCTGCTTGTGCACCATCGGCACGGGCGCCTCAAGCGTCCAGGCCGCGGGCTCGGGCTGGCCGCGCTCCCAGGCTTTGCCCATGACCACGCCGCTGCCGTCCGGGTTGACCTTGACCGCGCCCTTGAGGGTGTACCACTTGTTGGCATCCATCTTGAACGGAGCGGTGCGGGTCAGGCGCTCAAAGTTCGAACTGATTTCGAGCACGCCGGCGTTGCCCTTGAGCACGATGGCGTAGCGCTGGTTGATGACGCCGACGTCGGACTTCACGCGGCGGTTGCCGTCGGTCATGACGTCGGCCTGAATCGTGTAGTCGTGCAGGTCGCTGGTGCCGATGAACACCGTGGCGCGCTGGAAGATCAGGCGGTCGAAGGTCTTGGCGAAGACCTTTTCGCCCTCCTGCTCGCGCACGTCGAACTTGAAGCGGGCACCGATCCAGGGCAGCGGCGGGTAGGAGAACTTCACCCCCTCCTGCGGCTGGTCTTCCTTGAGCTCAAAGGCGTTGAAGTTCTGGGTGAACGGCGGGCTGAGCAGCACGCGGCCGCGCATGATGCCCGACAGGCCGCCGGCGGTGGCCTTGAAGGCGCCGGCGCCGGCCTTGGCGTCCGCTTTGGCGACGAGGGTGTTGCCGTCAAAGCTGGCGTCGTCGATCTTGGCCTTCACCCGCGCGGTCGGCGGCACGAAGGTGGCCCAGGCGGCCTGCTTGACCTCGGCGACCGGGAACCCGTTGGCGTCGACCGAACGCAGGCGGAAGCTCGCTTTGCCGCCCGGGGCGACGACGAACTCGGACGGGATGATCTGCAGCGCCACCGGCGCGCCGGCCTTGGGCACCTCGGCCACGGGGGCCGCATCGACCTTGACGCCCTGGTTCTGCAGCTTGAACACATACAGGTGCTCGGTGGTGTGCACGTAGACCTGGCCGTTGCAGACCATGGCGGCGCCGATGCAGTTGCCCTCGAGCTGCAGGCTCTGCAGGACTTCGCCGCTGTCGGCCTTGAGCACGAACAGCTTGCCCTCCATGAGCGGCGCGAACAGCAGGCCGTCCGCGTAGCAGAGCGAGGAGTGGGTGTTGCCGTTGGAGACCTTCGCCGACCAGACCTGCTTGCCGGTGCGGGCGTCGATGGCGAGCACGGCGCCGCCGTCGGTGATCTGGTAGACGGTGTCGCCGACGATGACCGGCGAGCTGGAACCCGCGCCCTCGGCGTTGCGCCAGACCTCGTTGGCCGTCCAGGCCGCCTTGTCGACGGCCGGATCGACCACGATCTGCTCGGTGCCGAACTTCTGCGGCAGCTTGATGGCGATCATGCGGCCCTTGTCGGCGGTGTCGACGTTCTCGTCGCCGTGGATGCAGATGATCTTGTCGCCGTTGTGGATGACGGGGGTGGCGTTGACGCCGACCTTGCACATCTTGTAGCGCCACAGCGCCTTGCCGTTGCGGGCGTTGATGGCGACCAGGTTGCCGCAGCCGGTGGCGGCGTAGAACACGCGTTTGCCGTCGCGGGTCTCAAGCACCGGGGTCGAGAAGGACGAGTCCGTCGGCGGGATTTCGCCGGGGGTGGACGACCAGACCAGCTCACCGGTGATCTTGTCGTAGCCGTAGAAGCGGTCGGCGGCCGGGCCGTCAGCACCCCAGTTGGCGGTGATGCCGCGGATGATGACCAGGTCGCCCTCGATGACCGGGCAGCCGACCTTGGAGTTCGGGAAGGTCAGCCGGCCCATGTCCTCCATGAGCGAATGACGCCAGAGCTCCTTGCCGTCGAAATCCCAGCAGCCGAACACCCCGTAAGCCGTCAGCAGGTAGACGCGCCGGGTCTCCAGGTCGACCGTCGGCGAGCCGATGGCGTAGCGGTTGTACACCGTGTCGGAAATGAAGTCCTTGATCTCGACCTCCCAGAGCTTTTTGCCGGTCTTCTCGTCCAGGCAGGTCAGCAGCTCGACCAGCTCCTCCTTTTCGCCGCGGTAGCCGAAGCTGAACACCTTGCCATCGGCCACCACCGGACAGCCGCGGCTGCGCGAATCGTAGACCCAGGCCGGCTTTTCGTCGAGTTTGCCGGCCGCCGTGTAGCGCTCCAGGCTGACGCCGGTCTGCAGGGGGCCGCGCCAGTTGGTCCAATCATTGGCCGGGGCCGCGGCTGTCAGGGCCAGAAACGCAGTCAGTGCGGTGAGCGGGAGGTTTCGATGAATTGCCATAGGAAGAAAAGAGGGTGACTCGAACAGACGCTTCGCACGGTCCATGCAGGTTCAGGTTCTTCAATCGGTTTGTCTCACCGCCCTCAGAGTTTGTCCGCAAGCACCGCGAAAATGAGGCGAGGAAACGGGCGCCGCCCGGCGCATCTTTCGGCGCCGGCTGTCGCCTTCGCGGGCGATGCGCCGGCCCGCCTGTTGCACTTGTTCACGCGAACAACCCGGTTGTTCACAAACCCTGTCAAGGCCCTTTCTTGTAAAATTATCAGATTTACTTGCCATGAGCAGCCTCTCGATTTTGAGAAAAGGCTCTGGTTTTTGCAAAATTCACCCCCGCGGGTTGACGGAGCCGGCAAAACTTTTTAACCTCTCCCTGCCTGCTGAAGCCGGTTCTTCACAGGCCGCGAGTTGCCAGCTTTCCTCAGCTAAGCATTTCGTGCCACGATCCTCACTGTTGTTGGTTGCTGGATCGCCAAACAGACCCTCCGGCTTCGCATGCCGGAGGGTCTCTTGTTTTTGGCGGGGTG
>CAYYJK010000022.1:14592-22372 GCA_964472185.1 uncultured Prosthecobacter sp.
TCGGGAACCTGCTGCGGCGTGTGGAATTTTTCCCGCGCCAGGCTGCCGACCGCCCGCGCCGCCTCGCCCTCCAACCCGTGCAGGCGGATGAGGGCGTTGGTGGCGTGCATGACGCGGTCCGCCAGCTGGGTGGCGAGCTTCTCGCGCGCCTGCTGGTACTCCTTGTTCAGCTCGCTCCGGCCGATGCCGACGCGCTCCAGCAGGGTCTCGGTGCGCACCTCGACGCCGTCGAGCACCGCGGCGGTCAGCAGTTCGGAGAGGACGCGCGCGGACTGGCGGAAGGTCTCGAGGTTGCGCAGCAGCCAGGCGCGCTTGAGGTGCCGGAATGCCTCGGTCTTGGCGCCGCGCATGAGCGGCGCCAGCGTTTCCATGAGCTTGTCCTCCTGCACCCAGCAGCGCGCAAAGGCGTCGAGCTGGAGGACGCCGTGCACGCAATCCCAGGCCTTGAAGTGCTCGCTCCAGGCGGCCACCTCCGCCGCCTCGGCTTCCGGCGCCTGCGCCGGACCGGTCTGGTTGAGCAGCACGAGCACCGGCTTGCCCACCCAGCCGAGGATCTCCATCTCGGAGGCGATGTAGCCGGCCGACTCGGGCGGCTCGGTGGCGTTGACCAGATACAGCACGACGTCGGCCTCCTCGCGGACGTTCTTCAGCGCCTGCTGGCTGCACCACAGCGGCTTGTCGGTGAGCCGGTCCCAGGTCTGCGAAAGGAACCACAGCACCGGGTTCCTCTCCAGGCGCAGCCGCTTGAGCAGGCGGGCGCTGTCGCCGAAGCCCGGCGTGTCCCACAGGCGCAGCAGCCGCGCGTCGTGCTCGAGCAGGCTGTAGGATTCGTTGAACAGCGTGACGTGGGCGGCATCCCGGACTTCGCCCACGTCCCGGCGCAGCAGCGTGCGCGCCAGCGTCGTCTTGCCCGCATTGGTGTGGGCGATCAGGCTGAGCGTGACGATGTCCGAGTCGGGGGGCTGGATGCCGGGAGGCGGAGGCATGGCGGCGGGGAACGTTGGAGTCGGGGGAAAGTTGGGCGCGGCGGCGGGCGGAACAGTCTTGGCGAAGGGGTTCAGGCCGCCCGCACGGCGGCGACGAGCACCGCGTCAGCGGCCCCCTGGAGCAGGTCGTTCCAGAGGCGTTCGCGGCCGGCGAGCTTGTCGGGCGACCAGCGGTTGCCGATGCTGGTGGCATCGAGCAGCACCACCAGTTCGGCGGCCGGCCAGGCCGCCTTCAGCGTCTGGCGGACTTCGAGGGCGAAGCGGCGCTGAACTTCGGCCTCCGGTGTGGTGGCCAAGTTGAACACGATGACCGCCCGGGCCGAGGCGGGCCGCCAGCCGGCGACAAACTCGTCCTCGTCGCCCAGCGCCACCCGGATCATCTCCGGCTGCACCAGGCCGCCGAAGCGGCTGCGGATGCCGCGTGCCCAAACCTCGCGATGATGCGGCGTGGCATCGGTGGCGTGAATCAGCACGGACACCGTCTCCTGGCCGCCTTCGGCCGCCCGCAGCAGGCGCTCCAAGTAGCCCGGCCAGCCCAGCGAACGCAGGCGCTTTTCCAACACCCGTCGCGCGCGCCAGGCGGTGAGGCCGGCCAGCCCGCAGCGCGGCAGGGCGACCAGCAGCAGCAGCGTGCCGGCATAGAGATGAATCCAGGGCAGCGCCGGCGCCGGGCGCTGCGCCCGCCCCGCAGTGCGGTGCATGCCCGCCAGATCCCCCAGCGGCAGCTCAAGCTTGAGCACGCCGGCGGCCGGAGCAAAGACCGAACCGAAGAACTGCCGGGCGGTCGTCTCGGTCAGCAGGGTGCTTTCCCAAACCGCGCGGTATTCCCGCGACCAGCCGCGCGCATACAGGCCCGCGGCGCTGCCCAGCGCCAGCACGGCCGCCGCAACGTGGAACCAGGCGCGCAGCCGGCGCTGCAGCCGCTCCAGGGCCGGCACGGCCGCCAGCAGGGCAAAGCGCTGGTCGACGGACAGGCCGGTCACCGCCTCCCCTTCCAGGGCGCGCTCGGGGGCGGCGGGCGCGATCCGGCCGGCCAGCCAGGCCAAAAAACCTCCGGTGGACACCGGCCGCGAGCGCCATTCCAAGACCAGGGCCAGCAGCAGGATCACCGCATTCCAGGCCAGCACGCCGACCAGCGGCAGCGCCAGCAGGTTGAACTCGCCGGCCTGGCCAAGGCCGGAAAGACCAAAGCCGGCGGCTGCGGCCGCCGCCCAGCCGGCCCAGGCCCAGGACCAGCGGCCCGCCGGCACAATCAGACGCTCCATCAGGCGCACCAGCGATCCGCTCCAGCCGATCATCTCGCGCTCCAGCCAGGCGCTGCGCTTGTGCAAAAAGGCCATCTCGCGGTCGCCCACCGGCCCGTCGCGCAGGGCCTCCGAGGTCAGTCCGGCGCGCGTGCGCGCGGTTGCTTCGCGCCGCCGCTCCTCGCTGAGAATCGCCCCTTCTGCGTCCCCCTCCTCCACCGCGCGCCAGCGCAGGATGCTCAGCCAGTCATTCCAGTCCATGCCTTGATGCGTCAACCATGCTTGAGCCGTACGTCCCGGATGCCGGCGTTCTTGAGGCGTTCCTGAAGGCGCCGGAGGATGCGCGGACGCTCCATGCTCAGGGCATGATGCACCGAAGGCTGCAGCACGCGCACGGTCAGCACCCCGCGCTGGATGGCGTCGGGCCGCGAATGCTGGAACAGGAAGTCGCCGACGATCTCGCGCCAGGCCCCGAGGACCTCCTCAAGGCGCAGCCGGTCTCCCAGGCCGGCCTGGGAGACCACCTTGCCGACCAGATCGGCAACGCTGCGCAGCGGCAGATCCACCAGCGGACCGTCTTCGACGCCGCGCCAGGCCGCGATCAGGGCGTGCCTATAGCGCTGCTGGGCGGTGGGCTGGCGGGAGGACATGGCGGGATGATGCGGCACGCCCGGACAAAAGCCAATCGCTTTTCCCGCGCGCCCCCCGCCGCACTGGCCTCTTGCCATCCCCCCTTTCCCGTCCATCTTCACAACCCTTCGCGGCCCAAACCGTCTCCTCATCATGTTCGACTGGATCATCAAAAAAATCATCGGCACCAAGAATCAGCGCACCGTCAAGCGCCTGCAGCCCGTCGTGGCCGAGATCAACCGCCTCGAAGCCCAGCTGCAGAACGAGTCCGATGAGGCCCTGCGCGAACGCTGCGCCCGCTGGAAGGCCCAGTTCCGCGCCTTCCACACGCCGCACTTCCTCGGCGGCGTCTCGCTGCGCATCGCCGATGAGGCGACGGTCGAAGCCTGCCTGCGCCACGTCGCCGGCTACTTCGCCGCCCTCAAGCCGCATTTCCCGGGGCTCGAGGACGCCTACCTCGCCGAAAGCGCCTGGAGCGGCGCCAGCCTCGAGGACAAGAAGGCCCGCATCGACCAGGCCCGCGAAGCCTGGAACGCCATCCAGCCGAAGTTTGCCGCCATCGAGTCGAAGATGCTCAACGACCTGCTGCCCGAGGTCTATGCCGTCGTCAAGAACGCCGCGCGCCGGCTCTGCGGCCAGGAGCACCTTGTCTGCGACACGCCGCTGAAGTGGAACATGGTCCACTTCGACGTCCAGCTCATCGGCGGCATCGCCCTGCACCGCGGCATGATCGCCGAGATGGCCACCGGCGAAGGCAAGACCCTGGTCGGCACCCTGCCGGTCGCCCTCAACGCCCTCACCGGCCGCGGCGTCCACGTCATCACGGTCAACGACTACCTGGCGCGCCGCGACTCGGAATGGATGGGCTACCTGTACCAGTTCCTCGGCCTCAGCGTCGGCTGCATCCAGAACGACCAGCCCAGCCACATCCGCCGCGAGCAGTACCTCTGCGACATCACCTACGGCACCAACAGCGAGTTCGGCTTCGACTACCTGCGCGACAACGGCATGGCCTCGAGCAAGGAGCAGCAGGTCCAGCGCGGCCACTACTTCGCCATCGTCGACGAAGTCGACTCCGTGCTCATCGACGAGGCGCGCACGCCGCTGATCATCAGCGGGCCGGTGGCCGCCGCCGAAAGCACCCACCAGTACGAGCGCTACAAGCCGCTGGTCGAGCAGCTCGTCCGCCGCCAGACCACCCTCTGCAACAGCCTGGTGACCGAGGCCAAGGACGACGCCGCCCGCGGCGAGACCGAATCCGCCGGCCGCAAGCTGTACCAGGTCAAGATCGGCCATCCGAAGAACCGCGGCCTGATGCGCTGCATGGAGGACCCCGAACTGCGCCGCGCCCTCGAGAAGGCGGAGCTGAAGATGTACGAGGACACCCAGAAAAAGGAGCTGTTCGAGATCAAGGAGGGCCTGTACTTCTCGATCGACGAAAAGAGCCACGACGCCGACCTGAGCGAGAAGGGCCGCAGCTTCCTCAGCCCCGACGAACCGGACGCCTTCGTCCTGCCCGACCTCGCCACCCTGTTCTCGGAGATCGACGGCGACGCCGCCCTGACCGAGGCGCAGAAGCAGCAGAAGAAAACCGAGCTGCAGGACCGCCTGTCCCACCAGGGCCAGCGCATCCACCAGATCAGCCAGCTGCTGCGCGCCTACTGCCTCTATGAAAAGGACGTCGAGTACGTCGTCGAGGACAACAAGGTGATGATCGTCGACGAGCAGACCGGCCGCAAGATGCCCGGCCGCCGCTGGAGCGACGGCCTGCACCAGGCGGTGGAGGCCAAGGAGGGCGTGCAGATCGACGCCGAGACCCAGACTCTGGCCACCATCACCATCCAGAACTACTTCCGCCTGTACCAGAAGCTGGGCGGCATGACCGGCACCGCCGAAACCGACGCCGCCGAGTTCCACGACATCTACGGGCTCGACGTGCTGAGCATCCCGACCAACCGGGCGGTGCGCCGCGTCGACCAGAACGACAGCATCTACAAGACCCGCCGCGAGAAGTACAATGCGGTGCTGGAGATGATCCGCGAGCGCCATGCCAAGGGCCAGCCCCTGCTGGTCGGCACCGCCAGCGTCGAGGCGTCTGAGACCGTCAGCCGCATGCTCAAGCTGCAGAAGATCCCGCACGCGGTGCTCAACGCCAAGTACCACCGCCAGGAGGCCGAGATCGTCGCCCGCGCCGGCCAGCGCGGCGCCGTCACCATCTCGACCAACATGGCCGGCCGCGGCACCGACATCAAGCTGGGCGAAGGCGTTGCCGAACTCGGCGGCCTCATGGTCCTGGCCACCGAACGCCACGAGTCCCGCCGCGTCGACCGCCAGCTGCGCGGCCGCTGCGCGCGCCAGGGCGACCCGGGCGAGAGCAAGTTCTTCCTCAGCTTCGAGGACGACCTGATGCGCAACTTCGGCGCCGCCGACCGCATGACCAAGATCATGGAGCGCTTCGGCATGAAGGAGGGCGAGGAACTCCAGCACCCCTGGCTGAACCGCTCGGTCGAAACCGCCCAGAAGCGCGTCGAGCAGCGCAACTACGTCTGGCGCAAGCGCGTCCTCGAGTACGACGACGTGATGAACCAGCAGCGCGAGGTCATCTACGAATGGCGCAACGACGTCCTGGAGAGCAACGATCCGCGCCTGCTGATCAACGAGGCGGTGGAGAAGGGCCTCAAGGAGCGCCTGGGCGAGTTCCTGCCCAAGGACCGCGCCTCCGACCTCGAGCCCGACTACGAGAACCTGCTGCAGTGGCTCAACACCACCTTCCCGATCGGCCTGCGCGACTTCGACGCGGAGTTCAAGGCCCTTGACTTCGACGCCCAGGCCGGCTGGCTGCAGCAGAAGGTGCTGCACGCCTACGACGTCAAAGTCGGCGGCGCCAATCCGCAGGCGCTCCAGGAAATCGAGAAGATGATCCTGCTCAACGCCATCGACCGCCTGTGGCAGGATCACCTGTATGCCCTCGACGCCCTCAAGGAGGGCATCAGCCTGCGCAGCTACGGCCAGAAGGACCCTCTCATCGAGTTCAAGCAGGAGGCCTTCACGATCTTCTCCGACCTGATGCGCAACATCAACGGCGAGGTTCTGGCCAACCTGTTCAAGAGCACCCAGCAGCTCGCCGCCTTCGAGCAGTTCCTGGCCCAGCTCGCGCTCATGCAGCAGCAGGGCGAGATGCCCGCCGCCCGCCCGGCCGAGAAGCCGGAGGAACCCGCGGAAAAGCCGCACGACCCCGCCAGCGACGGCCCCAAGCTGATCCTGCCGACCGCCCTGCCGCAGCGCCGTCCGGTGGGCAACGTCGGCCGCAACGACCCCTGCCCCTGCGGCAGCGGCAAAAAGTACAAAGCCTGCTGCGGCCGCATGGCCTGAGCCGGCGTTCCTTCTTCTGAACGCGACTCCCACGCCTGCCATGGACGAAGCCGCCCTCCAGTCCGCCCTCGCCAATCCCCAGAATCTCGGCGAGATGCCCGATGCCGACGCCGTCGGCACGGTCGGTTCGCCGGACTGCGGCGACATGGTCCGGATGTGGCTCAAGTACAAGGAGCAGGACGGCCGCAAGGTCATCGACAAGGCCAGCTTCCAGAGCTTCGGCTGCCAGACGGCGATTGCCGTGGCCAGCCTGGCCACCGAACTGCTGCGCGGCAAGACCCGCGAAGAGGCGCTGCAGCTGAGCGCCGCGGAACTCAGCGCCCCGCTCGGGCCGCTGCCGCCGATGAAGATTCATTGCGGCCAGATGGTCGAAGGCGCGCTCAAGGCCGCCCTGGAAGCCGATGCCCCCGCTCCGGCGACGCCGGCAGCAGCGCCAGCCGTGCCCGTGGGGCCGACGCTGGCGGACAGCCTGGCCGCCTCAGGCCAGCAGGCCGGCAAGATCAGGATTGTGCTGCAGTCTTAGCCGGCGCTTCGGCCGTTTTCGCCTCAAGCGGGGCCGGCTCGGCAGCCGCCGCAGGCCCGGCTTCCCCCGCGCCGCGACCGGCGTCGGCGATGAGCATGGCGAGCAGCCCCGCGCTCCAGGCCGCGAGCAGCCCGGAGAAGGGTTCGAAGGCGATTCCGATCCAGGCCAGGGTCACGACCAGCGTGCCGGTCAGGTAGGTCACGCCGAGCAGGAACAGGAACTTCTGCCAGAGCGCAGGCAGCACCGTGCCCACCCAGGAGGCGGCAAAGGCCAGCAGGGTGTAATAGCCGTACTGCAGCAGCAGCGAGCGCTGCAGCCCGCCCTCCGGCAGCACGATCAGCCGCGGCAGCTGGCCCTCGAGCCAGCGCGCCGGCGCGGTGAACAGGCCGAAGTGATAGAGCGCCAGCACGGGCACGCAGATCAGAATGCCAATGAAGAGGCTGGTGACGCGGTGATTACGATCCTTGGACATCGGAAGCGGGATTCTCGGCCTGACGATACGAAGACACAACGAGATCGCTCAGGAATTTGTCCGGCTGGTCGACCGCCTCCCGGCGGATGTGGAAGGCCGTCTGCCCCGTGCTGCGCGAGACCAGCTGCAGACCGAAGGGATAGTCCTTGAACAGCTTCGCGCACAGCGCCTCGACGGCGCAGCCCTCGCGTTCGGCGCGCCGGACCAGCGTGCGGACCGCGGCGGCATCAAAAACCAGCTCCAGGGCATGCTCGGCGGCAAAGCGCGCGGCAAAGGCGTGCACCGCGTCCGCCCGGACATCCCCCTGCAGGCTGGCGGCGTCCTGGCGGCAGCGTTCCAGTGCGCCCGCCGGATCGGCCACCAGCGCGCCGTCGATCACCAGATCAGGCAGGCCGAGGCTCGGCATCTCGAACTTGAAATCGCGCAGCACCTTCTCCCAGGCGGTCACCAGACCGCGCGCGCCGGTCTTTTCCTCGGCGGCGCGGCCGGCCACCAGGCGCAGGGCCTCGTCCTCGAACACGGTGCGCACGCCGTAGGCGTGGAACTCGCGCTC
>CAYYJK010000023.1:0-19542 GCA_964472185.1 uncultured Prosthecobacter sp.
GGCATGAGTGGCTAGGGTCTGGCGGGCGGCGGGCGGGGCTGGCGGCGGGGGCTGATGGAAACTGGCAGGAGAGGCGCTCATGGCGGCAGAAGGGCTACGCTCCCTCGGGAGCGTGGGCTTGTGCCTTGGCCAGGATCTGCTCGGCGAGCGCGCGGTCACCATCGAGCATTTCGGTGACATCGTCCACATCCACCTGGGAGAACATGGCCAGATTGAGCAGCCCCTGCTTGACGAGCTTCTTGGCAAGCTCAAGCTCGATGCCGAGGGCGGCCTCGATCTCGTGGGCGGCGGTGTCGACCTGGCCCTCGAAGACCTCGGCGGCGTGCTCGTCCTTCTCGATGGCGAGGTCCATGCCCACCAGACGCGAGGTCAGGCGCGCATTCTGGCCGCGGCGGCCGATGGCCTTGGACAGCTCCTCTTCGCTGACGGTCAGGCGGGCCGCCTTCTTGTCCGGGCTGACCTGGATGCTGAGCACCTTGATCGGCTTGAGTGCTTCGCGCACGAACTCGGCGGGATCGCTCTTCCAGCGGATGATGTCCACCTTCTCGTTGTTGAGCTCGCGGACGATGTTCTTCACGCGCGCGCCGCGCAGGCCGACGCAGGCGCCGACCGGGTCGACTTTGTCGTCGGCGCTGTGCACCGCCACCTTGGTGCGGTAGCCGGCCTCGCGGGCGATGCTGGCGATCTCGACCGTGCGGTCGCCGATCTCGCTGACTTCAAACTCGAACAGGCGGCGGACGAAGTTCGCATGGGCGCGGCTGAGGATGATTTCCGGGCCGCGGGCGCCCTCCTTCTCCACCGACTTGACGTAGAAGCGCATGCGGTCGCCCGGGGTGTAGTCCTCGGTCGAAACGCGCTCCTTGGAGGGCATCGTGCCCTCGAACTTGCCGAGATCGACGACGACGTCGGACTTGTCGAAACGGCGGATGACGCCGCTGACGACGTCGCCGGTGCGGTCCTTGAACTCGTCGTACAGATTCTCCTTTTCGGCCATGCGCAGGCGCTGCAGCATGGTCTGCTTGGCGGTCTGAGCGGCGATGCGGCCCATGTTCTTGGGCGTCACTTCCAGATCGATCTCGTCGCCGATCTGGGCGTCCTTCTTGATCAGGCGCGCCTTGGCGATCGGCAGCTCCTCCCAGGGATTGCTCACCGTTTCCACCGCCAGCAGCTTGGCCCACGCCTTTATCGTGCCCTTGTCGGGATCGATGTCGATGCGCAGCTCGCGCGCCGGCCCGATGCTCTTCTTCGACGCCGCGAGAAGGGCCTGGGACAGGGCTTCAACCATCTTGTCGCGGTCGATCCCCTTCTCTTTCTCGTAGTAATCGAAAAGTGCTTTGAGTTCGCTGATCATAAAATTGGGTATCCTGACTAGACAAAAAAGAGCGGGGAAGACCCCACTCTCGCCAAAAAACAGTGCCTTGCCCTGGAAAGGAAGTCGAATTGTAATTCAGCCCGCCGGTTCGGCAAGCCAAAAAGGCGGCTTGCGTAGAACGAACCGCGCAGGCCGCTCTACGGCTTTTCCGAATCCGGACGCGGGCCGCACCGATCAGTCGGCCCGGCGCTTGAGCTGCGGGAAGAGCACAACGTCGCGGATGCTCTCCGCGCCGGTCAGCATCATGATCAGCCGGTCGATGCCGATGCCGATGCCGCCGGCCGGCGGCATGCCGTGCTCGAGCGCGAGCAGAAACTCCTCGTCGATCTTCTGGATTTCCTCGCCGGCCTGATGCTCCAGGCGCTCGCGCTGGACGATGGGGTCGTTCAGCTCGGAATAGCCCGGGCTGATCTCCTGGCCGTTGATCACCAGCTCGTACACATCGACCACGGAGGGGTCCTCGGCGTTCTGCTTGGCCAGCGGCACAAGCTCCTTCGGGCTGCGGGTGACGAAGAGGGGGTTGAAGCTCTTTTCCTCGACCAGCTTCTCGAACGCCTTCTGGTCGAGCTCGTAGTGCTCCTCGTCCGCATGCACCTCCTGCAGGCCGAGCTCCTGGGCGAGGTTCACCTTGGCGATCTTGTCCAGGCTGAACCAGTCCAGGGCGGCATCGCCGGTCGCCTGGCGCACCGCCTCGCGCACGAGTTCGTGGTAGGGCGCACGCCGCCAGGGACGGGTCAGGTCGATGGTGCGGGTGACATTGCCCTCCTCGTCCTTGTGCTCAATGACCAGCCCGCCGCAGAACTTCTCGGCCAGGTGGCAGATCAGGCCCTCGACCAGGTCGGCCATCTGCTCGAAATCGGCGAAAGCCCAGTAGGCCTCGAGCATGGTGAACTCCGGATTGTGGCGGCGGCTGAGGCCCTCGTTGCGGAAGTTGCGGTTGAGCTCGAACACCCGCGGGAAGCCGGCCACCAGCAGGCGCTTGAGGAAGAGCTCGGGGGCGATGCGCAGGTACATCTTCTGGTCGAGCGCGTTGAAGTGCGTCTCGAACGGCCGGGCGGCGGCGCCGCCGGGCACGTCCTGCATCATCGGCGTCTCGACCTCCAGGAAGTCGCGGGCGTGCAGGTAGTTGCGGATCTCGGCGACCATGCGGCTGCGGATCTGGAAGATCTCGCGGCTGCGGTCGTTGGCGATGAGGTCGAGGTAGCGCTGGCGGTACTTGATCTCGCGGTCGGTCACCCCGTGCCACTTGTCCGGCAGCGGCCGCAGCGCCTTGCCCAGCGGGGTCAGCGCCTTGACATGGATCGAACGCTCGCCGCGCTTGGTCACAAAGGTCACCCCTTCGACGCCGGCGAAGTCGCCGATGTCCATCTGCTGGGTGAACAGCGCGTAGGCCTCGTCGCCGACATCGCCCTTGCTCAGGTAGCACTGGATGCGGCCGGTGATGTCGCCCAGGTCAAAAAAGGTCGCCTTGCCCATCTCGCGGCGCGACAGCACGCGGCCGGCCACGCGCACTGCCGTGCCCTCGGCCACGGTCCCCTGGACCAGCTGCTCACGGAGCGCGCCCGGGTCATGGGAAACCGCAAACTTGCCGCCGAACGCCGCGATGCCGCGTTTCTGGAGTTCTTCCAGCTTCTGGCGGCGGAATTGGAGCAGTTCGGACTCGGAATGTTCGGGAGCTTGCATGATCGGGCGGGGAATGGGGTGGTGTCTTTAACCGCTTGCCGGAGAAATGCCACTGCAAACCGCGGCGGCCGCGGAAGCCGCGAGCCCGGACTGGCCAGACGGCGGCATCCGTGCCAAGCTGGGGCATGCACGCCGCCGGCCCGAAAAACCCGCTCCATGGCATCACCCTGGAGCGCATGCTCACCGAACTGCAGGCCCACTACGGCTGGGAGATGCTGGGCCGGATGATCAAGATCAACTGCTTCAACTGGCAGCCGAGCATCTCCTCCAGCCTGAAATTCCTGCGCCGGACACCCTGGGCCCGCCAGAAGGTGGAGGAATTGTACCTCGACACCCTGCCCGACCTGCGCCCGCCGCCGCCCGGCCCCGGCGAGGCGGCCTAGAGGCCGAAGTGCCGGCGGGCGAATTTCAGGTACTGCTCCCAGTCGTAGGCGGTGACGTCGTGCTTGCCGGTGCGGATGTGGTAGCCGACGGCGTCGCCCACCGGGCGGTCCAGCGGCGGCTGCTCGGCGACGCCGAGCCCCTTCTTGCCGAACAGGTCGTACACCGGCTGGGCGTGCAGGCCGGACAGGAACTCGCCCTTGGGGTCCGCCCACTCGTCCTCGACGGCGCTGGCGATGTACACCGGCCGCGGCGCGGCGAGGGCGACCAGCATGTGCTTGTCGATCGGGCAGGCGGCCTCGTTGTTGGCGTAACCGGCGTAGGTCGCGGTGAACCAGTGCGGGAAGGCGCGGGTGATGACCGCCGTGGTCTCGCCGAAATTGCGGCGCATGATCGCCGCCCCGCCTTCGCCGGAGTTGTTGGAAATGACGATGCCGAAGCGTTCGTCCTGGGCGCCGGCCCACAGCGAGGTTTTGCCCAGCCGGGAATGACCGATGACCGCCAGCCGCTTGGCGTCCACCGCGGCGTCGGTCTCCAGGTAGTCGGCGATGCGGCTGAGGCCCCAGGCCCAGGCGCCGATGGCGCCCCAGTCGCCGTTTTTCCAAACGGTCTCCCGCCCCTGCGGGCTGAGCGCGGCACGCAGCCCCTCCTTCCAACCTTCGGCGTGGTCGGGCTCGACGTCGCCATAGTAGTAGGTGGCCACGGCAAAGCCCTGGTCGAGGATCATCTCCAGCGGCCAGCGGCTGCTCTCGTTGCCGCGGCTGGCCTCGGTGGCGCGGTTGGCCACGATGTGCTTCTCCTTGCTCGGCCGCATCCAGCGCGTGGACAGCGGCACATCGGGCTCGGTGCTGACCGCATGGTTGCCGCCGAAGCTGGGACCGACGAAGCAGGGCGCCGGCCGCTTCAGGCCATTGGGCACATGCAGCATGACCTCCATGCCCGGCCAGGACGGATGGTCGGGCAGCGTGATGCGGACGAACTTGCGCGTGGCCCGGCCGCCCAGCGCGTCGGTTTTCACCTGCGTCGTCTCAAAGCGGACCCGGCCCCAGTCGGCCGGCGTGCGGCCGAAGACGTGCGCGCGGAACAGTTCGAGCACCTCGGGCCGGCGCTGCTGGCGCCAGGCCTCGGCCGTGCCGATGCGGCTTCCGTCTTGCGCCACCAGCAGCTCGGGCAGCGTGTAGGGGGCGATTTTGGACTCGTCGTAGTTGGCCTTGTTCTGCTGGGCTTCCGCCCAGTCTTCACCGGTGAGCATCATGAGGGCGAGGAGGATACGCTTGTGCATTCTGCAACCTCAGAGCAGGCCGCGCATCCGGTCAACCCCGATGTTCGGACCGCCGCGCGGCACGAGGCTTGTCAAATCAGACCCATGATGCCATCATTGGTTAATGACCTGACTGGTCAGCTGCACGCATGCCAACGGATACTTCCCTTTAGCGCGGCGGCAAGGTTCGCCGGAGTTCACACAGCGGCCGCGCCCACTCCGGCCTTCACCCAGAACCGAACCGCCATGAAACGCCTTCCTCCCCTGCCATTCGCCGCCGCCCTGTGCTGCGGCTGTCTGGTCCTTCCCACGGCCGCTTGCGCGGTCTTCAGCGCCGGCACCGACAGCTTCGCCGGCGCACCGGTGATCAGCACCTACAACGACACTTCGTCCGCCACTTCGCTCGCCAGCTTCACAAATGAGGCCGGAGAACCTGGCCACTTCCTCAGCGGCAGTCCAGGCGCCCTGAAAAGCGCCTGGTGGCAGTGGACCGCACCGGTGAGCGGCTTCTGTACGGTGGACACCCTGCGCAGCGCCGGGGTGCAGGACGCCGTTCTGGACACCTTGCTGGCGGTGTACACCGGCAACGCCGTCAACTCATTGACGCAGGTGACGGCCAACGACGATCACTCCTCAAGCAGTCTGGTCGGCAACTACTTCCTGTCCAGCGTCACCTTCCATGCCACCGCAGGCACCACCTACCGCATTGCGGTCGACGGGTTCGCGGCCAGTTCGATTGACGCCAGCAAGCATGACGTGATCCTGCGCCTGCGCCACCTGCCCGACACCCGCAGTTCGCGCCTGGGCTACTGGAACATCACCAGCGGCAGCACAGTCGACACCGGACTGCAGGGCAAACTCAGCCTGACCAAGACCGCGCAGCACAGCTTCACCGCCAAGTTCGTGGCCGGCAAGACCACCTACGCCTTCAAGGGCGTGATCGGCCCCGACGGCTTCTACTCCACCGCCTTCGAGCGCAAGACGCCCGCAGGCGCCACGCCCCGGCCTCCCATCGGGGTCAACCTCGACCTCACCGGCGACGGCACACTGCAGGTCAAAGCCGACAATTTTCGGTCCACGACGAGTTTCCCGGAAGTCGCCAACTTCAAGCCGCCAACGCCGCCGCCGACCGTGGCTGGGCGCTTCAGCGGCACCCTGGCGCCGGGCCCGGTTGAAGGTTTTGGCTGTGCCACACTGCGCATCCTCCCCACCGGAGCGGCGACCGGCAGCCTGATCCTGCCGGACGGTACGACTGCGACCTTCGGCTCGGCCCTCTGCCAGACCGCCACGCCGGGCACCTACATCCTGCCGTATTACCAGTCGCTGCTTGGCGGCCGCAGCTTCGTGGTGGGCCGACTTGAGATCACGGAAGCCGGGGCGACGGATACCCTCCTCGGCTTCTACTCCTATCTGCGTCCGCCGGCCCCCGTGGGCGCCACCTTCTATCCGGCCGGGTTCCTGGCCGGCGACGACATCCACGGCGGCACCTACACCCCGCCCGCCAGCGGCCAGCGCGCCCTGGGCTTCCTCAACGGGAGTGGCGGGGGGGGCAAACTGCGCCTGCCGGCGTCGGCCGGGGAGATCGCCGCCGAGGTGCTGGAAAACCTGACCCTGGCGACCAACAACACCTTCGCCTTCATCGATCCGGTCACGCGCAAACCGTCCTTGAAACTGAACACCGCCAGCGGCCTGGTCACCGGCAGCATCACCGAACCCGCCGGCGTCAAACGCAGCCTGCGCGGCGTCCTCTCCACCTACCTCGGGACCGTCAGGCTGCGCGGCCATGCGGCGGGCAGCACGAAGAACGTCTACTTCGAAGTCGTCGCCCCGTAGCCGCGCCTTGCGGGGCTGGCCGGCCGGCATTAACAGGGCGCGGCATGCTGCATGTCGTTCTCTACCAGCCGGAAATCCCGCACAACACGGGCGCCGTTGGACGCCTGTGTTTGGCGGCCGGCGCCTGCCTGCACCTGATCCGGCCGCTGGGCTTCAGCCTCGACGACAAGCACCTCCGCCGCAGCGGTCTCGACTACTGGGCGGAGGTCGAAGTCCGGCAGTGGGACGACTGGCAGGCTCTCGAACAGGCGGCCGGCCCGCGGGCGCGCTTCGCCTTCATCGAATGCCAGGGCCGCCGGCCACACTGGGAAGCCGACCTCGGCGGGGACGGCGACCTGTACCTGGTGTTCGGTCCTGAGACCCGCGGCATCCCGCCCAGCCTGCTGGAACGCCATCCGGACCGGATCTGGCAGATCCCCATGCGCGGCACGCGCAGCCTCAATCTGGCAACCGCCGTCGCCGTCGGTTTGTACGAAGCCGTGCGCCAGCGCGGCGGGGTCTGATCATTCGCGCGCCTTGAGCACCCCGACCATGTCCAGGTGGCGCACCATGCGTCCCACCACCCAGAAGCAGAGCCCGGCGGCCGTCAGCACGACCAGCACCGCCACGCTGTAGGTCCTGCTGGAGATCACCAGCGGCAGGCGCACGGTCTCGGTGCTGACTGCCGTGACGATGAAGGTCGTCAGGCCGCGGCCGAACAGCAGGCCGAGCGGCAGGGCGGTCAGCAGCAGCAGCGTCAGTTCGCCCAGCAGGACGCCGGCCACTTCGCGCTGGGTGAAGCCGACCACGCGCAGCGTCGCCAGATCGCGCCCGCGTTCGCTGAGGGCGATGCGGGCGCTGTTGTAGACGACGCCGAAGGCGACGATCACCGCCAGGGTCATGTACAAGCGCCGGATGATGCCGATGCTCTCGCCCGTGGTGCTGCGGAAGGCCGCCAGCTGCTCGCGCTTCACCAGGGTCACCGCGATCCGCGGCGTCTCCTTGACCTCGCGCATGAAATCCTCCCAGCGGTTGGCGTCGACCTGCAGGTAGGCGCCGCTGACGGTCGGGCCTTCATGCATGAGCCGGCGCAACGCCTCCAGATCCATGTAGGCCGCCACCCCGGCAAAGTCCTCGCGCAAGCCGCGCACCGGCACCCGCACCAGGGGACGCCGCCCCTCGAGCACGGCCATCTCCACCTCGTCGCCCAACTGCAGGCCGAGAATCTCCGCCAGCTTGGCCGACATGACCAGCCCCTCCTCCGGCATGGCCACCGGCCGGCCGCGGGCATCGAGCACGCGGTTGAGGTCGGCGTGGCGCGGCAAGCCGGTGATGGCCAGCTTGCGGCTGCGGTGGCCGTGACGCAGCCGGGCCTGGACCACGCGCACCTCCTCGGCGCGCGTCACCCCCGGCAGATGGGCGAGATTCGGCAAAGCCCCCGCCGAGCCGGGCTCGACCAGGAAGGCGACCACGTCCTGACGCTGGGTGTCGTTCCATTGGTAGGTCAGCAGATGGTCGATGCTGTCCTCCATGGAACCCGGCAGCACGACCAGCCCGGTGGCCAGCGCCAGGCCGAACACGGTGAAGCCCGACTGCCAGGGCCGGCGTTCGATGTTGCGCAGGGCCATGCGCAGCGAGGGCCCCAGGCCGCGCGTCAGTCCCCAGCGCTCCAGCAGGCTGGGCCGGAAATCGGCCGGCGGTTCGGGCCGCATCGCCTCCGCCGGCGGCAGCCGGACCGCCATCCAGACCACGCTCAGCACGCCCAGCACGCAGGCGCCGGCACTGACCAGCAGCGCCGTGCCGAGCGCGCTGTAATCCAGGATGAACTCCAGCGCCGGAAAGCGGAAGAACAGCTCGTACATGCCGAGCAGGCCGCCGCCCATGAAGCGGCCCGCCAGTCCGCCCAGCAGCGATCCCAGCACGACGATGACCAGGGCAAACCCAAGGTAGTGGCGGCCGACCTGCCAGGACGAGTAGCCCAGCGCCTTGAGCTGGGCGATCTGCTCGCGCTGCAGCCGCACCAGGCGCGCCAGCACGGCATTGACCATGAAGGCGGCGACGCTGAGGAACACCACGGGATAGGCCACCGACAGCGCCGTGAGCACGCGCAGTTCGTCGTCCAGGCGCGCGGCGCTGCCGTGATCGCGGCGGGTGTAGGCGCCGGCGGCACCGTAGGCCAGCAACAGCCGGTCAAGCTCGGCCATGACCGGCCCGGCCTCGGCGCCCGGCGCCAGATCGACGCAGAAGTCGTTGAACGCGCCGTCCATGTTGTAGGCCACCGCCACCGAGCGGTAGTTCATCCAGAACACGCCGAAGCGCCGGTTGTCCGGCAGCGTTTCACCGGCGCGCGCCTCAAACACGAACTCGGGCGACAGGCCGATGCCGACCACGCGCAGCGCGTCGCGCCTGCCGTTGATGACCGCGGTCACGCGATCACCCGGCCGCAAGCCGTTGGCTTCGGCAAACGCCTCGCTCACCACCGCCTCGCCGCGGACATCGGGACTGGGCAGCCGGCCCGTGCGCAAAAACACCTGGTTCAGGCGCGCCTCGCGATCCTCCGGCAGCGAGACGATGTGCGCGGTGCAGGGCTCGGCCACGCCGGGCAGGTCGAGCACGGCGTCGAGCACCACCCGCGTCTCGATCGCCGCCACGCCCGGCACCGCCGCCAGGCGGTCGCCCAGCGACAGGGGCGCGCGCTTCAGAGAACCGAACACGTCGGCCATGCGGTAGCGCTGGTAGTAGGCGTCGCGCGTGCCTTCCAGAGTCAGGATCAGGCTGCGCGTCATGATCATCATGGCCAGGCCGCAGGCCATCACCAGCGACACCGCCAGCACCTGCCCCTTCATCCGCCGCAGGTCGCGGAACAGCTTGAGGTCGAGCGGGCTGAGCATGCGACTCTGTAGATCAATCGGACGCAGCCGGCAGGCGAAAGTGGCCGGGAAATGCAAAAAGGGGGACCTTGACCTGACCGTGGCGCGGGCAATCGTCAGCACCATGGCCGCCCCGCATTCCTCCGCCCCCCTCGGTGTCTTCGATTCCGGCGTCGGCGGGCTGACCGTGGTCCGGGCCTTGCGCGAACTTCTGCCCAACGAATCGATCGTCTACCTGGGCGACACCGCGCGCGTGCCCTACGGCTCGAAGTCGCCGGACACCATCCGCCGGTTCTCGGTCGAGGACACCCAGTTCCTGGTCGGCCAGGGAGTCAAGGCGGTGGTGGTGGCCTGCAACACCGCGACGGCGCACGCCCTGCCGCTGCTGCAGAGCACCTTCCGCGTGCCGGTCGTCGGCGTGCTCGAACCGGGCGTCGAAGCCACGCTCGCCGATCCGCGCTGCGAGCGCGTCGGCATCATCGGCACGGCCGGCACCATCCGCAGCAGCGCCTACCAGTACGCCCTGGCCATGCGCAAACCCGGCCTGCAGATCCATGCGACGGCGACGCCGCTGCTGGTCCCCTTCATCGAGGAGGGCTGGACCGGCCATGCCGCCCTGAAGGCGGTGCTGCAGGAATACCTCAAGCCGCTGCTGGCCAAGGGGGTGGACACCCTGGTGCTCGGCTGCACCCACTACCCGCTGCTGATGCCGCAGCTGCAGAAACTGCTCGGCCGCAAGGTGCGCCTGGTCGACAGCGCCAGCACCTGCGCCGCCCACACCCAGGTGCTGCTTGAGCAGCAGGGCCTGCTGCGCCGCAGCCGGACCAAGCCGTCGCTCGACATCTATCTGACCGACCTGTCCGAGCAGGCCGAGGAACTCTGCCGGCGCTTCCTCGGCACCGACTTCGGCAAGGTGCGCAAGGCCACCCTTTGACCCCTTCCCCGCGATGACCAAGAAAGCCTTCCCCCTGGGCAAGGTGTACACCCTGCTGGAACCGGGCCCGGTGCTGCTGCTCACCACCGCCGGCAAGGATCGGCCCAACGTCATGACCCTGTCCTGGCACACTCCGCTGGACTTCGAGCCGCCCCTGGTCGGCTGCGTGGTGAGCGACCGCAACCACTCCTTCGCGGCGCTGCGCAAGTCGCGGGAATGCGTGCTCAACCTGCCCACGGCGGAGCTCGCCGGTCAGGTCGTGCGCTGCGGCAACTGCCACGGCGCGCGCGTCGACAAGTTCCGCAAGTTCGGCCTGACCGCGCAACCGGCTTCGGAGGTCGCGGCTCCGCTGATCGCGGAATGCTTCGCCAGCCTCGAAGCCCGGGTCGTCGACACGCGGCTGGTGAACCGGTACGGCCTGTTCGTCCTGGAGATCGTCAAGGCCTGGGCGGATTCGCGCTGGAAAGCGCCGCGCACCCTGCACCACCGGGGCCATGGCGCCTTCATGGTGGCCGGCGAAACGCTGCGCCTGCGCTCGCGCATGAAGTAGCCCACCGTCACGGCCGCAGGTGGCGCGCCAGGAACTGCAGGCGCAGCCGCGTGCCGTAAGGCGTCTCCGCAGCTCCGTGGCCGGCGCCCTGGATCGGCATGTACTCGAAGCTTTTGCCGGCCTTCTGCAGGGCGGCGACCACCTGGGTCGTGCTGGCCGGATCCACATTGCGGTCGAGCTCGCCGACGATGAGCAGCAGCCGCCCTTCGAGCCGGCCCGCATCCTCGACGTTGGAATTGCGCGCGTAGCTCGCGTCCACCGGCCAGCCGAGCCACTGCTCGTTCCACCAGATCTTGTCCAGGCGGTTGTCATGACAGCCGCAGTCCGCCACGGCCACCCGGTAGAAGTCGTGATGGTCGAGCAGGGCGCGCATCGCACTCTGACCGCCGGCACTGCCGCCGTAGATGCCGACGCGCTGCAGGTCCATCCACGGGCGGCTGGCCGCCGCCGCCCGCATCCAGGCGATGCGGTCCGGGAAGCCGGCGTCCTTCAGATTTTTCCAGCAGACGTCGTGGAAGGCCTTGCCGCGGTGGTTGGTGCCCATGCCGTCGACCTGCACGACGATGAACCCCAGCTCCGCGATCTGATGCTGACGCGGCAGCAGGCCGAACTCCTTGGGCACAAAGGCCGAGTGCGGGCCGGCGTAGATCTCCTCGACGACGGGGTAGCGCCTGGCCGGATCGAAGTTCGAGGGTTTGATCAGGATGCCGTGGATGTCCGTGACGCCGTCGCGTCCCTTCGCGACAAAGCGCTCCGGCGGCGTCCAGCCGGCCGCCAGCAGGGCCGAGGCATCGGCCCGCTCCAGCACCGCCACCAGGCGGCCGTCGCGGCTGCGGCGCAGTTCGTGCACGGGCAGCTGATCGACCCGCGACCAGCGGTCGATGAAGAACTCGCGGTTGGGCGAGAAGGTCACCTGATGCTGGCCATCCGCCTCGGTCAGCTGCGCGAAGCCGCTGCCGTCAAAGTTCGCCCGGCATAGGTGCAGGTGGTAGGGATCTTCGCCGGCGCGCAGGCCGCTGGCCAGAAACCAGACCTCGCGCCGGTCTTCGTCGACATGCAGCACCTCGCGCACCGGCCAGGCTCCCTGGGTCACCCGGTTTTTCACCGCGCCAGTCCGGACGTCGTACAGCCAGAGATGGCACCAGCCGTCGCGTTCGCTCATCCACAGCAGTTCGCCGCCGCCCTTGAGCCAGTGCCGCCAGGTTTTGCGGGTGTAGTCGATGAAGGTCTCGGCCCGTTCCTCCACGACGACGCGCACCGCGCCGGTCTGCGCGTTCACCGCCAGGATCCGGTACAGCTGATGCCCGCGCTGGTTGTAGTTGAAGTAGAACTCCCGGCTGTCGGGCGACCATCGGCAGGCCAGGACGGGCGTCTCGGTGAACGGCTGCCCGAACAGCGCGGAGTCAACCCGGCGACCGCGCCAGACACCCGCCTCGCGCCGGAACAGCACGGGCACCGGCTTCGGCAGCGCATCGCCAGGCTTCAGGTAGTCGAACTGGTGCAGTTGCGGCTGCAGCTGGCCGTCCGGCGCCGCCTCGATGAACGCCGCCCGCCGGCGCGGCGGCAGCTCAGCGGCGCTGACGACAAAGGCGGAGCTGTCCGGCGCCCACAGGCAGTCGCCATGGACCGGCTCTGCCGTTGCGCCGCCGGAGTCCGGAGCCGTTTCCTGACCGGTTTCGCGCTCCCAGATCCGCACACGCCCCTGCTCGACCCGGGCCCTCCAGCGCTGATCCGGCGAAGACTGGCCCCGTTCAGTGCCTGCAGCGGCCGAGCGCGGCTGGCCGGCGCCGTCGATCTCCAGCGTGCCCGGCAGGGCGCCGGCCTCCAACTCCGCCAGCGCCTCCCCCGAAGGCCGCTCCACCCGCCAGACATGACCGGCATACGTGGCCAGCTCGCGCTGCTGGCCGGCCGGCAGGGCGCCATAGGCCGTGCGCCGGCCTTCGCCGTTGATCCAGAACAGCCGCACCTCGCCGGCAAGGCGGTTGCGGATTGTCAGGTTCGTGGCGATGCCCGTGCGCCGGGTGCGGCGCCCCTCGATGCGGGTGGCCGAGGCTTGCACCGGCTCGGCGGCCGGCAGTCCGAGCGAACGCGCATCCGCGGCGGTCTGCCGCTCGCCCGTGACCGCGTCGACCTTGACGAACGCCTGGGTTTTGGCGCCGGTCTGCACCCGGTACCACAGCGTCCGGCCGTCCGCCAGCCATGCCGCATCGAGCTGATCGCGGAACACGCGCTGCCGCATGCGTTCGGGCCAGCTCAGGGCCGGCTCGAGCCCCTGGGACGACGGCTCGTTGCCGGCAGCGGAAAGCGTCAGGCTCAGCCAGAGGCCGGACAGAAGAAGCGGGGGGTAGAAAAGGCGCATGCAGGCCCCCGAACAACGTTCCAAAGGCCTTGCCCTCGCGCATTTTCAACCCGCGCCGCACATTTTCCCGCACGTCCGGACGCCGGCCGACCGTACCGATGCCCTGCCCCAGCCGCCCATGTCGCAACCCAAGCCGCCTCCGATCGATCCCGCCGCCCTGCCCGACCTGGCGCAGGCCACCATGAAAAGCGCCAAGTTTCCCGTGCTGGCCACCGTCGACGGCGACCAGCCGCGCGTCCGTCCGGTGTCGCCGGTGCGCACCGACGGCTTTGTCGTCTACGTGGCCAACCTGCGCCGCTACGGCAAGACGGCGGAACTGGCGGCCAATCCGAAGGCGGAGTTCTGCTACACCGACGACCAGCACAACCAGGTGCGGATCACCGCGACGGCGGAAATCCTTGCGGATCCGGCCTTGAAGCGGGAGATCTGGGACCAGAGCCCGCTGCTGCGCGCCTACCTGCGCGACCTGGACAACCCGGAGCTGATTCTCTACCGCTTCCTCCCGCAACGCGTCCGCTACATGCAGGAATGGGCGCTCGAATACCACGAGGTGCCGCTCGCTTAAAACGTCAGCGTCGCCCCGACGACCGCGCCGAAACCCGGCTCGTTGCTGCCGGAACCGGTGTAGCGGAACTCCTGATCCAGCAGGTTCTCGAGGGCCAGGGTCAGGTTCAGGTTGCGGGTCGCCTGCCAGCCGCCGCGCAGGATCAGGTTGGCGAAGCCGGGGTTGCCGTTCGGCGGCATGCGCTGGGTGTCGCGCTTCTCGGAGGAAGTCAGGCTGTCGTAGCGCGACTGCGCCAGGCAGACCAGTTCGCTCCAGAGCCGGCGGTCGCGGCTTTGCCAGCGGATGCCGGCGCGCCCGATCAGCGGCACGACGCGGCTCATGCCCTCGCGCCGGACCTCGGGCGCCGTCGTCGGATACTGGTCCACCCGGCCCTCGGTCCAGGTCAGATGCCCAAAGATCGACCACTGGTCGTCCAGCCGCACGCTGCCGGCCAGCTCGACGCCCTGCATGAACCCGTTGCCGACGTTGGCCTTGACCGCTTCGTTGTCCCCCACGGGGCGGCGCACAATCAGGTTGTCGATGAGCGTGTAGAAGTAGCCGAAGCTGCCGCTGAACCGGCCGGTCTCCGCCTTCAGTCCGGCCTCAAACGTGACAAACTCCTCAGGCTCCAATCCCGTGGACGGCAGCTCCTGCTCGCCGCTGAGGGCGGTGTCGAGCCGCGACAGGTCGGAAAGATTCGGCGCACGGAAGCCCTGGGCCACACCGGCGTAGGCCTTGAAGCGGTCCTGCGTGTCGAGATCAGCCACGACCCGGCCGCTGGCGGAAAAATCGCTCCAGCGGTCGCTGTAGCGGTCGCTCCGCCGAGCCGTCGACGGATCGTCAAACCGGCCGATGTCCGCCGCGGCGTGCGTGTAGCGGGCGCCGAGAAAGACATGCACGCGCTGACCGAGATCGAACTGGTCCTGAAGGTAGAAGCCCAGCAGGTCGTAGGTGGCGTCATCGCCGACCGGTCCCTGGATGCCGATCGAATGCAGGCTGCCGTCGGTGCGGTAGCGCTGGCTGCCGCTGCTGACCCGGTCGCGGTAATAGTCGACTCCGTACGTGAACCGGCCGAGCCGGGTGTCGCTTTCCAGCTGCAGATCAAAGCCCAGCGTGGTCAGTTCCACCTGCGAGTGGTCGGTGCGGGTCGTGCGGATGCGGTGCTCGTACTCGTTGGCGCTCTGCAGCGACACGGTGAAGTGCGCGGCGTCGATGAAACCGTCCAGATCCGCGCCCGACAGACGCAGGTAGGACAGCGTGCGCTCCTGGTCGTAGGCGCGCTTGAGATCGCCGCCGATCGTGGTGCCCTGCCAGCTCACGCCGCTGGTGGTCTGATGGGTGCGCCAAGCGTCGTTCTGGCGCAACTGCTGGTGCACCGCCGTCAGGGTCCAGTGGGCGTCGAGGGCGATGTCCAGCCGGCCGTCGTAGGCCCATTCGTCATAACCGGTGTGCGGCTGGTCGCCCAGACCGGCAGCATGGACGTCGCCGAACGACTTCAGGCTGGCCCCCAGATGCAGCCCCCAGCGGCCGCCTTCGCCGAACTGAAGCTCCTGGCGGCCGACGTTGCTCTCCTCGGCGGTGGCGCCACGGTAGCTGCTCAAGCCGTGAAAAAAGAAGCCCGGCGCCTCGTCGCGGAAATTCGCGCCCTTGGTGAACAGGTTCAGGGTGCCGCCGACGGAGTCGCTGCCGTACAGCACGCCGCCCTGGCCGGGCACCAGCTCAATGCGGTCGACGGCATACGCATCGATCGTGTTCCAGTACTGGTTCGGCCCGTCGCGGAAGGTGGAATTGTTGAAGCGGATGCCGTCGATCAGCGCCAAATTGCGGAAACCGGTGAAGCCGCGAATGTAGGGCGAGCCCTGCGCATTGGCCGTCTTCTGCAGCATCACCCCGGGCGTTTCGCGCAGGGCTTCCGGCAGCGAGCGCACCTGCCGCTCCTGCAGTTCAGCGCCGGCCAGCGTGCGCACCGGGTGAGGCGCCTGCAGCGGCGTGCCGCCGCCGCGGGTGGCGGTGACGACGACGGGCGGCAGGTCCTTGTCCGCCAGCGGACGCGACGGCGGTGGCACCGGTGGCGCGGGTTCCGCGGCGTGCAGGCAAAGCGGCAGCGAGAACAGGGCGATCAGGAGGGGGTGGTCGGGCATGCGGGAGAGCCGGCGATTAATGAACTTCCCGGCCTTTTGTCACCTCCAATCCCCGGCAAAGCGGCGCATGAACAAAGCTTGGCCACGCGCCGCCCAAAGCGGGCAATCCCCGACCTCCCACTCAGAGCGGGCGGGTGTAAATCCGTTCGAAGACCGCGTCAGGGCCTTCGGCGAAGCGGCAGGGATCGACAATGGTGATGCCGTCGGCGCCAAAGCGCGCCGTCACCGGTGCGCCCTTGCCCTCGCCGAGATACTTGAAGTTGCGGTCGCGGACGATGGCCGCGGCGTCCACCAGCGCACAGGTGATGCGCGCCTCCTCGGCGGTGGGGTAGAGCTCCGCCACGGCCTCGCGGCTCTCGCCGGCAAATTTGACGCGGCTGACGGCGACCAGGCCGACGGTCAGGCTGTCGACACCGTAGCCGATGTAGCCCTTGCTGCCGTCCGGACGGGTGACGTCGCGGGTGAAGTGGTTGTTGCTGGTGCGCGAACCGCCGCCCTGGTTCCACCAGCGGAAGCCGCGGTACTGCTGGTCGCTCTCGACCTTGCCGTCGGCGCCGACAATCTCGTGCCCCTGGTTCACCGGGCCTTCGAAATCGGCCGGAGTGATCCAGTTGTTGTGGAAGTTGATGCTCATGCCGTTGTCGAACTCGACGCGCACCTGGACGGCGTCGTAGGCGTTGATGCCGTCGCGGACGAGGCGCTTCTTCTGGCCGACAGCGCTGAGGCTGACCGGCTTGGAGCGGTAGTAGGACCAGATCAGGTCGGTCCAGTGCGGGCCGACGTAGCTGAACGGATCCGAGGACTCGACCCACTTGAAGGTGCTGGTGCTGACTTCCAGCGGCTCCTCCAGGTAGGCGGTGCCGTACAGCGGTGCGCCGATGCGGTTCTGGATGTCATCGCGGATGCGCAGGTGGTCCGGATCGTAGCGCTTGTGCATGTCGACGGCGACGATGCAGTTTGCCGCCTTGGCGGCGTCGATGATCGCGTCGGCCTCCTGGACGGACAGGCACATGGGCTTTTCGGTGAGCACGTGCACGCCCTTCGCCAGCGCGGCCAGGATGGGCGCGGTGTGCAGGTGGTCGGGCGTGGCGACGGCAAGCACGTCGAGGTCGGGAAAATCGCGCAGGATGTCGTGCCAGGGCTCGTCGCCGAAGTAGACTTTGGGCTCGTGACCCGTCCAGTCCTTGAAGGCGGCCGCCGAACGCTGCGCGGACTTTTCCGAGCGGGTCGCCACGGCCACCAAATCGAACTTCACCGGCGCCAGATCGCGCGAAAACTTGTCGAGGCCGACGCGGGCGAGCTGGCCGGCGATGCCGAACCGCTGCAGGTCCGCGTAGGCGCGCAGGTGGACATCGCCGCCGAACATGCCGGCGCCAACAAGGGCAATCTGGATCGTGGGTTGCATGGCCCTGATTCAAGACGGGCGCCGCGCCCGTGCAAGAGCCGCGGCCGGTATCGAAGTGACCAAGACTGGCCTTCGCGTGACGGACCGCCCCGCACGCGCAGCGCGGGAAGACGGCCCGCACACGGTTTCAAAGCTTCCGTACGAGCAGATCCTTGAACTCCAGGGCTCCCGCTTTTTCGCCTTCCGGGCCGCCCGAATCGCCGCCCAAGCCGAGCTGCGGCTTGAAAACCGCCAGAGCCGGATGTTCCGCGGCAAAGGCCTGACCGTCGCAGGTGAGGCTGAGTCGCGGCCCCTGGAGGCGGATCTGCACATGGTGCCAAGCCTCCGCCGGCAGGGCCAACGGCGCGCGCAGCAGGTCGCTGGCCTGGAGCTTGCCGTCCACACGTTCATGCACAATCACGCGCAGCTGCCCCTGCCGGGTGTTGAACAGCACATTGCACAGATGACCGCCTTCCTGTTCGAAGGCGAACGACGCCCACTGCGCCCGGCCCAGGGTGCGAAACGACGCGCTCAGCTCCAGGTCCTGCACCGGCAGCCGCAGCTGCTTCACCGGTCCATGGCGGCGCTGGCCGCTCTCAAAAGCGCGCAGCACGCCGTTGCCGGCCGTCCAGGTGCCGAGCCCCCAATACCACTCCGGCCCGAGCGGCCGGGTGAAGTCGTTGCGGTAAAGCACCGCCGAGGTCGGAGGCGCCGAGAAATCCGCAACCACCGGCGCTCCCTGCGCAGGCTGCAGTTCCAGGCGCTGAATGACCGCATCCGGCGCGGGCAGCTTCAGGCGCAGATGCTGGAGCCGCCCCTCAACCGGCAACTCCAAACGCACTTCGGTCCCTTCGCTTCCGGGCGACACGGCCGCCTCGACCGCCTGATGCTTGACGAAATCCTTCTGCGCCGCGCTGCGCCAGGACGCGCCGAGCTGGCCGCCCTTGGCCGTGTGCAGCGTCACCCGCAGCGTCACCGGTCCGCGCAGATCCAGGCCGGGCCGGGTCAGGAACGGCGCCGCTTTCGCCTGCGGCTCCGGCGTCACCACCAGCCCGCCTGCGCGCACCTCGAGGCGGCCGTTGCGGCAAAGCCAGCCCTGCACAGCCCCCGGTTCGGCGCTCTTCCGCGCCGCTTTGGCGGCGGTCTTCAGGCCCGGATCGACATGATCGGCAAAGAACCCCAGGTCCTGGTCGTTGCCCTCGCGAGGCAGGCCGGGCGGCTGCAGCTCCTGCGACCACGCCTGCAGCGCCCGGGCCAGCCGCGCCGCCAGCTCCGGCTGCGCCTGCAGCAGGTTGTGCTTTTCCCCCTCGGGCCGGCTCACGTCGAAAAGAAACCGCTGCCCCGATCCCAACTGCAGGTACTTCCAGGGAAACTCGAGCACCGCCGCCTGGCTGCGCCAGCGCCAGAACAGCCGCTCGTGCGGCGCACCGGCGCGGTCGCCCTTCAGGAACGGCAGCAGGTTGACGCCGTCCAGTTCCGCCGCCGGCGGCAGGCCCGCCACGGCGACGGCCGTCGCGGCCACGTCCAGGGCGCTGACCGGATGTTCGTAAACCTTGCCGGCCGGCAGGGTGCCCGGCCACGCCACCACGAACGGCACGCGCAGGCCGCCGTCGGTGAGCATGCCCTTCTCCCCCACCAGCGGCGCGTTGACCGAGCCGTTCCAGGCGCCGGTTTTGAGCGGCGCACCGTTGTCACCGATGAAAAAAATCAGGGTGTTCTGCTCCTGCCCCAGAGCCTTGAGCTTGGTGCGGATGCGACCGAGGCCGTCGTCCATCGCGGCGATCATGGCCAGCGCCTGGCGGCGCTCCTTGGGCAGATGCGCGGGGGTCTGCGAGAACCAGGGCTCCGGCGATTCCAAGGGCACGTGCGGCGCATACCAGGCGAGGTAGTGAAACCAGGGCTGTTCCGGCTTTGCCGCCCGGCGGTCGAGGAAGGCCAGCGCCGCCTCGGTCTGCACGACCACGCGGAAGCGGGCATCCGTGACGACCTGCGGCGCCTTCGCCAGGGCCCGGCCCTGCAGATCGTGCGAAGCGTGGTACTGGCGCATCTCGCCGCGCCAGTACTCGTCGAAGCCCTGCGCGTGGGGAAAGAACGCCGCGCTCGCGCGCTGCGCTTTCGGCGCGCCCTTGCCCCCCAACAGATCCAGGTGCCACTTGCCGCTCATGCCGGTCGCGTAGCCCGCGGCCTGGAGGCGCTCGGCGATGGTCAGCTCCGCCAGCGGCAGCGGTCCGCGGTTGTTGTCCTCGACGCC
>CAYYJK010000023.1:19642-22130 GCA_964472185.1 uncultured Prosthecobacter sp.
TCAGGGTCACCGGCTGCGCCGCGCCGCCGTGGCCGAACCCCAGGAAAGGCGCCGCCCCCTGCCCGCGCACCACCAGCACGCCCTTGCGGAGCTCGGCACGCGCGGCACGCGGCTTCCAGCCGAGGAAGGCCGTCTCGCCCTGTGCTGCGGCCGTCTTCCTGGCGGCCGCCTTGGCCGCCGGCCGGCCCTCGTCCTCGATTCGGTAGGCCGCCGCCTCGAAGGCCGGATTGCGCGCCGGACGCACGGCCTGAGTGTCGTTCAGAAAGGCCTCGATGCGCGCATCCAGCGCCCGCACCCGCTCCGGCTCTTGCGCCGCCAGGTCGTGCCGCTCCGCCAGATCCTCGGCGAGGTTGTAGAGCTTCCAGCGATGCGCACCGTCCGGGCCGCCGTGAAAGATGCGGATCAGTTTCCAGTCGCCCTCGTGCACGCTCACCGCCGGCGGCATCCATTCCGGCACCCTGGGCTGGTGCGGAAAGTAGGTGAACATGGGTGGCCGCTCGAAGCTTTCGCCGCGCAGCGCCGGTGCAAAACTGACGCCGTCAAAACGCTGCGCGGCCGGCCCCGGCAAATTCAGCACCTCGCGCAGTGTCGGATAAAAGTCCGTGCTCTGCACCCGCGCCTCGCTGCGGCTGGCGGCGGCCACCTTGCCCGGCCAGACCACCACCAGGGGCACGCGGATGCCGCCCTCGTAGAGCGTCGCTTTGCCGCCGCGCAGCGGCGCGTTGCTGGTCGGAGTGGTGCCGTCGACCTCGTTGTACATGTTGCCGCCGTTGTCGGAGGTGAAGACGATGAGGGTCCGCTCCGCAAGCTGCAGCCGGTCGAGGGCGTCGAGCAGCGTGCCAACGGCGGCGTCCAGGCTCTCCAGCATGGCCGCGTAGGTCGGGCTGCGCTGCGCGTCCCCGGGATTCACGCGGGCGCGGTGCTTGTCGACCAGGGCCGGCTTGGCGTCGAACGGCGCATGCACGGAAAACATCCAGCAGTTGAGGAAGAACGGCCGGTTGCGATGACGCTCCAGGAACGCCACGGCCTCCTGCGCCATGCGATCCTCGAGATGTTCGCCGGGGACCTTGGGCGCGAAACCGTTGGCAAACTTCCAGGGCGCCACGTAGCTGCCCGCCGGCCCGGGACCGGGATGGTGCGGCACGTCGACGTCAAACCCGTGCTCGATCGGCGAGTAGGGCTCGGCGCCGAGATGCCACTTGCCAAAATGACCGGTGGCGTAACCGGCCTCGGCAAAGGCCTCGTTGAGGGTGCGGTAGTCGGTGCGCAGGCGCGTCACCGACTGGCATTCGAGCGAGGGATTCGTCTTCGGCCCCTGCGGGCTGACGCCGGCCTGCAGCTTCACTTCGGGCACATGGCAGACCGGCGAAGTGATGCCGTGCCTGGCCGGACTCAGTCCGGTCAGCAGACTGGCCCGGGTCGGCGAGCAGAGCGGGCTGGCGGCGTACGCACGGCTGAACGTCATGCCGCGGCGAGCCAACCGCTCGAGGTTCGGCGTCTGGTGGAAGCGCGTGTGGCCGTTCAGCGTCGTGTCCGCCCAGCCGAGATCATCGGCGAGGATGAACAGCACGTTCGGCCGGTCCGCGGCGGAGGCGGACAGGACCGCTGTCAAGAGGAGGCTGGAGGCAAGCAGGCGCAGCATGGATGGGCGAAAACGCCGGCCGGCGCCGCGCTTATCATCCGATCGGATCAGGCCGACTCAGACCGTCTCGGGCACGTAGTCGATTTCGAGGAACTCCGCCACCTCCGGCAGCCAGCGCTGCTGGACGAAGGCGCTGTGGTCGGGATGGTCGCTGTAGGCGGCATAGGCGGCGGCATCGGCGAACTCCATGGACAGGCCGAAGGTGAACGGATTTTTGCCGCTGATCTGGCGCAGGCACTCGAAGCGCTGCACGCCCGGAATGGACGCCAGGGCGCAGGCGGCGCGGAGAAAGTCGCGCTCCTCGGCGGAACCGGCGGCGTGGCGGAGGCGGAAACTGACGGTGTGACGGATCATGGGCAAGGAACGCCCTTCGCCGGCCCGACTCTTTCGCGCATCTTGGCGGCGGCGCGGCCGCCAGGCCGTACTGCGGCAGCCGTCAGCGCAGGCGTTCCGCGCCGGAAAGATTGCCGCCGATGCGGTGCAGGAAACCCGCCGCGAAGACGTTATCAGCGCCCCGCGCTATCTCCGCCATGAACCTGCACCGCCGTCTCCTGCTCAAACTGACCCCTCTGCTGTTCTGGCGCGGCGCGCTGCCGCGCCTGGGCGCCGCCGAACCCGCCCAGCCTTACGGCGCCGAATTTCCCAACCTGGACTCGCTCGCTGTCGGCGATTGGTGGGCCCGCGAGCCCTCCGCCGTCGGCAAGGGCAAAGGCAAGGCGAAAGCCAAGGGCGGCGGCGGCAGCCCGCCGCCGCCCATGGATGTGCCGCGCGACCAGGTGGTGGCTTTTGCCCTGTACACCCACGACCGCGGCGTGCTCAAGCTGACCGCCCAGCTCTACCCGCTCA
>CAYYJK010000024.1:0-21638 GCA_964472185.1 uncultured Prosthecobacter sp.
GCCTTCATTTGGTAGCGGGGACAGGATTTGAACCTGTGACCTTCAGGTTATGAGCTGTGCGTCATTTCTTGATTTTGCTTGGGTTCATTGGGCTCGCGTCACGCTTACGTAACGCTCTGGCTCTTGTCGATCAGGACGCAGGGGATCACGCCTTGCCTCCAACGGCTCCCCCAAATCCGGCGGGCCTCGGACTCGGTGGCGGCGATCAGGCCGCTCCACTGGGGCTCGGGGGTGGTGATGCACCCGTTGCTGCCCGTGGTGGTGGGGCCGCCGCGGTGGCCGTTGATGCCAAACCAGCCGCGCCAACGGCCGTTGCCGAGGTGCGTGCCCCAGTTTGAATGCTTCTCCCCCACCGGACGGCCGGCGGTGTTGTCGCGGCGGACGATGCAGTCGGCTGCGCGTTGGCAGTAGGCCAAATACTGGCCGCGGTGCAGGTCCAGGCGCCACATGGGCCAGAAGCCGGGCTCAAGGCTGGCGCGACCGGTCACGGCGCCCTGGGCGGCGCTCGGGTCGGCGTTGGCGTTGACCGCCATGAAGATGTTGGGGGTGACGAGCATCCAAGCGTCGTCGTAAATGCTACGGTCGTTGACGCCTTTGCGGCCCATCGTGTCACGGTAGTACGCCCGGAACACAACAGCCAGAATCGGGTACTTCTCGCGGTCAATCTTGAAGGGCTGCAGCTCGCGCTCGAGCTCAGCAGAGCTCATGCGCGGCCGCGCGGGTGGGAGCATGGTGGCCATGCTCTGCGTGGCTTGTCAATGCAGCACCAGGGAAGACAGGCTCCTAAATTGCTCCGGTCAGCTGATCATGCAGCATTCGCAGGGCCTCAGCACGTTCTTCAATCCGGCTGATGTCAGAATCGCGAAGCTCTTCGCGCGAGGAAAGATGCTCCAGGGCAAAAGCGAGATCCGACGCAACCGACGCAACCGATCTCTCCAGGCGGGCAATTCGTTGTTCAACGTCCATGCTTCGGATAGTTACGTTGCCCCACTCTAGCGTCAAGGCCGAGTGCAAACGGAAGGCCGTCCCGGGAGCGTCATTCAGGGCACAAAAGCACCGCTGGCGGTGGGCGAGCCGAGGAAGGACGCGGCGCCGTCGTCGCCGGCGGGACGCGGGCGGCGGACGTCGGCCTCGCAGCGGCCCAAGAGGAGGATCAGCGCCAGGGCGAAGCTCAGGGCGAGGACGTTCAGTGCCCAGCTCATTTGCCGCCCTCCTTGGGGGTGCTGCCGGCCGGCTTGCGCCGCAGGTAGCGGGCAGCAATGAGGGTGCCGCCGGCGACCAGCTCACCGATGGCCAGCTCCAGCGCGGCCGGATCCAGGTCGGTGGTGCCGTCGGCGATGCCGTTGGCGTGCGCCAGCACGGCGCTCAGGCCGTGGACGATCATGCTGGCGCTGGCCAGCGCGACCTTGTGTTGGGCGAGGGCGGCACGCAGCGGCCGCGAGACGAGAGTGATGAGCGCCTTCATGCGCTCCGCCTGGTGTCAATTGATCACCATCCAGCTGCAAGGACCACCCACAATCCCATTAGCCCAGCCATCGCTCCCATGAGTCCAATCAGGCCCACACAGCCTCCCGGTGGAATTGGCGAACTTACTCCTTTTCCACTCGCATCAATTGTGAAATCTGCGGGCCCATTTTTGATGAGGATTGTGGCGTAATAGGCTTTTGCCACAGGGATGGTCGCTTCGATGATCGCATTCACCTTATCGAACGCCGTGGAATCTGGACCGAGTCGCTTATTCACCTCCTGGATTATGTGGATCAGGATCTCTTTACGCTGAACCAGCACGCACCCGATAGGCATTGGAAAACCATCTTGGACACACGGACTCGGCAACTCACCTTCGATTCCGAGATTGGTCGCAGTGACCACAATATCGATTAGGTTATCTCGGTCGAAATTTCCTGCTTGAATGACATCAACAAAGTCTGGCGACAGCATCAGCGTATCGATAAATTTGCCGATGATCTGCATCCCGATCTGGTCGTCTGGCTTACCCCCAAGCTTGAGGTGATCTGCAAAATGGAACCTGAGCGCAGTCAGGGCAAAGTCGCCTTTCGCGTTCCACTTAAAATTGCAGGCAGTAGGCACCATCGCAGTACATGTTAATTGTTCACTCGACCTTCAGCTTCTTGAAAACTTTGTCGCTGTTGGCTTCCCAATACGAACCCCATTCCAACCAAGGCTTCTGCCCCTTCATTTGGGTGTCCAAGGAGTTTTCTCGAAGGCCCCTTGAGCGGAACTCGATCGCTTGCATCAGTTTGCCAAACGCTTCAGGAAGGCCCGGCTCCACCCACTTCAAAAATTCAGGATCGACCTTCTTCCCTGCGCTGATCGCCTCTTGCATTGCCTTGAGGGCAGTGTCGACATTCGCTTGGCTATTCAGTTCGGGCAGTGGTGAGAGCGCCGACACTATGGCACGCATGAAATACTCCCTCTGGGCATTGCCATCTTGCTGCGCCGCCAATGAGGTCAGCATTACGAGTGCTAGCCAGGCTATGAGTTTGAACTGGGTATTCATGATTGTGCTACAGGCCGCTTGCTCAGCCTTCTCTTAAGAGGTACGCGCTGTGAAGGATTATCCTGCGCTAAGAGTAGGCTCTCAACCTTTTTTAACAGAGCGCTCAGGTGCTCCACATTCGCCTGCGCCCACTTCGCATACTTGGATGGAACGAGCGGGATTTGGGGATCGCCGAGGCAGGTGACCAGTGTTTCGATCAACGATCGAGTCTCGGTCTCCAGGTCGTTCCCCAGTTGCTCCAAGAGGTGCGCCAGAACTCGCCCCTCGACCCGGTTGCCGGTCGTCAGTCGCTTGCGCACGGTTTCGAGCAAGTCGTGAAGGACCTCCTGCTGGCTTTGCAGGACTAGCCGGCCTCGGACGAATTTGATCGATCCCGGGGGTGCCTTCAGCCCGTATCGGCAAATTTCGGGCAACGCCTTCATGGTTTTATCTTGCACGTTTTGCCGAGGTTGCCAATACCAAAAGATTGGGTTGGATTGTGGGCATGAAGGTCGCCTTTTTTTGCGCTCTACTCCCACTGGGCTTTATCACCACGGCTCTTGTTCCTCCGCTCGAGCCGGTCGGCGCCACATGCAGCCCGATAGGCACCTGCCTAGCTTGCAAGAACTGCAAATATTGCGCGAACTGCTCCAAGCTCGGAGGTTCTTGCAGCGTCTGTCGCTGATCTCGCCTTCAGCAAAGGCCCACTGGCATTCATTCCCCAACCGTCTAGGAATCCATCATGGTACGCTTCACCTTCCTCCTGCTGGTCTGTCTTTTTGTCGCCTTCTCCCCTGCCCCCGCCACCGAGGCCGGGAAGGTACTGCTGCCAGGCAGGTACAACGGGTTGATCGTGATGACCGCGAACGACCCCACCTACAAGGTGAAGATCAATTACACCATGCGCTTCACCGCGAAGCTGCTGAATACGGGCGAGTTCGACGGCTTCTACGTCACCAGCTCAACGGGCGGCAGCTGGTTCTACACGTCCGCTGAAGGTGACGACAAATCAATCTCCGACAACTTCGGCATGTTCGGCCTGCTGAACTACATCGAACGAACGGACAGCACGCTGTTCGTTGACGCGACCTTTGCCCTTGCCAATCCGGCCTACGACACTGGCATTGCCAGCCCCTACCGCAACAACTTCAACGCCCGGCGCGCGAAGTGCAAACTCACCAGCAAGGCGATCAGCTGGGAAGATTCGGTGAGTTTCACCACCAGCGATCCTGCGCTGCCCGGCACCTTCTCGACATCAGTGAAGCTGACCTGGGCAGGCTCCTGAACTAGACCGGGCCCTGGTAGCGCGGGCTGTTGAGCTGAGGGGTCACCGGGGTGGCGGTCATGGCGCCGGCCCAGGGGCGGCAAAGGGCGAGCAGCTCGGCCTCGGGCGCCTCGGGGTGCAGCCAGGTCGCCCAGGCGGATTCCGGGAGGATGACGGGCATGCGGTCGTGACAGGGCGCCACGGTCGGGTTGGCGGCCGTGGTCAGGATGGCGAAGGCTTCGCGGTGCGAGCCGTCGTGGTTGTGGTCCCAGATCCCGGCCAGGACCATCAGGCCCGCCTCCTCCTCGGGCAGGGTGAAGCGCCAGGGCCGCAGTGCGTCTATCGGGCGCCGCTGCGGGTGGCCCGGGTCCGGCTGCCCCGGTCGAGGCGCTGACAGGCTCATTCAACCCTCTTGACCCGCCTCTGCCATGCCGTTTCAATCCCGCACTGAGGTGATTCACTTTTCGCCCGCAAACCGCGGCACCTTCCGTTCCGCATTTTACCATTGAGGAAGCTTGCAATGCCCTACAAACCGAAATTCGAGCGTTTGTTCAAGCTCTGGCGGGAGCATGATCTTGCCAATTACCGCCCGGATTTTTACCGGAACCTTCAGCCCAAAGACGAGCTGCTGGTCTGGGAGTTCATTGAGCAAACCTACCTGCTCAGGTATCGGTCCTTGGTAAAGTTGGAGTTCGACTGGTCTTCAACCGGCCTCTGGGACTTGCCATTCCCTGGATCGGTTTCATTGGGCGGCTACCTGACTCCTGAGGGTCTCGCCATTCCATCAAGCTTGGCATCGGCCATCTCCTGGTGGCATCAAAGCTGCGACGATAACGCCCAGCCTTGGAATGCGGACGACTCCTTCGATTACAAGACATTCGATGAAAGGGGGTTGGAACTGGCCAAGCGATTGAAATGCCACCTCGGTGAAGAGGTGTATGTCGAATACCATCCGTTTCGAGAACTCAAGATCCAGGAAGGGGGGGCGATTGAAACGGAAGTTCCTGAGTTCATCCGCCGACTCGGTGCGGGCGCCGCCGAAGGTGGAGCTTGAATGGGACAGCCCCCATTTGCAGGCAGGGGTAGGGCTGGCCGTCTCAGTCAGCACACAATCCGCTCACTTGCCGGCGGTGACCTCAATCGCCGGCGGGCGCTGCGCGGCGGCCAGCTTGGCGGCCGCACGCTCGGCCTCAGCTTGCTCCAGGCGCACGCGGGCCTTGGCGAGCTCCTTGCGGGCGAGGGCGGCGGTCTGCTGGGCGGCCAGCAGCTGCCAGGCGGGCGTGTCCGGATCCGCGAGGCGGTTGGCCAGCTCCAGCTCGGCGACGTTGAGCCCGATCTCGGCGGCGCCGACACCGGCCTGGGCAAGGTAGAGTTGGCGGTCGCTGAGGTTGTCGGTGGCGCAGCTGGTGACCAGGACTGCGGAGAGGAGGATGGCGAGGTGCTTCATGGCACCCTCCGCGCTCTGTCAATCGAGAGGCCGCGCACCGGCTGAAGCCCGGGAGGACTCTGGGCGGGCTGAAGCCCGAACTACGAACGCCAGGCTGGATTCCGCTGGCCTCGCGCCACCAGCCGGCTCAGACTGGCCGCATGGAGCCACCGAAACCGACCCAGGACGCGCTGCCGGAAACTCCGCCGGCGACAGCCGACATCCAGATCACCCGTTGCCCCGCAGAACAGGAACTGCGCGGCGTGGTGCTGCCGCTGGGGCATGGCCTGCCGCCCAGCGAGGTTTTCTTTCCGCTGAGCCGCGTGGTCGATCGGACGGCGGAGGACTGATCCTCCCCTCAATCGGGGCGGGTGCTGGCGGCAGCATCGTCGCCGCGCGGAAGCTTCTTTTCGAGGAGGTCGGCGGCGTGTTTGGCGTGCCGCTCCGCGCGCGAGTAAAGCTCGCGCGTGAAGGGTTTGCTGAGCACGTAGACCAGGCCGCTGATGCAGCCGCCGGCGAGGACCAGCACGGCCGGCTTGACGGCCACCTCGTGCAGGGTGGGGTGAAACAGGCCGATGACCTGGGGCGTCATCACGCCGAAGAACAGGGCGAAGACGGCGCGGCCGATGGTCACCCTGCGCGTCTCGGGGTTCGGGTTGAGCATGATCATGCCGCCGCTGATGATGAGGGCGCCAATCAAGGGCAGCAGCAGCAGCTGGATCTCGATCGACTGCGTGCTGGGCTCGGCCGGCGCCTGGGCGAGAACCGCAGAAAGGGCGGCGGTGACCGTGGAGATGGCGACGACGACGACGTCGACGCAGTGCGGGATGTGCTGAGGTGCCATCGAGTTCATTGCAGGTGTCAATTCGCCAGGCGCGGCCGCAGCACGGCGGTGTTGGCGCGGATCTCGACGACCTCGGCGTAATGCCGCAGCGGGCGCATGTAGTTGATGCGGCAGGCGTCGTGCAGCAGCACCAGGCCGTTGGGCGCGAGGCATTGCAGGGCGACCAGGACGCACTCCACGCGGCGGCGACCATCGACGAAGGCGAGGTCGATGGGGGCGTGGTCGTAGGCCACGGTGGCGTAGCGGCTGTTCCGGTTGGTGCAGGGCTGGTGCAGGATCTGCGCGCGATCGCCGAACTGGTCCACGGCCCGACGCAGCCAGGTCTCGTCGTGCTCCACGCTGGTGATGCTGGCGCCGGGGGCGTGGTCGAGCATGAGCTGGGTGCTCAGGCCCGGTCCCCACTCGAAGATGCGCGCCGGGCGCAGCTGGCGCAGGTATTCGGTGAGGATCTGGCGGAAACCGTGCATGGGCGTTCAGGGCTGAATCTGTGCGGCGCTGAGGGCGCGCAGCATGGCGGTGCGGGAGGTCGCCAGCGAGGCATGCACCCGCACGCGGGCCGCGGCCTGGTCGAGCAGGATCTGCTCGCTCCGGGTGCCGGCTTGCGCGTAGGCACGGCGCAGCTGCGCCGCCGCGTGGTCGATGTCCGGCTCGGCCCACTGGCCGCCTTGGGGATAGCGGAACTCGGCCACCTGGCAATCCGTCAGGCGATGCTGCACGCCGTAGTGATTGCCCGGCGTCAGCCAGTCCAGCGGGCCGCTGTAATCCGTGCAGATGACCGGGCAGCGCCGCTGCATGGCCTCGACGATGTGACGGCCGTAGCCTTCGGCCCGGTGCAGGTGCAGCAGCGCGCCGGCGCCGTCGAAGATCTCATCGACGCTGTTGACGGTGCGCTCGTCGAGCCAGATGCGGCGGTCGCTGCCGATGGCCGCCAGCACCGCAGCGCGGTCCTCCTCACGCAGGTCGCGGGTCTTGAGGCGCAGCGCCACGCGCTGGCTGCGCGGCCAGGCCGCCTTGAAGGCCTCAATGCTGCCCAGGACAAACTTGCGGTTGAGGTTGCTGGCGCCGTCCCAGGAGACCACGGCGGTCCAGGGCTGGCCGGTCTCCGGCAGCAGGCGCGGCCGCTGCGGGCCGGGCAGGAAGTAGGGCACGACATGGAGCTTGTGCGCGGGCAGGCCGTTGCTGACGCAGACGTCGCGGACGAAGGTGGTTGGCACCCAGATCTGGTCGGCGTTGCCGGCCGCTTCCACCGTGCGCTCCGGCAGGGTGGTGACTTCGAGCACCAGGCACCAGACATTGAGGCCGGTGAATCGCCTTTGGCCAAGCTGGTCCAGCACCAGCGGCGTCAGCGGCCGGGCGGCCCAGACGTTGATCGGGCAGTCGAGGCCCTGCGCGTCCTGGGTGGTGGAGTCGCGCAGGTCCGGGTAAATCGTGCGCAGCACGTCGGCGTAGGCGTGGCGGCTGAGGCTGATGCCGCTCATGCGGCTCTTGATCAGGCCGATGATCTGCGCGCGGTGATCCGACCGGATGGGGGCCGGCACGGCGCGCTGCGGCCAGAGGCGGGTCAGGGTCTCTTGCAGCGTCATGCGTCGGGTCCGGCGCAGCCGGTGTAGCTCAGGTTGCCGCCCGCGCCTGTGTGGATGTCACAGCACCGCGCCGAGCCCACCTGCGTGTAGGCGTCGACCACGCCGACCAGGGAGATGGCCCAGAGGCGGGAAAAACGCAGCTGCAGCCAGTCATAGATCACATCCCACACCTGCCCGCCATCCGTCTGCACGCGCGCCGTGAAGGTCCCCAGCACGTCACAGCGCAGCAGCTGCACATAGCAGCCGCGGGAGGCCGTGCCGGCGCCCCAGCCCCAATCGGTGCCGCGCGTGCCGGTCTTCACCGACAGCGTCGCGATGGTGGCATCATGGATCACTGCGGTGGGCTGCCCGCCGAGGCCGGGCAGCGGCCCCGCGCTGCCGGTGTAGTGGGCATCGCCGCCGTTGCCGCCGGCCAGGTCGATGAGGGTGAACGTCACCGAATGATCCGACTTCAGGATCAAGGTGATATCCTGGCCGGACTCGCCATTGGAATCCCCGTAGACGCCGGCCGCACCGTGCGCACCGGTCTGCGTGATGGAGCAGGTCGTCAGATCGCTCCCCGCGCCGGTGACGCGCATGGCCAGCCAGCCGGCCTGCCGCTCGAGGCTGTAGGCGCCCGGACCCAGCACCACCTGCATCACCACCGTGCTGCTGGGATAGTCCGCATGGCCTTCCCAGGCGGTCCAGGCAGCGTCCAGGGTGGCAAAGGGTTTGTCCTCCCGCCCCAGCAGGCCGGTCAGGTCGCTCCCGCGTGCACCGTCCACGTAAACCCGGCGCGGATGGGTGACGGAGCTGCCACCTCCGGTCCCCAGCGCAGCGATGGCCTGCGCCACGCGCAGCGGCGTCATGAGCTTGGTGCCGACGGTGCCGGCCTCGGCCTCAGCCTGGCTGGCCAGCGGCAGATCGCCCGTCCCGTGACTGTGCGTGCTCGGCGTGAAGGTCAGCGGCTTGCCGCTCACATCGCCCCAGGCGACGCTGCCGCCCACCGAGCCGGTCGAGGCGATGGTGACCGTCTTGCCGCTCTCATCGAACGTCAGCGTGATGTTCGTGCCCTCCACGAGGCGCGCCTTGAGCCACTCCCAGGCAGCGGCGGTGGCTGGATCCGGGACGCCGTCCTCTTCCTGTGCGTAGCTGTTGAGCACGTGCAGGGCGAAGGGCTGCGATTTGCGGGGCGCATCCTCACCGGGCACCTGCCACTCGATCTGCACACCGAGCTGCACGTGGGCCTTGCCGTTGAGCAGCGCGCGCAGGCCCACGCCATCGACCAGCGTAGCGAACTCGTAGCGGGCGGCGGTGCCTTCGTCGTCGAGCGCCCAGGTCCCGTCGAAGAGGACCGGCGCGCCGGTATGGTCCAGCTCCTGCTTGGCGATCAGGCGGCCGGTCGTGCCCGCGGGCAGTTCGCCGGGGATGGCATCGGTGATGAAGCCGACGCGCAGCGCCAGCGTGGTGCCCTGAAGGGCGAGGAGCAAGGGCGCGGAAGTGTCCGCGTTCCCGGCCTGAACCCGGCCGGTGGCCTGGTCAATGAAGAGCAGCTGAGGAGCCATGCACGCCGGGGCGTGTCAAAACACCGGCTCAAGCACCACCAACACGTATCTTCGTGCGAAAAATCTTTTCCATGCGCGATCAGCTCAATAGCGACGCCCTCGGCTGCATTCCTTGCTGCATCTGTGGCGTCACAGTGATCTGCTTTATGTAAGCATGTCCTGCGTGGTTTTCGATTATTTTAACAGCCGGAGTCCCAACGAATGCGTGGTTTGTTGCATGAAACACGGAAAGCACAAGATCCTGCAATTGGTCATCGTCCTCAAGGCAGTCGATTACCAGTTTTTTCTCGATCAGTTGATCGCGGCCCAAATGACGCGAGTGAGTTTTAAAATTATTATGCGTTGCTAGCCAATCGGCAATAGCTGAGGCTTTTTCTTCTTTGTCTGCGTCGGCGGCAAACATATACAGACTCAGCCACTCCTTAACTAGACTTTTTGAAAGATCCCCCGCATTCTCGCACTTGACCAAGATGTCTGGCCCGTATTGAGCTAGCATAGGTATCCAAGAGCCCAGTTTTGTTGGATCAACGCAATCTCTCTGCGCTTTAACGAACTGTTCTTGGATCGCTTGCGCGGATACCATGCGTTGCCCCATTGCCGTCGCAAAGACGAACTGAGGATCAACCGGGCCAAGAAATGAGTGTTTACCCATCACGATACGGTTGGCAGCGCACGCCATCATGGTGGCGGCGGACATCGCCAAACTCGGAACGATCACTCTGATATCGCTGAACTTTGATCTCAGGTACTTAACCAGAGCCTCTGCCGCCTCAATCGAGCCACCCGGACTATGCAAAATCAAGTCTAGACGTTCACAGTCGATACCATGAACAACCTCCATTAATCCCTGCAAATCTTCGTCTGTGATCGAGATTAAATCAGGCGTCGCTTGCTTAGGGTCGACAAAGCTCGTGGAATACAAAATCACAGCTCTGCCGGTATATCGATGTAGTTCAACGAGATACTTTCTCCTGACTCCATCAAAATCCGGGCGCCCCGCAGCAGCCGAAGCCGACAATTCTTTCAAGATTTCACCCCATGTTGGCATAGCGGTCTACTCCAATTTGTGCTATTCAAGAACGCCGCGCCCAGTTGAAGTCGAAACCGAGGCATGACAGGTTGGGTAAGCGAAACTCTTATACGTGCTATATGCAGCATCGGCATTCTGGAAAGCACCATAAACACGCATCATGTCTGCAACTCCAGAATGCATTTTTGCTGCATTCAAAAGCTCATCGAGAACAATGCGGTTCTGAGATTGAGCCACATCGACAGATGCGGCATGCGGATCGCAGCTTTTATCAGCTGACTCTCCTTGGTTGAGAATGGGCATGGTTGGCGGTGGTGAAGTTGCTAAAGCTAGCAAAAACAACTAAAAAAAAGCAAATGCCCGCGCAATGTCAACATTAAATCGTCCTCGCGACTCCAACAGAAATTTGCTCACGCCACTGGCAGATTCATCCACTGCGCCATGGCGCCGGGCAGCAAGGTGATTCTTGAACCGGCCACCTCGGAGGCAAAGCGCGCCTTCAGCCAGCTGCCATCGACGGCGCCGACGACGAAGCCCTCGATGGTGGCGAGGTTGCCGGCCAGGTAGCTGCCCGATGAGGCCGCGGCCGGCAGGCTGAATCCGGTGCCGTTGTTGAGCACTTCCCCGCCGCTGGCGTTGCTGTTCCAGCTGCTGCGCCAGGTGAGGCTGGTCACGGTCACCGCATCGTCGAGACCCAGCACCCAGCGCGAGCCGGTCGACGTCGCCGCGGCTTCGTAGGGCAGCGTGAACTTGAACCAGCGGCGGTGCCCCGCCTTCAGCGGGATGCGCAGGCCGGTATCCAGCAGGGTGTTGGCAGTGGCGTGCTCGTTGATGACGGCGGCTGACAGGGCGGTGGTACGCAGCAGGTAGAGGGCGTCGTCGTCCGGTTCGGTGGGGGTGCCGGGCGGGGCGCTTTCGCTGCCGCGCCAGACGTTGTTGTGCAGGCGGAAGGTGACCGTCTGGGAGCGCCGCCAGCTCTGCGCGGAGGTCGGCCGCCAGGCCAGCTCGGCCATCAGGTCAATGTGGCCGTTTTCGTAGTCCGCATCGCCGATGCGCAGCAGCTGGTTGAGGGCGGTGGTCACGTAGTTGATGGGCGCCTCGTAGCCCTGGAGGGTGCTGTTCCAGGTCCAGGTGTCCGCCAGGGCATGCGGATCGGCAGACCACTTCGCGTGCGGCTTCACCACAAAGCGCACCTGCGCGGTGTTCGGCGCCTCCCAGGGCAGGCCGAGACGGAGCAGTTGAAGCTCGATGTGCTCGCCGTCGCCGCGCTTTGCTTCGAGCTGGTCGATCGGGCTGAGGAAGGCGGCCGATTTCATCAGCCGACCGCACTGGGTGTCGAAGGTGAGTTTCATGGGGCGTTCTTGCGTTTGAGGTCGAGCAGGATCTGGATGTGGGCGGCCAGGGGCAGCAGGTCGCGCACGAAGGCCAGGCCGCTCATGCGCTCCCACTGGAAAGGGCGGCGCTCCGCCTCGCGGCCGATGGCGCGGAAGACGTAGGCAGCGAAGTGGCGCAGCTGGCGCACCTTCAGCACGCCGGTGGTCTGCTGGAAGTGGTAAGGGTCCGCGGGCTTGTCCTTGTCCGCCTGTGGTTGGGAGAAATCCGTCACGCCTTTGGCCTCCCAGCGCCGGCCGAGCTGCGGCAGCAGCCAGGTGGCGTAGTCGCGCAGCTGCCAGGCGTGCAGCACTCCGGTGCGGCGCGGCCATTCGTAGGGCTTGGGGCGGCGGGGGGTCATGGCATCAGCGCACGACGGCACGCGGCACGTACTCGGTCGTGATCGTGGTCACCCACAGGGCTTTGTCGAGCAGCTGCTCGGAGTTGATGCCCTTGAGGCTCCAACCCCAGGGCCAGTTGAAAGTGAAGCCGGCCGTGCTCCACCACGAAATGGCGAAGATGTCGAGGACCGGCGGTGCGTTCTCGGGCGTGAGATGGCCGGGCAGTTTGTCCGTCGGCGGTGGCGAGGTCGTCAGCAGGGTGTCCACCACGACGACGCGGCTGGCATCCAGGGCGGTGTGGCGTTGATCGGTCCAACCGGAGAAGACGCCCGCCTCGTTTTTGAAGATCATGGCATTGTCCAGCGCCAGGGTCGTCGAGCTGCTCACCGGCTGACCGTTGACGGTGATGCGCCGTTTGCGCGCCTTGGGCGCCAGGATGCCTTTGGCATCGAGCGACAAACGCCAGACGTGGCCATTGAGGTCGTCCTTCTCCACGCCGACGATCCACAGCGTCTCGTAGCCGGGCACCAGGTCCCCCTGCGCATAGCGGTCCGGGTTGAGGGTGAGCAGCTCGACCGGGCCTTCGTCCCAGCCCTCCTCGCTTTGGCGGATGCGGCGGGATTCGATCTTGTCGGCACTGCGCGCGAGGCCCTCGGCCTGCACGCGGTGGATGTAGCGCGGGCCGTCCGCCTTGGTCTGCACCTCCTTGATGCGCATGTGCGGGCGGCCGGGGGGTGCACCGCCGTTGGCAAAGGTGTCCTCATGATCGGTCAGCCACACCTGGGCGGCGGTGTCCAGGCCGCGCGGGCGGATCACCAGCTCCTCCGGCTCGATCATGAGGTTGCGCCGGCCGTGCTCGATGTAGGGGGCGATGCTCATTTCAGGGCCTCGAGGATCTGGGGCAGCACCTGCAAGACGACCTGGGCCACTTGCTGCGTGCTGGTGGCACTGTTGGCCGAGGGGGTGGCGGAATTTGCCGCCGCCTTGTCAGCCAGAGGGTTGTCCGTGCCTGGCTCGCCCCCCTGCCCGGCATACATGCCCGGCCAGAACTTTTCGAGCCCGGCACGCGCACGGCCGCGCGCCTCATCGGCGCCGCCCTGGCGGGTGTGCGAGTAGCCGCGGATGCGCTTCCGGCCGTCGGCGCGCCGCCCTTCTTCGTCGTAGCGGCTCGGTTCACTGCGGCCGCTGTCCTGGGGATCGTTCTCATCGACCTGCTCCTGGAGGTCCTGCATGCGCGTGGCCGCGATGCGCGCTTCGTCCTCGCCCATGCCAGTGCGACTCATGATGCTCTGCATGCGCTGGCGGATCGCCTGTTCGCGCTCGAGCTGTTTGGCCAGGTCTTCCTGCCCTTTGGCCTTGGCTTGCAGGATGGCCATCTCGAGCGCCAGGTCGCGTGAGGCTTCGAGCTTGGCCTGCCGCTCCTTCTCGGCGCTGATCGCTTCCTCGACGGCTTTCTCGCGCTCCTTGGCCTGCTCCTTCTCCTTGGCCGCGGCGGCCTCGGCCTCAGCCTCGGAGGTGTCGGCCGCGTTCTGGCGCATGCCGGCCTGGAGCCCTTCCATCTCCTGCTGCAGCCGCATGATCTCCTGCAAGCGCTCGAGGGTCTGTTCGACGCCGTTGGACCCGCGCGCCACCTGCGCGTCAGCGAACTGCTGCATGCCCTTCACCGTGGCCTCGAAGAACAGGCCGCCCTGCTGGCGCATCGCCTCGATCTTCTGCTGCTGCACCTCGGCGAGGCGGGCCAGGCGTTCCGCCGGTGTCAGGCGCTGCAACTCGATCTGGAGGATGTTGTCCTGAAGCGACCGCACGCGCTCCATCGTTTTCTGGCGCTCCTTCTCGGCGGCATCTGCCTGCTTCACGGCCTCCTCCTGCGCCTCGGCGGCAGCGGCCTGCTGCTCGGCGGCCTCACGGGCGGCGGCCGCGGCGGCCCGATCCTGGTCCCGCTTCGCCGCAGCGGCGGTCTGCTCATCGCTGGTGCCGAAGGCTTCCTCGAAGGAATCGCCACCCAGCATGCCGGCCAAGCCGCCGCCGAGCGCGAGCAGGGCGCCGAAACCGGCCCGGGTGCGCTCGACAAAGCCGTCCACGCGGTCATTGAGCGCGGCCATTTGCTGCACGGCGGCATCCGCCAGCACGGGCGCCTGACCGAACAGTTCCTCGATCGACTCGCGCGAGGTGGTGAACATGGGGATCAGGTTGCCGGCGCTTTTGCCGAGCAGGCCGAGGATGTCGTTGTAACCCGTGCCATCCACGCGCGCCTGCTGGAAGGCTGCCGCCATCGCCAGGATCTTCTGGTCGAGGGGCATGCTGGAGAGCGACCGCTGCGTGATGCCCAGGTTGGCCAGGGCCTCACTGGCCTTCTCGTTGCCGACTTCGCCGAGGGCTTTTTCCAACTTCAGGAAGCTGGCCACCAGGCCGTTCATGTCCACGCTGGCCAGCTGCTTGGAGGCATACTCGACCTTCTGGATCATCTCCGTGCTCTCCCCCAGGCGCAGCGCGGCATCCGCGAGGTCATCGTAGTGGCTCAGCGTCTGCTTGATCGCCGCGCCGGCGCCGGCCACACCCAGCATGCCGGTCAGATTCGGCAGCGCCGCCTTGGCGCGGTTGCCGAAGCTGCTGATGCGGCTTTCCAGGTTGGCGAGGCCGCGGTCCACGGCCTGGGCATTGAATCCGAACTCGACGATGGCAGACATGGATGAGGGAGGGCGGGCTGTGCCCTCCGCCGGGTGTCAATCCTGCGGCCGGCGGAGGAAATCCGACACCCGCTGCCACCACCGGCCGCGCCTGGACAGATGGGCCTGCGGCCAGACCATCGGCTCGCCATCGTACAGGCGGCCGGCATGGATCAGGGAGTGACCGAGCGCCAGAGGCACGCGGTGCAGGATCTCGTCCAGCGAGAAGAGGCCGGGGCAGGCCCTCGACAGCAGCACGATGTAACTCGCTTCCGTCAAGGGCAGGGCGAGTTTCCCAGGTCGTCTCCTTTGCGCTCACTCGGCCGCGGCTGCGCGCGCGTGCAGTCCCCTTCACGCAGGATCCGGAGCGCGAGGTCGGTCGCATCGGTCTGCTGGTGGCGCAGGATGTGCTGCTCCGCCCAGGTCTCGATCGTCTCCAGGAGCAGGTCGGTGCGGGCGCGCAGCGGCGTCCAGTCGGCCGGCTCGTGGCTGCACAGCCAGAGGATGATCATCGCGTCCTGGAGGAAGACCTCCGGGTGCTTGCGCACCACGCTCAGCGGCAGGGCATCATTCGCGGCGCGCAGGCGGAAGTAGAGCGTTTCTCTCCGAATCGTGAAGGGGTGCAGCGGCAGGTCGTGCCAGGTGTGCTGCGCGAGCACGGCCGTCTGGCGCTCCTCGGCGGCACGCTGCTCGATCGCGTGATCGACGATGTCGTCTTCGAACTGCGGCGCCTCAGGCGCGGGGGATGGTGGCGAGGTGGTCATGGTGGGATCTAGCCCGGGATGCGGAAATGCCGCCGCACGTCGTCGAGCAGGTCGGCGCTGGGGTTCTCCGGAATCAAGGCGCGGCGGCGGGAGTGCGGATCCTTGATCAGCACGTTGCGGGCGAGGCGTTTGCAGTGCGCCAGCAGCGCGGCGTAGCTGTAGGCGCCCTGGTAGGCCAGGCAGAGCGGGTGCTGCGGTTCAGCCTGCTCCAGCGCCAAGGCCGGCTGACCGGGCACCTGGCGGCGGATCAGGCGCACCGTCTCCCATTCCGGCTGCGGCAGCTCCACACTGCGCAGGCCGCGCGCGGCCAGGCGATAGAGGCGCCGGCCCTGCTCACCCTCAATGTCGACGACAGGGATGCCGACGACGCCACAGGCGGCGGCCAGCGGCAGGTCATTCGTGCGCGGCCCGGGCAGCAGCCGCAGGCGGGCGTCTTCCTCCCCGGGCTCGTAGTGCCAGGCGCCCGGGACCGCCGGCGCCAGGCGCACGCGCGCGCCGGTGTGCTGCACGCCGAGCAGGACGTCGTAATTGCGGGCCGCGCGCAGGGCCTGGAGGAAGGGATGCAGCGGGTCGGCCTTGGCCAGCTCGCCGGTGGCATGGGCATTGCGCAGGGGATCGCGCTCCAGCGCCAGCCACTGCGACTGGGCACCGACGAAGAAGCGCAGTTTGATGGCCTGCCGCAGTTCGAGGATCTCGGTCGTGTTCGTCCGGATCGGGAAGCCGCAGGCGCCGAAGGCGGCGGCCAGGGCAGTGCTCTTGGTGGACCAGGAAAAGGCTTCCATGGGATGGATGAGGGGAAGTTGGCGCTGGATGCCTTGCGGCTGACGGCGTCCAGCACGCCGCTCTCATGTCCGAGAAGTCGGTCAGGCGGCCTTCGCGATGAAGGGCCGGTAGGTGAAGGGCACGGTGATCGAGGTGCCGTCACCGTCGCTGCTGTCGCGGGTCGGGTTGCCGATGATGGTGACGTTGTCGTCGTCGATGTCGAAGCCGTGGAGGCTGGCGCCATCAGCGACATTGAGCAGGTCCACCGCGGTGCCCGGGTGAACATCGGCGAGGCCGTGGGCCAGACCTTGGGCGTTGCGGGACGGGCGGCCTTTGACCTCGCCCTCCAGCCGCGGATCCTCCCAGCGCTCGTATTCCACGGCGCGCTTGTCGCCCTTGTGGGTGACCTGGTCACGCATGGGCTTGAGGGAGACGTCGGTGACCATGAGGCCGGTTTCGTCTTTGACGGCGTAGTGCGGCTTGACGCCGTGTTCAATCAGTGGAGCGACAGGCATGGCAGGAGAGGTGTGGTGGGTTCGGGCAGGGCGTGCTCACTGCGCCGCGGCGGTGCCGGCCAGCACGCGCGGCCGGAGGATGCATTTCGTCGTGCTCTTGGCGATGAGCAGTACCACGGGGAAGTCGCCGGTGGTGATGTCGGCGCTGGGTTTGATGCCGCCGGCCGTGTCGCTCAGCACGTAGATGGGCGCCGTCATGCTCAGGGTGGCGCCGAGGGTGAGGTCGTCATCCTCGACGAGCACCGCCAGGGGCTGGCCGGCCGCGGCGCCGTGGGCGGCGAGGCCTTCGACCTTGACCAGCGTGGCCACGTTGGCATCGGCCAGCACGTAGCGGTTCGTGCTCGTGTTGAGCGTCACCACCTGCCCGGCGGTGAACGTGGTGCCCGCGATGCCGTTGAGGTACTTCGCGCGCGCACCGGGCACGAAGCTGGCGGGCGTGATGGTGAGATCGACAGCCTGGAGAGGCGCCGCCACGAAGAGGGCGGCCAGGGAGAGGAGGGCGAAGAGGCGTTTCATGGCTTCGGTTCCCACGCCGTGTCAAATCACGCCACCTGCGCCAGCACCTGCAAGGCGGCGCTGTAGGCGTTGACCGCCTCGCCCTCCCGGCGCACGTCTTCGGGGGTGACGGTGGTCAGATGATGCAGCTGCCAGCCGGTGCGCTGCTCCACGGGCGCGGCGGCCAGGTGCGCGTAGAAGGCGTCCCCATCACGCAGCTGCGCCTGGATCGCCGCCAGGGCAGCCTCGGCCGCATCGGTCTGCGCGGTGTCGCCTTCGCGGGGGGCCACGTGAACGACGATCTGCACGTTCACCACCCGGAGACGGTTGCCGCTGCGCTCGTCGGCGCGCACCGTGATGCTCGGGTAGCGCAAGGTGCTGCCATCGTCCTGTCGCTGGATCGGCCAGGCAGGCACACCGGCGGCATGGCTGGCGTCTGTGTCGAGGTAGCTCCGGACCAGGGTGGCGAGTTGGGTGGGCAGAGTCATGCGGCGGTGAGGGGGGAGTTCTGCGCACGGCGCAGTGCGCCACGCAGCACATGCGGCAGGCGGGCGGCGAGCTTGCGCTCCCGAACGCGGGCGACACGGTCGGCGATGCGTTGCAGCTGGACGGCGGTGCCGTAGGGCACGTTGTTGCGGATGCGGATGCTGTAGCTCATGCTGCCGACGCTAAGCATCACATCACCGCGGCCGGCCCCGTGGCGCGCGATCCAGCCCGGCAGCTTCACGCCCACCTTCTGCGCGGCGGCGGCCCAACCTGAAGCCAGCTTGCCGACCTGCTTCTTCCGGGCCTCCATCGCGCGTTTCAGCTTCGCGGCGGCGACGTAGTAGGGCGCCTTCTGGCCGCGGGAGATGGTCTTGCGCTTGGCTTCGAAGCGCCGCTTGGCACGCATGTCCCAGATACCGGCGACGTCCGTGTGCCGCTCCTTGGTCTTGACCTTGATGGGCTGCGCCAGGCGCTTGCCGAAGAGGTGCGTCAGCTGGCGTTCCCCCTTGATCTGCACCGCGGCGAAGATCGCGGCCGCCTCACGTTCGATCACGCGTTCGCCGGTCTTGCGGGCTTCCGTGCCGTTGACGGTGACAAACTTGCCCGGTGTGTCCGTGCCGGCCGGGCGTGCGAAGAAAGGCGGTGTCGACTGCACCGCATCCCGCACGAAGCCGCGCGCCTCCGTGTCGACGAGCTCTTGCGCCACCCGGCGAAACTGGCCCGGGATGCGCTTCAGCTCGCGCAGCAGAGGCGCCACCTTGACGTTAACCGTGATCATGACGAGGGCAGGAAGCGGTAAGCCAGCAGCTGCCAGGCGATGTCGGCCGCGGCGAAGCCGTCCACCTCGCGCAGGCGCCACTCCTTGTCCGCGTGCTTCAGCTGGGTGTGGATCTGCGGGGGGTGCGGCAGCAGGCTCTTGCGGATCGCGCAGCGCAGCTCCTGCACGCGACGCCAGCCGTCATCGGTCTGCACGTTCGTCTCCGCTCCCGGCATGCAGGCGCCGGTGTAGACGACGCCGTCGATCAGCACGTCGCCCGGGTAGTGCCACTCGATGCTGGCCTGGTGGCGTTCTTTCGCCTGTCTTAGGATCGCGCTCATGCGTCGGCGGAGGGCAGGTGGACCGAGGGCGTGTCGCTCAGGCTGATGCAGAACCGCCGCGCACGCAGGCTGCACACGGCCTCGAGCAGCAGCTCCGCCAGGCGCTCATTGACCGGTGGGTGATCGACGGGTCGCCAATCGGGGACCTCGTCGCCCAGGGCTTCGTCACTTTCGTGCTGCACCAGGATCTCGACACGCTCTGCGCCAGCCGTCACCCGGATGCGCCGCTGGCCGCTCCGGCGGTCCATATCCGTGGTCAGTTCCTGGAGTTCGGGCGTCATGCCCTCTCTCACCTGTCAATTATTGGAAGGCGATCCTTGCACGAAAAAGACGAAGAATTCCCCCTAAATGCCTTTGCAACCACCTGGCATAACAGTAGTTTTCATCCGCTGAACCAAGACGGTTTGAAACGCGAGGCAACGAGCGAGGAAGAAGTCGAGGGGCGAAAAAAACCCAGTCAAGAGCGGCAACTCTAAACTGGGTCAGCTTTTTCGCTAGTTCGTCAGGCCAAACCTGTCGGGCGGCACCAAGAACAAGTGTGTTTCAAGCGCGCGCGTTTTAGGCCTTTCGGGGCTCAGGTGCAAGCAGAAGTCATAAAATCTGTGTTGGCGCGGATTTTTAACCTCAACACCAAACCCGAATGGCTAAGAAGAAATCCTGCGAGACTACCTCTCCCAAGATTGCTTCGCTTGCAGGCAAGGTTCTGAACAACCCGAAGTCGTCAGCTACTGAAAAGAAGCTCGCCGGATCGGTGCTCACTCAGACCCCCAACAAGCGCAAGTAATCCGACAACGCGCGCCGTGTCGCTGGCAAAATGCGACGTCTACTGAGGCTTGCCCTCAAGCATAAGGCCCCCGCCGCGCCCAACCAAAAAGCGCGACGGGGGCCGATGCAACCCACAGGGTGGGAGGGGATTCACTTCGCCGGTTTGCTGGCCTTGGCGGCTGCGGCTTTGAGATCGTCGAGTTCGAGCTGGAGCCGAGTCGCCTGCTTGCAGCCGGCTTCCAGGTGGCGCACCAGGGCGGCCTCCTCCTCGGTCTCGACCCGGATCACGGCTTTGTCGTCACCCTCACCCAGCGGCACCTCAATGAGGGGAGAGGCCGGCAGCTCGGTCTGTGCGGGGCCGAGCTTGAGCGGCTGCGCGTCAGCCTTGAAGCGGTGCTCACGCAGGGTGCTGTCGAGCGCCACGGCGGCGATGATCGGGTAACCCGGCAGGGCCTCGTTGCGGACGATGGCCTGTTTGACTTCGGTCACCGCCTGGTCGGCGGGCAGGATGTCGCTGAGCACCCGACCGCTGCGGCGGTCGGGTGCCAGGGCGATGATGAGGGCGAGACGCATGACGGTGGCGGGTGCGGGTTTCCGTCAGGCTCAGGCGGCCGGGCTGCTGATCAGCTTCATGGCTTCGGCCAGGCCGAACTCGTAGCCGTAGTGGACGCCGATGACCTGATACTCCTTGCCGGTGTCCTCGTCGGCAATGTGGCGGAACTCCAGGGTGAGGCCGCTTTCGGGGTCGTCGACCAGCTCGAAGTTGACCAGCTTCTGGCGGATGCCCTGCGTCGGGATCACCGGGCGGAAGCCGGTAATGATCGCCGAGGGGGCGCCGGCCACGCCGACCAGGTTGGTGCGCAGCGCGATGCTGTGGGTGCCGGTGCCGGTGTCGGTGATGTCCACGGCGGTGCCCGCATTGGCGTTCGCGAGGCTGCTCGCCAGCTTGAAGGTGTTGTCGCTGACCTTGATGACGTAGTAGTAGGTGCCCGTTGCCAGGCCGGCCGGCAGGGTGGTGGTGGTCGTGCAGACCACCTGGTCACCGGTGAGGAGGCCGTGCCCGGTAGCCGTGCACAGGTCCGTGGCCGCGACCGCCGTGAAGCTCTGCGCGCTGCCGTTGTTGAGCGGGATGCCGTTGCTGCCGACCTCGCTGAAGCCCATGATGTCATTGACGCGGGCGTTGCGCAGGGCGTCGGTGCTGCCGGACTGGGAGGCATCCAGCAGCGCCGGCTGCTTGAGCAGGGCGAAGTGGTAGGCGGGATTCAGCGCCAGGCCCGGCCGCGGCAACTGCGGCCAATCGGCTTCCATGCATTTCTGCGCCAGCTCGGCCACGTCGTTGTGGTCAAAGGCGCTGGCGGCCAGCGGGGCGAGTGTGGCGTTCGGGAACTTGCCGTAGCGCACCACGCCGAAGATGTCCTGGAGGACGGTGCGCGCCAGGTCATGCCCCTTGATGAGGCCGTGCAGCTCCGGGTCAAAGCTCACCTGGTTCTGCGCTTCCTCGTTGGTGAAGCCCAGGCCGATGACCTTCTCCTTGTTGATGAGGATCTTCCGCGCTCCGGTCTGGGTGTTGGAGACCTTGCTCGAGTAAGCCTGACCGGGCGTGCGGTCCTGCGCATCCCCGGAGGTGAAGCCGTAGACGGGCACGGTGACGCTGTTGTCATCGTCGTTGCCGGCCCCCATCGGGTTGCGGTTGACGGCCGTCGAGAAGAGCCGCAGCGGCGCCAGCGCGGCGCGGAGGCCGAGGATGGTGTATTCCAGCACCTTCGTCAGCTTCAGCTCGTCGGCGATGACGTTGCTGCTGAACACGCCGGCCGGATGGGCGGACCAGGGCGTGGCGGCCGCCAGGCCGACGAAGGTGGAAACGGCGGCCGCGTAGAACTGGCCGGTGGCGACAAGCAGGGCCGCGAGGATCAGGGTCATCGCGGTGAGGAGGGACTGGAGCAGTTTCATGGGGTGGGGTGGAGACGGGTGTTGGGGAGATGCGGGAGGATCAGACCTTGAGGCCGGCAGCACGCGCCTGGGCGAGGATGTCGCGGCGCTCGTTGAAGTTCTTCGCCTTGCTCAGGCGGTCGCGGACGTCGGCCTCCGTCTTCGGCGCGTCGAGGTTGCCGGCAGGCTGGTCGACCGGCGGCTGACCGCCCCAGGCAGTGGGGGAAACGCCCGCGGCGCGCAGGCCCTCGAGGG
>CAYYJK010000025.1:0-21080 GCA_964472185.1 uncultured Prosthecobacter sp.
GATCCCGGCCGCATCACCGCCCGTTCGGCCTGGGCCTTCGCCTACCTGACGCTGGTCGGCTCGCTGGTGGGCTACACGGCCTACGTCTGGCTGCTGCAGGTCAGCACGCCGGCGCGGGTTTCGACGCACGCCTACGTGAATCCGTTTGTCGCGGTGCTGCTCGGGCGGCTGGTGCTGCACGAGCCGGTGCCGCGCAGCGTCGTCCTTGCCGGGGCGCTCATCCTCGCCTCCGTCGTGCTGATCACGCGCCGGCGCGATTGAGGCCGGCGTCGCTTTTCCACACGGCCCAGCATTCCGGCGGGCAGGCGGCCCGGTTCACCGGCCGCAGCAACTGCACTTCAAACGCCCGCGGCGGCAGGGCGCCGGCCCAGCCGGCCACGGCGCTCCGCTCCTCCGCGCCGCCGGCGTGGCCGGGATAGACGGCGAGGGTGAGCAGGCCGCCCGGGGCGAGCAGCTCCAGGGCGCTCTGGACGGCCAGCAGGGTGGTGGCCGTGCGGGTGATGACCTGCTTGTCCGAGCCGGGCAGGTAGCCGAGGTTGAACATGACGCCGCGCAGGCGGCCGTGATGCGCCGCCGGCACGCACTGCGCCAGGGTTTCATGGCCGGCCTGCCAGAGCGTGAAGCCCGTTTCCGGCACCCCGGCCTCGGTCAGCCGCTGGCGCGTCGCCGCGACCGCCGTCGCCTGCACGTCCATGGCGTAAACGTGACCCGAATTGCCCACGCAGCGGGCGAGGAACAGCGTGTCGTGACCGTTGCCCGCCGTGGCGTCGAGCGCCAGATCGCCCGGCCGCAGGCGGTCGGCCTGCAGAAGCTGGGCCCAGCGGACGGCCGAAGGCAGGCCGCCGGACGGGCTGGCCAGACGGGGAGCGGGCGAGGCATTGCGCATGCGCCGAGTGTGCCGCGCCGGCGGGGCCGCGCAAGCCGGGCGCCGGCTGCGCCTGGAATTGACAGGCCAGGGCCGGATGCCTATTTTCCGCCCCATCGCCGCCCCCGGGTGGCGATCGGAAATCTGGTTCCCCGCCACCGGTCCAATTTTCTGCTCCCGAGATCGTGGCGGCTCCCGAACTCCATCCCGATGAACCTCTACGTCAGCAATCTGGCTTACACCCTGACCGATGATGAACTGCGCAGTGAATTTGCCGCTTACGGCACGGTCGGCCACGCCCGCGTGGTGACGGACCGCGAAACCGGCCGCTCGCGCGGCTTCGGTTTTGTTGACATGCCCAACGACGCCGAGGCGCAGGCGGCCATGCAGGGGCTGCAGGGCAGCAACGTCGGCGGCCGGCCGATCAAGGTTGTGGAGGCGCGGCCGAAGGAGGAGCGCCCGCCGCGGCCGCCGGGCGGCGGTTACGGCGGTCCGCCGCGCGGCGGACCGGGAGGCGGCAACGAACGCCGCGAGCGCCCGGAGCGCGGCGGCAAGCCCGAGCGCAAGCGCGATTCCTGGGAGCGTGACGGTGGCGGCCGCGGCGGCCGTGACTGGGACGAATGAGGCCTTTCATGGCCGTCCTGACACTGACTGCCGCCGGCCTCGGCCGGCGGTGGGAAGGGCATTTGAGTCCGCATTCCGGGTGACCAACCTGCGCGCGCCCCGACAGCCTGCTTGCGCGGCGGGCAAAAGCGCCCACGTTGCAGGTTCGTTTTGCCAACCTGACCCATTGTGAGCCTCACCCATCCCACCGACGACCTCCGCGTGGCGGAGATCCTGCCGTTGATCCAGCCGGCGCTGCTGATGCATGACTATCCGCTGGGCGAGCAGGAGTCGGCGTTTGTCGAGCAGGCCCGGCGCCGTGCGGAGGCCATCGTCAGCCTCAAGGACGACCGCCTGCTCGTCGTCGCGGGCCCGTGCTCGATCCACGACCCCAAGTCCGCCCTGGAATACGCCGAACTCATCGCCGGCGCCCGCGAGCGCTACGCCGCCGATCTGGAGATCTTCATGCGCGTCTATTTTGAGAAGCCGCGCACCACGGTCGGCTGGAAGGGCTTCATCAACGACCCGCACCTCAACGAGAGCTACGACATCAACAACGGTCTGCGCGGCGCGCGCGGCCTGCTGATCGAGCTCGCCAAGATGAGCGTGCCGTCCGCGACCGAGTTTCTCGACGTCATCACGCCCCAGTACATTGCCGATGCGGTGTCCTGGGGCGCGATCGGCGCACGCACGACCGAAAGCCAGGTGCACCGCCAGCTCGCCTCCGGCCTGTCCATGCCGGTCGGCTTCAAGAACGGCACCGACGGCGGCGTCCAGGTGGCCTTGGACGCCATCCAGGCGGCCGCCGGCGAACACTGCTTCCTGTCGGTCACCAAGGACGGCGTCGCCGCCATCGTCAAGACCAAGGGCAATCCGGCCTGCCACGTCATCCTGCGCGGCGGCAAGGGCGGCACCAACTACGACGCCGCCTCGATCCAGAGCGTGGTCGACCAGCTCACCGCGCGCGGCCTGCCGGGCAGCGTCATGGTGGACTGCAGCCACGGCAACAGCCTCAAGGACTACCGCCGCCAGCCGGCCGTGGCGCAAACGCTGGCCGAGCAGATCGCTGCGGGTTCCAAGGCCGTCACCGGCGTGATGATCGAGAGCCACCTCGTCGAAGGCCGCCAGGACGCCAAGCCCGGCCAGCCGCTCACCTACGGCCAGAGCATCACCGACGCCTGCGTGAACTGGGTTGCCACCGAGGCCATGCTCGACACCCTTGCCGCCGCGGTGCGTGCGCGTCGCGGCTGATTCCGCCTTTCCCCATGCTGATCTCCACCACCGCCCGCGACGCCATCCAGCGCATGGCGGGCTGCCGCATTCTCGTCATCGGCGACGTCATGCTCGACCACTTCATCTGGGGCGCGGTGCGGCGCATCTCCCCGGAGGCGCCGGTGCCGGTCGTCGAGGTCACCAAGGAAACCACCTTCCCCGGCGGCGCCGCCAACGTGGCGCGCAACCTCTCCGCCTTCACGCCGCACGCCTACCTGCTGGGCCGTGTCGGCCGGGACAGCGCCGCCGACGAGCTGCGCCGGCTGCTGGAAACGGAAGGGGTGCGGACCCAGCCGCTGCTGGAGAACGGTGGCCTGCCGACCATTGCCAAGACCCGCATCATCGCCCGCCAGCAGCACGTCGTGCGCGTCGACCGCGAAACGCTGGAGAAGCTGTCCGCCGCCGAGCTCGACGAGGTCAGCCGGCGCGTCGAGGCCCTGCTGCCGGAGCTCGACGGCCTCATCATCGAGGACTACGGCAAGGGGTTCGTGACCCAGGAACTGGCCGAGCGCGTCCTCGGCCTGGCGGCCGCGGCCGGCAAGCTGGTCACCGTCGATCCCTCGCCGCGCAACCCGCTGAACTGGCGCGGGGCCTCGCTGGTGAAGCCCAACCGCCTGGAGGCCTTTGCCGCCGCCGGCGTCCAGGACCACCGCAGCCCCGGGCCGCCGCTCGAGGACGAGCGCCTGCTTGAAGTCGGCCGCCGGCTGCTCGAGCAGTGGCAGGTCGGCAAGGTGCTGATCACCCTCGGCGAGCAGGGCATGATGCTGTTTCAGCAGGGGCTGGCGCCGCACCACATCCCCACCCGCGCCCGCGAGGTGTACGACGTCTCCGGCGCCGGCGACACCGCCATCGCCTTCCTGACCCTGGCGCTCGCCGCCGGTCTCAGCGCCGAGGATGCCGCCGATCTGGCCAACCACGCCAGCGGCATTGTTGTCGGCAAGCTCGGCACGGCGCGGGTGACCCGCGACGAGCTGCTGCAGGCCTTTGAAAACTGATTTTCCCGCCATGTCCGCGTTTGCCTCCATGTTCCAGGGCCACCTTGAGGGCCACCTCGCCACGCTGAAGCGGCTCGACGACTGCCGCGACGTGCTCGCCGCCATCGCCGAGGCCTGGGTCACGGCGCTGAAGGCCGGCCACAAGGTCCTGTTCTTCGGCAACGGCGGCAGCGCCGCCGACGCCCAGCACCTGGCCGCGGAGCTCGTGGTGCGCTACCGCCTCAACCGCCGCGCCCTGCCCGCGATCGCACTGACGACGGACACCTCCATCCTCACCGCGCACAGCAACGATTACGGCTTCGAGAGTGTCTTCGCCCGCCAGATCGAGGCGCTCGCCCAGCCGGGCGATGTGGTCGTCGGCATCTCCACCTCGGGCACCAGCCGGAACGTCGTCGCCGGGCTGGCGGCGGCGCGCGCGCGCGGCTGCGTGGTGGTGAGCTTCACCGGCGAAAACGGCGCCGACTGCGCCGCGCTGGCCCACCACGCCTACTGCGTGCCAACACCGGTCACCGCCTTTGCCCAGGAGTGTCACCTGCTGGCCGGCCACGTGCTCTGCGAGTACGTCGAGGCGGCGTTCCGGGACTGAGCGGCCCCTGGAAAATCGGGCTGGACGGCTGGCGGCATCGGACTTCGGCTTGCCTCCGTGCCGGGATCCTGGCGATGATGGCGCCATGGACCCCTTCGAATACGCCCCGTACCGCCACCTGCCGCCCCTGGCCGGGGTGGCCAGCTTCGCCGAAGCCGCCGCACCCGGGCTTGGCGTCGAAGCCAGCGTCGATCGCCTCAAGCGCCACCACTTCGCCTGCAAGCGCCTGATGCAGATCCTGCAGGCGCGGCTGACCGCGGAGCCTGTCTACGAGTTGAAGATGGCGTTCAGCCTGCACAGCCACTACTGTGCCGAACACGCCACGGCGATGCGCGAGCGCGTGGCCGAGATGCGCACGCCGCCGCTCGGCCTGGACAAGGTTCCCGACCCGGCGCTGGAGATCTTCTTCAACGAGATCCAGAACGCTCCGACGACCGCCGAGCTGGTCGCCGGGCTGTATGAGTTCGCCTTTCCCGCGCTGCTGCGCGGCCTGCGGCGGCACCTGGCCGACACCAATCCGCTGGCCGACCACCCGAGCCTGCGCCTGTGCCGCTTCGCTGCGCTGGAGATGGCCGAGGTGGCCGCCTACGGCGAGCAGGCGGTGGCGGCGCTGGTCACGGCCGCGGAGCGGGCGGCCATGCAGCCCTGGCTTGAGCTGCTGCAGGCGCTGCTCGATGCCGCCGGCGACCTCGACGGTTCGCAGCCGGCCGTGCCATGCGCGCGGCCGCCGCTGCACAGCGCCGCGCCGCTGGAGTACGACCGGGTGCCGAGGCGCGACGCGCGCTTTCCGGATCCCTACAACATGGGCGTGCATGCCGAGGAGTTCCTGTATGACCCGCGCTTCCGCAGCCGCGACAAGACGCTGATGATGTACTACAAGCGGCTGCGCGAGATTGACGTGCCGGAGATGATGGCGACGATCCTGACCGAGACGGCGGACAAGCCCTGGGGCTACTACCGCGACATGACCCGCCAGCTCTGGGACGAGGCGCGCCACGCCATGATGGGCGAGGTGGGCTTCGTCAAGCTGGGCATCGACTGGCCGAAGCTGGTGATGGTGAACTTCACCTGGTCGCTGGGGTTGAACACCCAACTGGAGCCCTGGGAGCGCCACGCGGTGCTGTACTTCATCGAGCAGGGCCTGATGACCCGGACGGGCAAGCGCTTCGAATGGGAGGTGGGCGCCGAGTCGGGGGATGCGCTGAGCATGCTGTACCAGGACTACGACTGGGCCGACGAGGTGCTGCACGCGCGCATCGGCCGCGACTGGTATGTGAGCGCCTTCGGCGACCAGAAGGAGGCGGTCGAGTTCGGCAGCGCCTGCTGGAGCAAGGTGCTCAGCCACTGGAGCACCTGGCGGGACCAGGGCAGGACGGCGCACCGCAACTGGTGGCCGGAGCTGTACCGCAGCTTCTGCGAACGCCAGGGGCTGGCGCCCGATCCGCAGGCCCTGGCTTATGCCACCACGTACGAGGCCAGCCGGGCCGACCTGGAGAAGCTGGCGGCGAGCGCCTGAACCGGGCCGTGGAAAACCTGCATTTGGCTGGCCTTTCCCGGCGCCGTCGCTAGCATCGCGCCACTTCAAACCATGGCCGAATCCACGTCCCCGCTCGACCGCGCCCGCAAAAAGGCGTTCCTGCGCCTGCTGCCGGTGCTGTTCATCAGCTACATGATCGCCTACGTCGACCGGGTCAACGTGGCGGTGGCCAAGCTGACCATGGTCAAGGACTACCCGGTGTTCACCGACGCGGTCATCGGTTTCGGCAGCACGCTGTTCTTCATCGGCTACTTCCTGCTCGAGGTGCCGGGCACGCTGATGGTCGAGCGCTGGAGCGCGCGCAAGTGGATCTGCCGGATCATGGTGACCTGGGGCCTCATGGCCGGGCTGACGGCCTTTGTGACGACGCCGGCGCAGTTTTACACGGTGCGCTTCCTGCTCGGGCTTGCCGAGGCGGGTTTCTTCCCCGGCGTCATCGTCTACCTGACCCACTGGTTCACCTCGCGCGACCGCGCCAAGGCGCTGTCCTACTTCCTCATCGCCACGCCGTTCGCGCAGATGCTCAGCCCGATTTCGAACTGGTTCCTCAAGTTCGGCACCACGGAGGTGGTCAACGGCGTCAGCGTCTCTCATCCCAAGCTGCTTGGCCTGCTCGGCTGGCAGTGGGTGTACATCGTTTGGGCGATCCCGGCCGTCGTGCTCGGCGTCGGCGTGCTCTGGCTGCTGACCGACCGGCCGCGCCAGGCCCGGTGGCTGACGCCGGAGGAGCGGGACGCGCTGGAGGCGGAACTGGAGCGCGAGCGCGTGTCGAAGACCCGCGGCAAGCGCATGACGCTGCTTGAGGCCTTCAGGCATCCGAAGGTGCTGCTGCTCTGCGCGGCCTACTTCTGCATTACCGTCTGCAGCCACAGCATGGAGCTGTTCATGCCGAGCGTGATCAAGGCCTGGTACGCGATCAGCCGCGAGCAGTTCACCTGGCTCATCGTGCTGCCGCCGCTGCTGGCGCTTTGCGGCCAGCTCTTCGGCGGCTGGAGTTCCGACCGCTTCCAGGAGCGCCGCCTGCACGCCTGCCTGCCCATCGCCATCGGTGCTCTGGCCATGCTCTGCGCGCCACTCACCCAGGGCAGCCTGCCCTGGACCATGGCCTGCCTGATGATCGCCTTCGCCGGCTTCAAAACCTACATGCCGGCCTTCTGGTCGCTGCCCAGTCTGTTCCTGGCGGAGGTCGCGGCGGCGGCCAGCATCGGGCTGATCAATTCCGTCGGCAACCTGGGCGGCGCCGTCGGCCCCTGGGTCATCGGCGTGATCAAGGACACCACCGGCTCCTACACCAACGGCTTCTACTTCCTCGCCGCCTCCATGTTCCTGGCCTCCGCCATCATCTTCTGGCTGGGGCTCGGCGCCAAATCCCCGCCGGCCAAGGCGCAGGCATGAAACGTCCGCTGCTCGGCTTTCTGCTGCTGGTGCTGCCGCTGGCCGTCGCCGGCTGGCTGCGCCTGCGCCTGGAAACGGACATTCTGGCGACCCTGCCGGGCGAGGTGCCGGAGGTGCGCGCGCTGAAGCTGCTGCGCGACGGTTTCACCGGCGGCAGCGACCTGCTCATCGCCCTCGAGGCCGTGGACGAGACCGCGTCCGGAGAGGCGGCAACGGCCCTGGCGGAGCGCCTGCGGCAGCGTGCGGATCTGGTGAAGGAGGTGCGCTGGGCGCAGCCGCTGGAACAGCAGGCCGAGTCGGGCGCGGCGCTCATGGCCTGGGCGCTGCAGAACACCGCCCCGGCGCGGCTGCAGGCGGCGCGCCGGCGCCTCGAGGCCGGCGCGGTGCAGGCGCAGCTCGACCGATCGCTGCAGACCGTCGCCAATGCGCTCGATGCGGAAAAGGTGCAGCGCGCCTCCTACGACCCGCTGGGGCTGCTCGATCATCTCGACGCCCGGGCCATGAGCGCGCTCGAAGGCTCCATGTTCGGCCTGGTTTCCGAGGACGGCACCTTCCGGTTGCTGCTGGTGACGCCGGCGACGGCGGTGGGGAACTACAAGGCCGCCGCGGCCTGGCTGGCGCAAGTGCAGGCCGAAGTCGCCGCCTGGCGCGGCGACCGGGAAGTGACGGTCCGTTACACCGGCGAGCCGGCGTTTCAGGCCGAGATCGGCGCGGGGATCGAGAAGGACATGTCGAACACCATCGGCCTGACCGAGGTGCTCATTGCGCTGCTGTTCTGGGCAATGTTCCGCCGCCTGAAACCCCTGCTGTGGATCCAGGGTCTGCTCATGCTCAGCATGGTGCTCACGCTGGGCTTTGGCGGCCTGCTGGTCGGCAAGCTGTCGATCATGTCGCTCGGCTTCGCCGCCATTGTGCTCGGCATCATTGTCGACTACGCGGTGCTGATCATCCAGGAGGCGCGCCAGCACCCGGCGCTGGACGCCCGAGGGCTGCGCAAGCTCGCCGCACCGGGCATCATCGCCGGCGCCTGCACGACGGCGACGGTGTTTTTGTCCCTGCTGTTCAGCGGGTTGCCCGGACTTGCGGAGCTGGGGCTGCTGGTGGCGCTGGGCGTACTGGTCGGCCTGGGGGTCATGCTGGGCTTCGCCCCCGGGCTTGCGGCCGGCCGGCAGCCCGCGGGCCTGGCGGTGGCGCCTTCCGCCACACCGGTGAAGCACGGGCTGGCGGTGCTGGGCACGTTGGTGCTGTTCGGCGGCATGGCGCTGGTGTTCGCCACGCACGGCCTGCCGAAGTTTCAGACCGGCGCCGAAGCGCTGCGGCCGACCCGCAGCGAGGCCATGGACGCCATGCAGTGGATGCAGGAGCGGCTCGGCCAGCAGGCGGAGGCCAGCTTGCCGGTGCTGATCACGGGACCGGCGGCGGAGTTGCGCGCGCGGGCGGAGGCGTTGAGCGTCCGTCTGGATGCGGCGGTGAAGGCGGGCACCCTGGTCCGGCACGCGCTGCCGACGCTGCTGATTGCGGATCCGCAGGCCCAGGCGGCCAACCGGCCGTTTGTCGAATGGCTGCTGCGCGAGCGGCCGCGTCTGGAGCGGGCGATCGATGCGGCGGGCTTCACCGAGGCGGCCATGGGGCTGCTGCGCGGGGTCTGCAGCGTCTGGGAAACGGGTCTGGCGGTGTGGCCGCAGGACGAGGCGTCCGCCCCCGCGGCCGCCGTGCTGGGGCGGCTGCTGGCCACCGGCCCCCGTGCCGTCAATGCCGGCCTGGTGGCCGGCGAGGGCGTGGCGCTGGCCTCGGTGAGCGTCGCCGGCAAGCCGGGACTGCCGGACCGGGCGAGACTGGCCGGGGTGCAGGCTCTGCTGAGCGCCGACACGGGCGCCTGGGTGGCCGGCTGGGAAACGCTCGGCGGGGCGCTCTCCGCCCTGGTGCGCGAGGATCTCAACCGCCAGCTCCTGCCCATCTTTGGCCTGATTGCCGCCACGCTATTGATCACCTTCCGCAACGTGCGCGACCTGATCCTGTCGGTGCTGCTGCTGGGCGGCGGTGTCGGCGCGCTGGCGGCGACGATGAGCGCTTTGGGGCTGAGCTGGAATCTGGCCAGCCTCGCCGCCATCCCGCTGCTGCTCGGCACCGGCATCGACTACGGCATCCACCTGCTGCTGGCCCTGCAGCGCACCGGCAACGACATCCGCCACGTCCAGGTCACCACCGGCAAGGCCGTGTTCTTCTCCGGCATGACGACCGTGATCGGTTTTTCCAGCCTGTTCTTCGCCGGCAACCGCGGCATCTCCAGCCTCGGCCTGGCCTGCTGCCTGGGCACGCTCTGGATCCTGCTCATCGTGCTCTGGCTGCTGCCGCACTGGCGCGCCTGGCTGGGCGGCGCGGCCCGGCCGCCAGCGCCCTGATGCCCCGGCGGTTCACAATTTGCGCGCCGTCGGCCTTTCAACGAAACCCGCCGGCCGCTGGCCCCGGCCCGGCCGGCCGGTTTCGCCGAGGTCCGCGCGCGCCGCTTCCGCCAGCTGCAGCAGCCGCAGCACGACGTCGGCGTTCCCGGAGGACACTTCGCGCGTCTCCGCCACGTCGTCGCGCACGTTGAACAGCTGCAGCGCCTGTCCGACGGCAGGCCCCTTGCGGCCGCCGGTGCCGAGCTTGGCCGGCAGCGGCAGGTACAGTTTCCACGGGCCGCTGCGCACGGCCTGCAGCTGGTGCTGGTGGTAGTAGAAAAACCCGCCGGCATCCGACGGTGAAACGGCGCCCGGCGTGCCGAGCAGCAGCGGCCGGATGTCATGGCCGTCGATCCTGGCCTGGGGCAGCGCCGCCCCGGCCAGGTGCGCCAGGGTCGGCAGCAGGTCCATGAGCGAGCAGAGTTCGCGGCATTCGCCGCCGGCGGGGATGACGCCGGGCCAGCGGGCGATCATCGGCACGCGCATGGCCCCCTCGCTGGTGGTGTAGCCCCAGCCGCGGTAGGGCGCGTTGCTGCCCTGGGGCGGGTTGCGCTGGGGGGCGCCGTTGTCGGAAGTCCACAGCACGAGCGTCTTCTCGTCGAGCCCCAGGCGTTTCAAGGCGGCCAGGATCCGGCCCATCGACCAGTCCAGCTCCTCGACGCTGTCGCCCCAGTGGCCGTTGGCGGACTTGTCCTTGAAAGCCGGGCTGGCGTGCGGGTCGGTCGTGCTGCCCGGCATGGCCTGGGGCAGGTAGAGAAAGAACGGCCGGTCGCGCTCGGCTTCGATCCAGGCGATGGCTTCTTCCGTGTAGCGCTTTGTCAGGTAGTCGCGGTCCACCGGCGCCTCGATCACCCGTTCGTCGCGCATCAGGGGCAGTTCGGGCCAGACGTCCGGCTTCTTGTCGCGCGTCATGTCGTCGCTGTAGGGGATGCCGAAAAAGCGGTCGAAGCCCTGGCGCGTGGGCAGGAACTCGGGCTGGTCGCCGAGGTGCCACTTGCCGATGATGGCGGTGGCGTAGCCGGCGGCCTGCAGGACTTCGGCGAGGGTGGTCTCCTGCGGGTGCAGGCCGCGGGCGGCGACCGGCTGCAGCACCAGGCCGCCGGTGGCGCTTTCATGAAGGTTGACGCGCTGCGGGTAGCAGCCGGTCATCAGAGCCGCCCGGCTGGGCGTGCAGACGCCGCTGGCGGCGTAGCAGCTGGTAAAGCGCCGGCCCTCCGCGGCCATCCGGTCCAGGTTTGGCGTGCGGTGCAGGCTCTGCGGATGGAAGCCGCGCACGTCGCCGTTGCCCAGGTTGTCGCACAGGACAAGGATGACGTTGGGCCGCACGGGGGCGGCCGGTGCCGCCGAAGTCAGGGCCAGCAGGAGCAGGGGCAGCAGCGCTTTCACGCCGGAGCTAACCGGCTCATGCGGGGTCTTCTTTCACCACGGGCTTCTCGGCGTTGACGCCGAGCGCGAACAGTCCGGCCAGGACGAAGGCGGCGGCGCAGAGCCAGACGCCTTCCTGGTAGTCGTGATTGACGTCCCAGGCTTTCAGCGTGGCGGTGAACAGCAGGGGCATCAGGCCGGCGCCAATGTTGCCCCACATGTTGCCCCAGCCGAACAGCTGGGCCTGATGCTTGCCGCTGATGTCCTGCATCGTCGTCCACATGGCGGGCAGGCCGATGTCGGCAAAGAAGGCGACCAGGCCGAAGGCGATCGCCATGCCCACGGGCGAGTCCGTCCACAGCGCCAGCGGGTAGCAGGCGGCGGCGGCGAACTTGGTGACGGACATTGGCAGCATGCGCCCCAGGCGCTTGCCGTGGCGGCGCGTCAGGCTGTCGGTCAGGGCGCCGCCGAGCGGCAGCGCCAGGATGCCGATGGACAGGGCGCCGGTGGTGATCCAGCCGGCCATGCGGTCGTCCAGGTGCATCACCTTTTTCAGGTAGTCGGACAACGACAGGATCAGGAAGGCCCAGCCGATGTTGGTGAAGAACTGCACGCCGTTGGCCATCCACAGGTTGCCGCTGCGGCAGGCGGCGCGCAGCGGGAAGCGCCGGGGCGGATCCTTGACGGGTTCGAAGGCGCCGCGGCCCTCGGCCAGCAGGGCGATTTCCGCCGCGTTGCAGCGGGGGTGCAGGCGCGGGTGTTCGCGAAACACGCGCCAGAACCACAGGGCCACGAAAATGCCGGCGGCGCCGTAGATCCAGCCGGCCCAGCGCCAGTCGCCGGCCTCGAGGATGACGTAGGCGGTCAAGCCGGGCGCCACCGCGCCGCCGACGCGGCCGCCCCAGGAGATGACGCTGCTGGCAAAGCCGCGGCCGCCGATGTGGGCCCAGCGGGTCAGCAGGCTGCTGCTGGCCGGGTAGTAGCCGGCTTCGGCGAGTCCGCACAGCAGGCGGGCGGCGAACAGGGTGGCGAAGCCGGTGGCGAAGCTGGTGGCGGCGGTGAACAGCGACCAGGCCGCGATGTACAGCGTGATCAGCACGCGTGCGCCGAAGCGGTCGCTCAGCCAGCCGGCCGGAACCTGGAACAGCGCGTAGGCCCAGAAGAAGGCCAGCTTGACCCAGTCCGACTCTCCGGTGCTGAGCCGGACGCTGTCCTGAAACGAGTCGGAGCCGATGATGTTCGCCAGGCAGATGCGGTCGAGATACATCAAAAACGCCACCAGGGTCGCGGTGGCGAGAATCTGGTGGCGGACCTGCGTGGGCGCGGTGGGCATCTTCCCTCTACGGGCAAGATTCATGCCGCATTGCAGCTCAACTCAATAGAGCAGCAGGTGGATCTCCGAATCGGTCAGCAGCGAGGTGTCGTTGACCACCAGCAAGTCGCCCATCTGCTCCAAATTCTCCCACTCCGTCTCGAAACCCGGCACCAGCGGAAAATCCGCTTCGGCCGCCGCGCTTTCCACCGCCGCGGGTTTGCTGGCGGTAACGGCGGGGGCTCCGGCGGGTTCATGGACCCAGAGGGCCGTTGCCGCCAGGGCCACCGCGGCGGCCGCCCAGGCCAGTCCGCCGGCCAGGGGCGCTTCCCGCCACCAGCCGCGCAGCCGGGCGAACCAGCCGCGTTCCTGCGGGGTCTGACGGGCGGCGCGCACCACATTTTGGGCGAAGTTGGGCCGCGGTTCCGCCGGTTTGGCCTGGCCAAGCAGGTTCCAGAGCGGATCGTTGGGGGAGAGCGGTTCCATGGCGGACACCCATTGTAACCGGCGTGGCGGTCCGAAGTTGCGCGGGCGGGCGACTTTTTCAGCCGGGCGGCCATTCCAGGCTGCGGCCGGCGAGCAGGTGCACGTGCAGGTGGGGCACGCTTTCTCCGGCATCGCGGCCGTGGTTGATGACCAGGCGGAAACCCTGCGCACGGTCGCTGACGCCGAGTTGGGCGGCGATTTTGCCGGCTGCCAGCAGCAGGGCGCCAAGGGTGGCCTGGTCTTCGGCCGCGGCTTCGCCCACCCGGGGGATGAGCTTCTTCGGCACGATCAGAACGTGCACCGGGGCCTGCGGGTTGATGTCGTTGAAGGCGGCGACGAGGTCGTCCTCGTAGACCAGCGGCGCCGGGATTTCCCGGTCGATGATTTTCTGGAAGATGGTTTTTTCGGACATGGGCAGTCGGGGTCAGGGGAACAGTTCCTTCTGTCCCGGATCGCGGACGCGCCGCTGGTCGAGGGATTTGATCTCGTCGATGAACTCGCCGACATCCTCAAACTGGCGGTAGACCGAGGCGTAGCGCACGTAGGCGACATGGTCGATGGCCTCAAGCCGGCGCATGACCTTGGCGCCGATGACGGTCGAGGGGATCTCGCGGTAGCCTTCCTCCTCGAGTTCGTTGGCGATGTCGTCGACCAGCTGTTCGAGCTGCTCCATCTCGACGGGGCGCTTTTCGCAGGCCTTGCGCAGGCCGGAGAGCAGCTTGTCGCGGTCGAAATTCTGGCGGGCGCCGTTGCGCTTGACCACGCGCAGCTCCTCGCGCTCGACGATCTCGTAGGTGGTGAAGCGGAAGCCGCACTTCATGCACTCGCGGCGGCGGCGGATGGCGTGGCCCTCCCGCGCCTCGCGGGAGTCAATCACCTTGTCTTGGGAGCTTCCACATTTGGGACAGCGCATGGTTGGACGTCTACGGTGGCATGCCCGGACGTGATGGCAAGGCCTGCCTTCACTCAGTCGCGGCTCCGGCAGACCGAACAAACTTCGTCGCCTTCGGCGGTCACGCGAAATTCGAGGGCGGGGTCGTCGCGCTCGGTCTTGCCGCAGCGCTGGCAGCGGAAGAACGGCGTGCCCTGGTCGCCGGCGGCGGAGTCAAAGCGCGCGCGCCGGCCGGCGGTCTGGGCCGCCTGCAGGCGGCTGCGCAGGAAGCGCGGCGCAAAGGCGACCAGGAAGTTCAGCAACGCGAAGAAGACCGGGATGAGGCTGGGCGGATTGGCGAAGACGTTGAGGGCGAGCATGCCGGCGGTGAACAGGGCCACCCACTTGATCTTCACCGGCAGGATGAAGAACAGCAGGATCTCCTCGTTGGGGTACAGGCAGGCGAAGGCGAACAGCGCCATCAGGTACAGCCACAGGGCGTTGGCCTCGTAGCCGAACAGCAGGGAGCCCGCCGCCAGCGAGACCATGCCGCCGAGGACGTACAGGTTGACCCGGAAGGCGCCCCAGGCCTCGTCGAGACCGCGGCCCAGCCACATCATGAACATGGCGCCGATGACCGCGACGAACAGGCTGCTGCTGGGGATGAACACGTAGGTGAACAGGCGCCAGATCTCGCCGCGCAGCACGCCGTCCGGCTTGAGCATGAGGAACTCCTCGAAGGGCTGGCGGGCCTCCAGGGAAAGGAACATGAAAATCACCAGGGTGAACAGCTGCAGTCCGGCGATGACTTGAATCAGGCCGGGGATGGCAAACCGTCCAAAACGGGACTCCAGGGTGTCGAGCAGGGGCATGGGGAAGGCTACGTTCAACGGTTGCCGGCCGATTGCGAAGAGTTTTGGCCGGGAACTTCGGCGGCTTCGATCCAGACCGCGCGCAGGCCGAGCCGTTCGGCGGTGCGCCGGCCCTGTTCCGGCCCCAGCACGAGCAGCGCGGTGGCGTAGCCGTCGGCGAGGGCGGCGCTGGCATGCAGCACGGACACGGAGGTCAGGCGGTGCTGCACCGGCCGGCCGAGCCGGGGATCGATCACATGGCTGTAAGCGCCCCCGGACGGGAGCTGGAAACGCTGCCGGTAGGTGCCGCTGGTGCTCAGGCACTGGTCGCTCAGCGGCAGCGCCTGCAGACTGGCCCCCGGCGCGGCTTCCGGCGCCTGAATGCCGACGCGCCAGGGGCCGCCGTCCGGGGCGCGCCCGGCCGCCACGACTTCGCCGCCGAGTTCGAGGAGAAAGTCGCGCAGGCCCTGCCGGCGCAGCTGCGCGGCCAGTTCGTCGAGCACCAGCCCTTCGGTCACGGCGGCGACGTTGATCTGCAGTTCCGGCAGGGTTTTGCGCAGCGCCGGCGGATTCTCACGCCAGCCGAGGTGGCGCCAGCCGCAGCGGGCCCTGGCTTGGTCGATCGCGGCGGCGTCGGGCACGCCCGGCGCGGCGCCCGGCGGCCGGGCGCCAAAGCCCCAGAGGTCGATGAGCGGCGCACAGGTGATGTCGAGGGCGTCCTGCGTGTCCGCGGCGACGCGCCGGGCCAGGGCAACCGCGCGCACCAGTTCCGGCGGCACCGGCTGCCAGTCCGTGCTGCGGCTGGCATTGAAACGCGAGAGCGCCGAGTCCGGGCGCCAGTGGGAGAGGACGGCTTCGCGCGCGTCCAGGTGGTCCTGCACCTGCCGGCGCTGGGCGGCGCCGATGCCCGGACCGCGCAGGCTCCAGCGGGTGCCCATGCTGGCGCCGCCGACCGGAGCGCCGGGATCCGGAGCGCAGCCGGCCAGGGCCAGCAGTCCGGCCAGGGCAAGAAAAAGCCCATGAGCCGGGGCTGCCGGACTCATGGGCGCAGGTTTCATGGCGGCCGGCCGCTTACACCACCACGCAATGCACGCGGCTGATGCCCGGAATGGCTTCCAGTTCGGCAATGACGGCGTCGCTGGGCGTCGAGTCGAGCGTGAGCAGGGTCAGGGCGGTGCCGCCCTCCTTGTTCCGGCTCAGCGACATGTCGGCGATGTTGACCTGGTTCTTGCCCAGCGCGGCGCTGTAGGCGGCGATCATGCCGGGGCGGTCGATGTTCTCGATCAGCAGCAGCGTGCCTTCCGGGCGCGTTTCGATGTGGCGGCCGTTGACTTTGACGATGCGGGCGGCGCCGCCGAAGAAGGTGCCGGCGATGCTGGCGGTCTCGCTGCCGTTGGAGGCCTGCACCTCGATCAGGTCGTGGAACTCGGTGGGTTCGGGCACGCGGCTTTCGGTGAAGCGCACGCCGAGGTTTTCGGCGGCGCCGACCGCGTTGATGTAGTTCACCTGCTCGGGGCCGACCGCGCGCTCCAGGAAGCCCTTGAGCACGGCGCGCGAAATGAGGGTGGTGTCGAGCGTGCCGACCTTGCCGCAGTAGTTGATGCTGACCACGTTCGAGCGCGCCGGGGCGAACTGCGAGACGAGGCGGCCGAGGAGTTCGCCAAACTTGAGGAAGGGGCCGAGGTCGGCCAGCGTCTTCGGATCGACGTTGGGCATGTTCACGGCGTTGACCACGGTGCCGTGCAGCAGGTTGGCGGCGATGGTCTCGGCGATCTCGATGCCGACGTTTTCCTGGGCCTCGTCGGTGGAGGCGCCGAGGTGCGGGGTGAAGACGGTGTTGGGGGCCTGCAGCAGCGGGTAGTCGGCGGGCGGCGGCTCGACTTCGAAAACGTCGAGAGCGGCGCCGGCGACCTGGCCGGAGACAAGGGCCGCCGCCAGGGCGTGGTCGTCGATCAGGCCGCCGCGGGCGCAGTTGACGATGCGGACGCCCTTCTTGAGGCTGGCCAGCCGCTGGGCGTTGAGCATGTGCTTGGTCTGCGGCGTCAGCGGCATGTGCATGGTGATGAAGTCCGCCTGCTGGACGGCTTCATCGAGGTTCTCCACCAGCTCGACGCCGAGGCTCTCGGCGCGGTTCTTGGACAGGAAGGGGTCGTAGGCGACGACGCGCATGCCGAAGGCCATGGCGCGTTTGGCGAACTCGGCGCCGATGCGGCCCATGCCGAGCACCACCAGGGTCTTGCCGTAGACTTCGGTGCCCTGGAAGCTTTTGCGGTCCCACTTGCCGGCGACGATGGTGGCATGCGCCTGCGGGGTCTTGCGCGCCAGGCTCATCATCAGGGTGAAGGCCTGCTCGGCGGTGGAGATGGTGTTGCCGCCCGGGGTGTTCATCACCACCACGCCGTGCTTGCTGGCCGCCGGCACGTCGATGTTGTCGACGCCGACACCGGCCCGGCCGATGGCCTTCAGGTTCGGCGCCGCCTCGATCACCTTGGCCGTGACCTTGACGCCGCTGCGCACGATGATCGCGTGGGCGTCCTTGGCGGCTTCGGCGAAGTCGGCCTCGGCCTTCAGGCCCAGTTTGACTTCGACGCTGAAGGAGGGTTCGGCCTTGAGGAGGTCGATGCCTTTTTCGGAGATGGGGTCGGCGACGAGGATCTTGTACTGCTGGGCCATATTGGGGCGTGCAGAGTAGGCGGCTTTGCCGTCGAGGCAAGAGCCAGGTGTGCCGGCGGTTCAACGGACCGGCGCCGCGACGCTGATGCCGAGCTCGACGGTGGGTTCCAGCGCATCGCCCAGCGGCGGTTGCGTGGGCTTGCCGCCCTCGGGCACCAGGTCGAGGCCCACGGAGTACAGCCGGCCGCGCGCGGGTTCGTAGCGCAGCGGCTCGCCGGAAAAGGGGTCGGCCGGGACCTCGGCCAAGTAGCGCGGCGCCAGGTCGGCCAGCGCGGCGGGCAGGCGCTGCTCCTGCGCCATGTGCCGGCGCAGGGCGAACAGGCAGCGGACCAGGTCGTGGCGCGCGCGCGCCAGATGCTGCTGCTGCGGCAGGTCGAGGTAGCCGGCGATGCGGGCGTTGAAGTAGGCTTCGCCGGCGGCGTTGGGCGCGTAGAAGGGCGGGCTGAGCCGGCGCACCCGGCTGCCGGCGGTGCCGGCGTAGGGCGGGCGTTCGGCGTCGTCGCGCAGTTCGCGGAAGGCGGCGGCGAAGCGGGCCAGGGTGGCGTTCGGTTTGAAAAACAGCCGGCGCGGCCGCTGGTGGCGCTGGCCGGCGGGCATGGTGTCGAGGCGCTCGCCGCTGGCCGGGCCGAGCAGGAGTTTTTTCTCGTGCCGGTAAAAGGCGGCGAAGGCCTCGCGCAGCAGAGCGGGTTCCGGCTGGCAGCGGCTGAACTCGTCCTGAAAGCGCGCCAGGCGGTCCTCCGGCAGCCGGGTCGCCTTCAGCAGTTCGGCCAGGGTTTCGACGGCGCCGCGCTGCAGCTGCAGGCCCAGTTCAGTGTAGCCCGGCCAGGCCCAGATGTCCTGCAGACGGCGGCTCAATTCGGCCAGATCGATGGCGGCGGTGAAGGCCTCCGCCTCCTCGGCGCGGCGCGCGAGGTAGGCGGCCTGCGCTTGCAGCAGGCGCACGGCTTCCGGCCAGGCCGGGTGCGGGCTCAGGTTGACGCCGTGCCAGGCGGCGTGGCGGGGGTGCCAGTCGGCGTCCTCCAGGAGGTCGCGCAGGTTGTCGAGTGCAGTGCCGTTGGTCCGGAGGTGGCGCGCCAGCGAGGGGGTGTCCCAGCTCCAGGCCGGCTGCGGCTGCAGCGACAGATCTTCGAGCGGCCGGATGGCATCCAGGAACGCGCGCAGCTTTTCCGGCGCCCGGCTCAGCGGCGTCTGGTCCAGAGCCACCGCCGGCCGCAGATCGTCGTCAAACTCCGGCGGCTGGTCGAGCAGGTAAATCCGGGCCAGCAGCATGAACGCCAGGGCGGCCAGGGCCAGCACGACGATGCCGGCCCAGCGCGTCCGGCGCCTGCGCGGCCGCGGCGGCAAGGTCGGCACCTCGTCAGCTTCGGGAATCGCGTCTGCCATGGGTCAGTCCGCCGGTGCGGGCAGTTCGAGGCCGAAAAAATCGAGGAAGACCTGGCGGTAGACCGCGCGCTTGAAGCGCGGCACCCACTCCAGCCGGAACTCGGCCGGCGGCAGCCAGCGCCAGCGGCCGAATTCCTGGTGGGTGGCCGCCAGATTGATGTCGCTGTCGCGGCCGAGAAAGCGGCAGCGGAAATAGACCTGTTCCTGGCCCCCGTAGATACCGTACTTCAGGCGCCCTTTGGCGAAGGCGTAGCGGTAGCCTTCGCGGCGTTCGGTCACCTCCAGCAGTTCGCGGGTGACGCCGATTTCCTCGGCCAGCTCGCGGAACAGGGCGGTCTCCGCGTCTTCGCCGTCGTCAACGCCGCCCTGCGGGAACTGCCAGGCTCCGGTCAGGCCGAGGCGTTCGGCGATGAAGATCTGCCCCTGGTTGTTGGTCAGGATGGCCGCGACGTTGGGCCGGTACAGGATCGGATCCGGGGTGAAGGGCAGGGGCGGTGTCGAGGGCATGGAGCGGCGCAGCATATCGCATTGCACCGGGCTGTCACCTCGGGATCAGCCGGGCCGCCGATGAAAGCGCCAGGGGCCCACCAGCCGCACGCTGGCCGGGTCGTCGTCGAGCGCTGCCAGCAGCTCGGCCACTGGCCCGGGTTGCCCGGGCAGCATCAGGTCCGGACGGATCTCGGCCAGCGGCTGCAGGACGAAGCGCCGCTGGTGCAGACGCGGGTGGGGCAGGAGCAGGTCCGGATCCCGGCTGACCTGGTCGCCCGCGTAGAGGACGTCCAGATCGAGCGTGCGCGGCGCATTCCGGGCGCGCTGGCTCGGGCGGCCGAGAGCCTGCTCGACCGCGGCCAGGTGGGCATGGAGTTCGCGCGCGGACAGCCGCACGCCCATTTCAATGACCGTGTTGAGGAACGGCTGGGCGTCCGGTGCGCAGTCGACCGGATCGGTTTCGTACAGGCTGGCTCCGGCGAGCAGGACGGCCTCGGGCAGCCGTTGCTGCAGGAGTTCCACCCCGCGCACCAGGTGGTTTTCCCGGTCGCCCAGATTGGAGCCCAGAGCGATGCCGAAGGCTGTGCCGCCGGAAGGGAGTCTCATTTCAGACCCAGGACATCCTGCATGTCGTACAGGCCGGCCGGCCGGCCGGCCAGCCAGCGGGCCGCACGCACGGCGCCGCCGGCAAAGGTGTCGCGGCTGCTGGCCTTGTGGGTCAGTTCCACCCGTTCGCCGGTGTTGGCAAAGACCACGGTGTGATCGCCCACGACATCGCCGCCGCGCAGGGCGTGCACGCCGATTTCCTTCGGCGTGCGCGCGCCGACGTCGCCAAAGCGGCCGTGCCGGCAGTCGCTGTCGTAGTCCAGGCCGCGCACGTCGGCCAGGATCTCCACCAGCGTGCGGGCTGTGCCGCTTGGGGCGTCCTTCTTCATGCGGTGGTGCATTTCCACCACCTCCAGGTCAAAGTCCGGTCCCAGCAGTTCCGCGGCCTTGCGGGTCAGCCAGAACAGGGTGTTGACGCCGACGCTGAAGTTCGAGGCGAAGACGATGGGCAGGCGCTGCGCGGCGTCGCGGATCCGGGCCAGCTCCTCGGCGCTGTGGCCGGTGGTGCCGATCACCAGGCTCTTGGACTGGCGCAGGCATTCGGCCAGCAGTTCGTCGGTGAAATGGTGGGAGGTGAAGTCGATGACGCAGTCGCACTGCGCCAGGGCTTCGGGCAGGGCGTCGCCGAGGTCGATGCCCGCGCCGACGGCCACGCCCTGGGCTTGGGCGGCCTGGATCACGGCCTGGCCCATGCGGCCCCGGCTGCCGGTCACAAGAAGTTTGATGTCGCTCATGGTTTGCAGACTCTGCCCATAGGCCGGTTCCAGGAGGGAAGCAACCGGCAGCCGCGGGGCCGCCGGGGTCGGTCGGGCATGAAGAGTGCTTGGATTGCCGGTGAAACTGCGTAGAAATGGTTTCTTTGAAAAGAAATTTAAGAGTGAACGCCGAAGCTAGGTGCTTAGATGTCGATCCGGATTCGAATCCGGATCGGACTGGCGTGCCGGCGTGGCTGTCCCAGGACCTGCCGCGCCGGCTGTTTGCGGACCACCCGCAGCCGCTCTGGATTGTGGATGCTTCCAACGGCGGCTTTTTGGCGGTCAACGCGGCTGCGGAGCGCCTCTACGGCTACGACCGCGAGGAGTGGCCGCGGCTGCGCCTGAGCGACCTTCGCTGGGCCGGAGAGCCGGTCGCCGGGGAAGCGGCCGGAGACGAGGCCACGCGCGAGCGGCACCGCTGCCGCTACGGCCGCATGCTGCTGGTGGAGATCACCTCGCAGCCGCTGGAGTTTGACGGTCGGGCGGCGCTGCTGCAGCAGGTGCAGGATGTCACCCGCCACTGGCGGCTGGAGCAGGCGCTGCGGACCCGCGAGGAGCGCCTGCATCTGCTGGCCAAAGTCACCCACGACGCCAT
>CAYYJK010000026.1:0-21045 GCA_964472185.1 uncultured Prosthecobacter sp.
GAGCCGGGCTGCGGGGGCTGGGCCGCCGCGATGATGGCGGCGGTGCTCAACCAGAGGGTCTTGATCAGGGATGTGGTTTTCATGACCTTGAGTGCGTTTGCCAATTCGGGGAAGGTGGGCTTCGTCCGAATTTCGAGGTCATTGCAGCGCAGCCGTGTGAAGGAATGATGAAGACCGGGCGGGAAAGTTGTGAAGGAACGGTAAAAACCGCGGCGGGAATCGCCATTCTTGTTAAGGAGTCGTAAAGCCCCGCCGTCCTGGCACCGATTGTGAACCGCCTTTCCCGCCATGAGTTCCCCTTCCACCCCTCCCGCCACCCGGCTCTTGCTGATCGATGACGATCGCAAGCTCTGCGCGCTGGTGCGCGACTACCTGACGCCGATGGGCTATGAGGTGGCGATGGTTCACACCGGGCCGGAGGGGGCGGAGCGCGCTGTGGCCGAGCCCTGGCATGCGGTGATTCTCGATCTGATGCTGCCCGGCTGCGACGGCTTCGAGGTGCTCAAGCGCATCCGCGCCCGGTCGGCCGTGCCGGTGCTGATGCTGACCGCGCGCGGCGACGAGGCGGACCGCATCGTCGGCCTGGAGATCGGCGCTGACGACTACCTGCCCAAGACGTTTTCGACGCGCGAACTGCTGGCGCGTCTGCGCGCGGTCACCCGGCGCGCCGGTCTGGTACAGGTGCTGCAGGAGTCGAAGCCCGTGCGCGTGCTTCAGGCCGGGGCGCTGCGCGTGAATCTGGATGCGCGCACCGCCGTGCTGGAGGACCGGCCGCTGCTGCTGACGCCGGTCGAGTTCGATCTGCTCGCGGCGCTGGTCCGCGATCGCGGCCGGGTGAAGACGCGCGACCAGCTTTTGGATTCGCTGCGCGACCGCGAATGGGAGGTGTTCGACCGCAGCATCGACGTGCATGTGGCGGCCCTGCGGCGCAAGTTGGGTGACGACGCCCATGCGCCGCGCTACATTCGCACTGTGCGTTCGGCCGGTTATCTGTTCATCGGAGACGAGTCATGAAGCCGCATCTGCCAATCCCCCTCTACTTCCGGATCCTGGGCCTGCTGGTGCTCAATGCCGCCGTGCTCGGCGGCGTGTTTTACCTGCTGCTGCGCCTGCAGTTCGGCAGCGGGCTGGGCAGCGCGCTGGGGCGGATGGCCGCCGGCCGCATTCAGGACGTCGCCGAAAGCGCCCATGCCCGCCTGTCCGGCACGGAGCGGGCGCGCTGGGACGATGCTTTGGCCGAGTATGCGCGGAGTTACGGTCTGAACGTGAGCCTGGTTGGCGGCGACGGCGCGCGTTTGGCCGGTGCGGCCCTGCAGATTCCGGATGCCGTGCGCGCGGAGATGCAGGCCATGGCCGAGCATCTGCCGCGCGGCGGCCCGCCGGGCGGGCGGCGGCCGCCCCCGCCTCGGGGCGATGACCTGGATCCATTGTCCGAATGGTTCGACGCCGCGCCGGCCCCGCCACCGCAACGCCCCGGGCCGGACGGCGATGCGCGGCGGATGGGCACCTTTCTCCAGGCGGCTTCCGGGCCGGACGGCCGCTACTGGGCGGGCGCGCTGCTGCGTCCGCTGAGCCGGGAACCGCGGGCGGCGCCCGCCTTCCTGATCCTGGCCTCGCCGTCCATCACGGGCAACGGGCTGTTTTTCGACCTGCAACCCTGGCTGTGGGGCGGCTTCGGCGGTCTGGCGCTTTCGGCGCTGCTGTGGTTGCCGCTGATGCGCGGCATCACGCGGGCGATCCGCGAGGCCATGCGCGCCACCGAGGCCGTCGCCCGCGGTCGTTTCGACGTGCGGGTCGACAGCTCCCGCCGCGACGAACTCGGCCGCCTGGGGGCGGCGGTCAACCACATGGCTGAGCAGCTGGGCGGCTACGTGCGCGGGCAGAAGCGGTTCATCGGCGACATCGCCCACGAGCTCTGCAGTCCGATCGCGCGCATGGAGGTCGGGCTCGCCATTCTGGATCAGGGCGTGGCGGAAGCGCAGCGCGAGCGGCTGCAGGCCGTGCGCGGGGAGCTGCACGACCTCTCCACGATGGTCGGGGAGCTGCTGCAGTTTTCCAAGACGGCGCTCGGCGCCGATGCGGCGCCGCTCGAAGCCGTGCCGCTGCGGCCGCTGATCGAAGAGGCGGCGGCGCGCGAAGGCGTGCAGCCGGCCTGGCTGCGCTGGCAGGGGGAGGACGCTTTGCGCGTTCTCGGACGCCCCGAGCTGCTCAAACGCGCCTTCGGCAACGTCATCCGCAACGCCCTGCTGCACGCGCCTCAGAGCCCCTGCCTGGAGATCGAAACCGGCGTCCGCCAGGCCAAGGTCTGCGTGCGTTTGAGCGACCGCGGGCCCGGTGTGCCGGAAGCCGATCTGCCTCGGCTGTTCGATCCGTTTTTCCGCGTCGACACGGCGCGTGCGGCCGAGACCGGCGGTTCAGGGCTGGGGCTGGCGATTGTCCGCACCTGCGTCGAGGCCTGCGGCGGCAGCGTGATCGCGCGCAACCGGCCCGGAGACGGCTTCGAGGTGGAGTTCCAACTGCAGGCGGCGACGGCCGCCGCGGGTTAGCGGCTGTTCGGGCGGTCGCGCCCGGCTTTGGCACGGCCGGCAGAGTTGCCCGCTTCCCGGCCGAGGGCGGGGCCGTTGTCGGGCGGCAGGCTGCGATGCCAGGCCAGCAGAGGTTCGGTCATGCGACGGACCACTTCCGGATGCTGGGCGGCGAGATTGGCAGTTTCGCCGCGATCCTGGCCGAGGTGGTAGAGCTGCGGCTGCGTGCCGTCGTACTCGCAGAGCAGCTTCCAGTCGCCTTCGCGCATGGCCAAGTCGGGAAGCCTCTCGCGTCCCTGAGGCTGCCAGGTTTTGCGGTCGGGCGGCCGGCGCCAGAACAGCGGAGCGCGGCGCGAACCGGTACAGCGACCGAGCAGGACGGCGGAAAGATCCTCACCGTCGAAGGCGACCTGCGGCGGCTGGCCGGTGAGCGCGAGCAGGGACGGCGCCAGATCGAAGACGGCGAAGACGGAGGTCGTGTTGACCGAGCCGGTTTTCGCCGCCGGGATCAGGCCCGGCCCCCAGACGATCAGCGGCGACCGCGTGCCGCCTTCATGAAGCATCGTCTTGCCGCCGCGCAGCGGCCCGGCCGAGCCGGCGCCCGGTTCGGGGCCGTTGTCGGAGCAGACCAGGATGAGGGTGTTGGCGCGCAGCGCGGGCGTTGCACGCACATGGTCGAAGAGCCGGCCGAGTTGGCGGTCCATCTCGCGCAGCACCGCCAGGTAGAGCCCGCGTTTGCCGTCGGCCCAGGCGCTGACCGGCGGCCAGAACGGGCTGTGGACATCGTCCGGCCAGAGGTTGACGTAGAACGGCCGGCCGCTCTGAACCGCCTGATCGATGAAGGGTCGCGCGGCATCGACAAAACCGCCGGTGATCTGCGAGCGCGGCATCCAGGTGACGGGTCCGCCGAGGCGTTCGGCGTCGGCCCAGATTTTGCCGGGTTGGGTTTCGCCGGGCTTGAGGGTGAGCGGCAGCAGCTTGGCCCCCATGCCTTCGAAGTTGGTCAGCGACGCCTCGAAGCCGTAGGCGCGGATGGGCGGTGCGTCGTCGACGTCGCGCTGACCGCCGAGGTGCCACTTGCCGAAGTGGCCGGTCGCGTAGCCCTGCTGCTGCAGCAGGCGGGGCAGGGTGGGCGCCTGCGGGTCCAGCCAGTCGGCCACGCCGCGGCGGGCGTTGTCGGCCCGATGGTTGAGGAAGGACGTGATGCGCCAGCGCTGCGGGTACTGGCCCGTGGTCAGCGCGCAGCGCGAGGGCGAGCAGATCGGCGCGTTGGCGTAAAACTGCTCGAAGCGCAGGCCTTCGGCGGCGAGGCGGTCGAGGTGGGGCGTTTGCGCGTCCGGATTGCCGAAGCAGGAGAAGTCGCCCCAGCCCAGGTCATCGATGAAGACGACGATGAAATTGGGTTGGCTGGGCGCGGCGACCGCGGCGCTGCCGCCCCACCAGGCGAGGCTGAGCAGAAGCAGGAGAAAGCGGGTCATGGCTTGCGCGCGGCTTTTTTGGATTTGCCGCCGTCCAGCGGCCACGGGCGGACGCCGACCTGTCCGGCCCAGGTCTGCCAGGCCGCCGCCATGGCCTGGACACGCTCCGGCTGCGCGGCGGCGAGGTCGTGCATCTCCGTGCGATCCGACTCCAGGTCGTAGAGTTCCCAGCCGGCGGGGTGTTTGGAGACCAGTTTCCAGCGTCCCTGCCGCACCGCGCGGTTGCCTTCATGCTCCCAGAACAGGGTGCGGTTGGGCAGGGCGTCGCCCTTCAGGGCGGGGGCGAGGCTGACGCCCGCCATGGGCTGGATGGAGCGGTCCTCGACGCGCTGCGGATAGCCGGCTCCGGCCAGATCCACACAGGTGGCCATCAGATCGATGAGGTGGGCGGGCTGCGCCTCGAGGACGCCGCGCCGTTCGGCGGGGATGCCGCGGGGCCAGTGGGCGATGAGCGGCGTGCTGATGCCGCCTTCATGCTGCCAGTGCTTGTATTCGCGGAACGGCGTGTTGCTGACGTTCGCCCAGGCCTTGCCGTAGGCGACGAAGGTGTCGGCGGGGCCGGGCAGCACGCCCTTGCCCTGGCGCACCGGATAGCCGTCGCGGGTCTGCTTGGGAATCATGTCCGGCTGCAGGGCCTCGGCGGCCATGGGTGGCAGCGGCGGCGTCGCGGCGCGCGCCTGGAACGGGCCCCGGCGGCCGAGCGGTTCGGCGCAGCCGCCGTTGTCCTGAAGGAAGAGGATGAGGGTGTTGTCGTACTGGCCGGTGCGCTTGAGGGTCTCGAGCAGACGGCCGATGCCCTGGTCCAGGCAGTCGAGCATGGCGGCGTAGACTTCCATGCAGCGCGCCTCCCAGGCGCGGTCGTCGACGGCGGACCAGTCGCCTTCGGCCGGCGGCATCGACCAGCGCGGGTCGATCAGGCCGAGCTGCCGCATCTTCGCGATCCGGGCCTGCCGGATCGCGGCGTAGCCGGCGTCGTAGGCGCCGCGGTAGCGGGCGATGTCGGCCTCCTTGGCGTGCATCGGCCAGTGTGCGGCGGTGTGGGCCAGGTAGAGGAAAAACGGCCGGTCGCGTGCCTGCTGCGCGTGCTCGGTGACGAAGCGCGCCGCGTGGTCGTTGAGGGCGTCGGTGTAGTAATACTGCTCCGGCCGGTACTCCGGATCGGCCTGGGGCGAGATGAAGCGGTTGTCGCGCACCAGCGTGTTGGGGTCGTAGAAGCTGCCTGCGCCGTGGATGGTGCCGTAGAAGCGGTCGAAGCCGCGCTGCAGGGGCCAGTTGTGGCGGTCGGCCTCGCCCTCCGGCCGGGTCTTCTGGGTGACGTGCCACTTGCCGGCCATGTAGGTGGCGTAGCCGGCGCTGCGCAGCACTTCGGCCAGGGTGACGGCCCGGTGGCTCAGCTCGCCGGCATAGGCATCGCCGACCTTGAGGCTCCAGTCGTCGACCATGTGGCCGATGCCAGCCTGGTGCGCATACAGGCCAGTGAGCAGCGAGGCGCGCGTCGGGCAGCAGCGGCCGGTGTTGTAGAACTGGGTGAAGCGCACCCCGTCCCGGGCCAGGGCATCGAGATGCGGCGTGCGGATTTCGCTCCCGTAACAGCCCAGATCCGAGTAGCCGACGTCATCCGCCAGGATGACGATGACGTTCGGCCGCGGCGCCGCGCCGGCGGCGCTGCAGGCGATCAGGAACGCGGCCGCGAGCCGGCGGGCGGGCTGGAGCAGGGGAAAGGGCATGCCGATGGAGACGGCTTCCCGGCGGCGAACTTTCCGCGCAATGCCACCTGCACCTATTCCGTTTCCACCTGCCACCATGCGCCGATTCTACGCCCTGCTCGCCTTCGCCTGCCTGCTGCACTTCGCGGTTGCCGCCGCCGAACGTCCGAACGTCATCGTCATCATGGCCGACGACCTGGGTTACGGCGACCTCGGCTGCTACGGCGCGAAGCCCGGGGCCGTGACCACGCCGAACATCGACCGCCTGGCGGCCGAAGGTCTGCGCTTCACCAGCGGCTACTGCTCGGCCTCGACCTGCACGCCGACGCGCTTTTCGCTGCTCACCGGCACCTACGCCTTCCGGCAGAAGGGCACCGGCATCGCGCCGCCGGCGGCGCCGGCGATCATCCGCCCGGGCACGGCGACCGTCGCCTCGCTGCTGCGCCAGGGCGGCTACCGGACCGCGGTCATCGGCAAGTGGCATCTCGGCCTCGGCGATCCGGAGCCGGACTGGAACGGCGAGCTGAAACCCGGACCGTTGGAGATCGGCTTTGACCACTGCTTCCTGCTGCCGACCACCAACGACCGCGTGCCGCAGGTTTACGTCGAGGACCACCGCGTGCTCAACCTCGACAAGGCCGATCCGCTCTGGGTGGGCAACCGCAGTCCGGGTCCGGACCATCCGACCGGGATCAGCCACCGCAGCTCGCTCAAGATGGACTGGAGCCACGGTCACAACCAGACCCTCCACAACGGCATCAGCCGCATCGGCTTCTACACCGGCGGCCAGGCGGCGCGCTTCCGCGACGAGGACTTGGCCGACCGCTGGATCCGCCAGTCCGTGCAGTGGATCGAGGCGCAGCAGGGCCGGCCGTTCTTCCTGTATTTCGCCAGCCACGACATCCACGTGCCGCGCATTCCGCACGAGCGTTTCCAGGGCCGGAGCTCGCTCGGCCTGCGCGGCGACAGCATCGTCCAGCTCGACTGGTGCGTCGGCGAACTGATGTCGGCCCTGGAACGGCTGAAACTGGCCGACAACACGCTGATCGTTTTCTGCTCGGACAATGGGCCGGTGCTCGACGACGGCTACCGCGACGGCGCGGTCGAAAAGCTCGGCGCGCACCAGCCGGCCGGCCCGTTCAGCGGCGGCAAGTACAGCGTGCTCGAGGGGGGCACGCGCACGCCGTTCATCACCCGCTGGCCCGGCCGCATCCGGCCCGGCGTGTCCGAAGCGCTGGTCTGCACCATCGATCTGCCGGCGAGTCTGGCGGCGCTCACGGGGGTGACGCTGCCGGAGGACGCCTGTCTGGACAGCCACAACGTGCTGCCGGCGCTGCTCGGCGAGCCGGGCGCGCGCGGGCGCGACCATTTGGTGCAGCAGGACAACGGCGTCAGCGGCAACTACGGCCTGCGCATGGGCGAGTGGAAGCTGGTGCGCCAGAAGACGGCGGGCAAGACCCAGGCGGTGGTCAGCTTGCAGGAGCGGCCGGCCGGCGGCGGTCTGCACCGCCTCTACCACCTGCCGCAGGATCCCGGCGAACTGAACGATCTGAGCGGCCGGGAGCCGGAGCGGTTGCGCGCCATGATCGAGAAGCTCGATGCGGTGCTGCAGGCCGGGCGCAGCCGCTGACGGCGCTGCCCCGGTCAGCGCAGGTGCGTTGCGTGCAGCGCGCGCAGGCGTTCGACAATTTCCGGGTGGCGTTCGGCCAGGTTGACGGTTTCACCGGGATCCTCGCGCAGGTTGGCCAGGAAAAGCCGGACGCGCGTTCGCTGGCCGGCCGGCAGCGCGGTGTCCGTGCTGTGGCCGACCAGTTTCCAGTCGCCTTCGCGGACCGCCCATTCGGCGTTCGGGCCCTCGCCCACCTGCCAGTGCAGGGGATGATCGCGGTGCGGGCCGGGTTGGGTCGCGTCGCGTGCCACGGCGGCGAGGCTGCGGCCGTCGAGGCGGCTTGCGGGCAGCGGCACGCCGCAGAGTTCGGCCAGCGTCGGCAGCCAATCGCAGGCGTGGGCCGGCTGGTCGCGGGTTTCACCCTCCGGCAGCGTGCCGGGCCAGGACAGGATCGCGGGCAGGCGGATGCCGCCTTCGAACAGGCTGAACTTGGCGCCCCGGTACGGGCCGGCGCTGCCGCCGCCGTGGTGGGCGCGTTCCTCGGTGGAGTGGCCGTTGTCGCTCTGAAACACAATCAGGGTGCGCTCGCGCAGGCCGAGTGCGTCCAGGCGGGCGAACAGCTGGCCGAGCCGCTCGTCCTGGGCGGCCAGAAAGGCGGCGTACAGCTTGCGCGGATGGGGCAGGTGGCGGAAGTGCTCGAGCCATTTGGCGTCGCCCTGATAGGGGTAATGCGGCGTGTTCAGCGCGTAGTAGATGAAGAAGGGCCGGTCGCGGTGGCGCTCCATGAATTCGCCGGCTTCGCGGACCATCAGGTCGGGGAAGTACTGGCCGTCTTCGAAGACCTCGCGGCCGTTGCGCCAGAGGTCGTGGGTGTTGGGCCCCTGCCAGAAGAAGAAATGCGAGTAGTTGTCGATGCAGCCGCCCATGTGGCCGAAGCTGTGATCGAACCCCTGCTCCCGCGGCAGGGTGCCGGCGGTGTAGCCGAGGTGCCACTTGCCGATCTGGGCGGTGGCGTAGCCGGCGGCCTGGAACATTTCGGCGAGGGTCACTTCGCTGGCGGGCAGCGCGCCCTTGCCGCCCTGGTGGGAGGCGCAGTTGCCGGGTACGCCCGCGCGCACCGGCCAGCGGCCGGTCAGCAGTCCGGCCCGCGAGGGCGAGCACACCGGCGCGGCGGAGTAGAACTGGGTGAAGCGCAGGCCGCGCCTGGCCAGGGCGTCGAGATGCGGGGTGTGCAGGTCGGCGGCGCCGTAGCAGCCGAGGTCGACGCTGCCCTGGTCGTCGGCCAGGATGACGAGGACGTTGGGGCGCGCGGCGCCGTGTGCGGGCGTGACGGCGGCCAGCAGGGCGAGCGCAAGCAGGCGGTGCAGCAGGGGCATGGGCAGGGAACGCCGCCGTCCTCGCGGTCTTGCCTGCGCATCCAAATCCCGAGTCCGGGGTTGGAGGGAAACCGATGAAAACGATGCTGCTGCTTGGCCTGCTGTTCTGGAGCGCGACCGCCGCGGCGGCGGAGCCCCTGCTGCGCCGCGAATGGACCGTGGATGGCGTGAGCCGCGAAGCCCTGGTGCACCTGCCGGCCGGCGCCGCCGCGGCCCCGCTGGTTTTCGTGTTTCACGGCCATGGCGGCTCCATGCGCAACGCCGCGCGGTCGTTCGCCCTGCACGAGCACTGGCCCGAAGCCGTCGTCGTCTATCCGCAGGGGCTCAACACGCCGGGGCAACTCACCGATCCGGAGGGCCGGAAGCCCGGCTGGCAGTCCCGGCCGGGCGACCAGGGCGACCGCGACCTGCGCTTCTTCGATGCCATGCTGGCCGGTCTCAAGCGCGAGGGCCGCGTGGACGCACTGCGGATCTACAGCACCGGCCATTCGAACGGCGGCGGTTTCACCTACCTGCTCTGGGCCATGCGCGGCGACACCTTTGCGGCCATGGCGCCCTCCGCCGCCGCGGCGGCCCGCAGCCTGCCCCTGCTGCGGCCGAAGCCGGTGCTGCATCTGGCCGGCGAAAACGACCCCTTGGTGAAGTTGGCCTGGCAGCAGGCCACGATCACCGCGCTGCGCCGCCTCAACCAGTGCGGCGAGGGCCGCGCCTGGGAGCTGGATCCGCGCTGCACGCTGCATCCCTCCGCGCTTGGCGCGCCGGTGGTCGTGGCCCTGCATCCGGGCGGTCACGAATTCCATCGCGATGCACCGGCGCTGATCGTCAAGTTCCTGCAGAGCCAGCAACGGCGGCCCTGAGCCGCGCTGGCGCCGCCGTGATCAGGGCGCGCGGCGCTTGAGTTCGGCGAGCAACGCCTCCAGCCGCTCCGTGATCTTGGTCGCGGCGGGCACTTCCAGGTAGCTGCTGCGCGCCCGCCAGGTCTCGTAGCCGCCCTGGGCGTGGGCTTCCTCCGTCGGCAGGTAGCCGTTGTAGCCGTTGGCCAGGGAGATGGTGAAGTGGCGGTCGAACGGGCTGGTGCGCTTCAGGCGCAGGCCGATCTCGACGAAGATCTCGCACGGGGCGGCGGCGATGCTGAGTTTGCCGATGCGGTGGGCCTGCAGCTTGACCGGCACGGTGTCGGGATAGTCCTTGAGCAGCAGGGTCTCGCGGGCGTAGATGGCCTTGCGGTTGCCCCACTGGCCGTCCTTGTCCTTGGGAATGCTGGCCAGCCATTCCCTGGCCTGGGCGAGTTCGGCGGCGCTGCCCTTGCGGACGCCGAGCTGGAGTTCCGCCTCCTCGCTGTCGATGCTGGCGTTGCGGTCCCAGCGGATGCTGCCGTAGGCGCCCAGCGCCGCGTCGGCGACGCTGCGGGCGACCAGGCGCACCTGCTCGCCCGGATTGCGCTTGTAGCGCAGCGGCGAGCCGTAGTTGGCGTTGTTGATGTTGCCGCTGGTGCCGTTGGAGAGGATGCCGACAAAGGCGGGCTTGCCGGCGTAGCGCGCGTCGCCGGCCTGCAGGCTGGAGGCGATCTCCCGGGCGAAAGCGCCGAAGTAGTCGGCGCTGATCGCGGTGACGCCGCCGACGTAGTGCAGGCTGTAGTTGGCCAGCAGGCCGATCGGCCGCTGGTCGGCCAGGCTGCGCACGGCCAGGACGGCGACATCCTGGTCGACCGGTCCGGCGGGCACCGAGACGGTGAGGTTGACCGGGCCGGGGTTCATCAGGGCGCGGTCGGTGGTGACGCCGAACGGGTTTTCGTAGGATTGGCCCGCCTTGACGTGCCAGCGGCGGTTGAAGACGTGCGCGGGGTCGCTGCCGAAGGCCCAGCCAAACTCGGCGGGTTCCAGGTTTTTGACCGCCTGGACGATGCCCTCGGCGATGCGCGGCGCCACGGTCTTGACGTAGTCGGGATCCGGATCGCTCTGAAAGGCCGGAGTGAGGGCGGCGGCGGAGTGGGTGTGGGTGGCCGAGATGAGCATGTGCTCGCGCGGGATGCCGGTGGCCTTTGCGGCCAGGGTCTTGGCCGCCTCGCTGATCTCGCGCGGCAGCAGGCAGGCATCGACCACGGCATAAACCAGCGCGCGTTTGCCGTCGTGCAGGGCCAGGCAGCGGGCGTGCATCGGGTCGGTGATGCCGTCGGCAAAGGCGCCCTTCATGCCGCCGTTGACCGGCACGGGGAAGCGGGTGGGCGAGATGTCCTGGGCGTGCGCGCCGGCGCGGAATTCGGCGCGGGCGGCCAGCGGCAGGAGCAGCAAGAGGGCGAGACGCTTGAGCATGGAGACTGGGTACGGCGGCGGTGGGCCGCGTCTCAGCGTCCGGCAGCACGGGCTTCCGTACTTTTGTCACGCCCGGCGGCGCCTCAGGCCATGATCTCCTGGGCGACGCGGGCGGCGCAGGCGGGGTCGAACAGCCGCGCCACCAGGGCCAGGCCGAACTCCAGGGCCGTGCCGGCGCCGCGCGCGGTGATCAGCGGTCCGTCGCTGACCGCGGGTTGGCTGGCGTCGGCGGCGGTGAGCACCGCGTAGGTCGAGTCGTGGGCGGTGTGCCGCCGGCCGGCGAGCAGGCCCGCATCGTGCAGCACCAGCGGCGCGGCGCAGATCGCCGCCACCGGCTTGCCGGCCTCGGCAAACTCGCGGGCCAGGGCGGCCGGGCGGCCGTCGGCGCGCAGGGTCTGCACCCCCGGGCCGCCGGGCAGCAGCAGCAGGTCGAAGCCGGCGGGGTTCAGGTCCGCCAGGCGCGCGTCGGCGTGCAGCACGATGCCGTTGCGGCCGGTGAGGTGAATGCCCTCGCCCAGGGCGGCCAGGATCACCGTCGCGCCGGCGCGGCGGAGCAGGTCGACGGGGGTGACGGTTTCGATCTCTTCAAAACCGTCGGCGAGCAGGCAGAGGACGCGTTTGGACATGCGGGGCGGGGGGCTGGCGGACAGTCTAGCGGCGCCCGGGCGGTCTGTCACGGTGGCAGTTCCGGAGCGGATTTGAGAAATGTGCCAAAAAATGCTTTTTTCCGATTCTTGAAGCGAAGTGGAGTTTTGGCCCGATCTTTGCTTGATTGAGGGTGGCGCCGATGAAAGGGGTGCCGGCAACCAACCGATGGCCGACCAAGGACTTTACCAGACCCAGACCCAGAAGCTTTCCATCGGCCCGCAGATGCAGCAGAGTCTGCAGATCCTGCAGGCGCCGACCCTGGAACTGCGCCAGATCATCCAGCAGGAGATCGAGATCAACCCGGTGCTGGAGCTGGAGGCCCCCGAGGTTTCCCTGGACGAGGCCGTGCCGGAGGATCCCGAGGAGCGCGACGAGCTCGACACCCTGTCGCAGATGGACGAGGAGTGGCGCGAGTACTGGGCGCAGAGCCGGATGCAGAATTCCAACCGCAGCGCCGAGGACCAGGAGCGCTGGCAGTTCCTGATGGACTCGATCGTGGCGCCGATGACGCTGCAGGAGCACCTGGTGACGCAGCTGCGCACGGCCGAGGTCACCGACCCGGAGCTGGTCCGCAACGTCGAGTTCCTGATCGGCAGCCTCGACGACCGCGGGTTTCTGCACAGCAGCGTCGAGGACATGAGCCTGCAGCATGCGATCCCGATCGACGACCTGCACGCCGCCAAGGCCCTGCTGATGTCGTTCGATCCGGTCGGGGTGGGCGCGGACGACCTGCGCGAGTGCCTGCTGGTGCAGCTGGAGCGGCTGGGAAAGAAGCACAGCCTGCCCTACCGGCTGGTCGACCAGCATCTCGAGGACCTGGCGCACAAGCGCTACCCGATCCTGGCACGCAAGCTCGGCGTGCCGGTCGAGCAGATTTCACGGGCCGCCGACTTCATCAGCACGCTCGACCCGCGGCCCGCCTCGCGGTTCAACCCGAGCAGCAACAACTACGTCAGCCCGGACATCATCGTCGAGCGCCAGGGCGGCGAGTGGGTGCCGGTGATGAACGGCGACGACCTGCCCAGCCTGCGCCTGAGCAACGCCTACAAGGACCTGCTGGGGCGGGCCGGCAGCAGCGGCGAAGTGCGCAACTACATCCGCGACAAGATTCGCAGCGGCAAGTTTCTGATCCGCTCGATCCACCAGCGCCAGCAGACGATCCAGAAGATCGCCACGCAGATCCTGGCGCATCAGCGCGAGTTCCTCGAGAAGGGCACCAGCTTCCTGCGTCCGCTCAACATGGCCCAGGTCGCCGAGGAGGTCGGCGTCCACGAAACCACGGTCAGCCGCGCCATCTCCGGCAAGTACATGGCCACGCCGCACGGCGTCTTCGAGCTGAAGTTCTTCTTCAGTCACGGCGTCAAGACCGACTCGGGCGAGGACCTCAGCAACACCAGCGTCAAGAACGCCATCGCCGACCTGATCAAGACCGAGGCCAAGGCCAAGCCGCTCAGCGATGACAAGCTGGCCAAGCTGCTCGACAAGCAGGGCATCAAGGTGGCGCGGCGCACGGTGGCCAAGTACCGCGAGGCCCTGGGCATCCTGCCCAGCCACCTGCGCAAGTCGTTCTCCTGACCGGGGCCCGGCAAAAAAAAAGCCCCGGACGCGCGGGGCGTGCCGGGGCTGGGAGGCAGCCTGTCGCCGGACTCAGGCAAGGGCGTCCAGACGGCGGTTGAGCGCGTCCTTGGACTGCACGCCGACGACGGTTTCCTTGACCTCGCCGTTCTTGATGAACAGCAGCATCGGGATCGAGCGGACGCCGTACTGGGCGGCGAGGCCGGGGTTTTCGTCGACGTTGACCTTGGCGATCTTGACCGCGCCGGCCTTCTCGGTGGCGAGCTGCTCGAGGATCGGGGTCAGCATGCGGCACGGGCCGCACCACTCGGCCCAGAAGTCGACGATCACGGGCACCGTGGCGGCGGCGATCTCGGATTGGAAATTGGATTCGTTGAGGGTGAGGAGGGCTTCGCTGGCCATGATGGAATGGGGTTGAAGGGGGAACGTCCGACAGTGTCGATGCGACGCATCAGGTTGTCCCGGCATTCCCCCGAATCAATGACGATTTTTCCGGTCGCATGTCCGCGCCGCCGCCGCATGATGGGCGCATGAGCCTCGACCATCCGGACCCGATGACCCGCCTGCGCCACGTCGTGCACCGTCTGCGCGCGCCGGGCGGCTGCCCCTGGGACCGCGAGCAGACGCACGAGACGCTGATCCCGCACGTCCTTGAGGAGGCTTACGAGGTGGTCGACGCGATCCGCAGCGGCGATCCGGCGCTGATCTGCGAGGAGTTGGGCGACCTGCTGCTGCAGCCGGTGCTGCACGCCGAGATCGCCTCCGAATCCGGCGCCTTTGACCTGGACCGGATGGCCCATGAACTCACCGAAAAGCTGATTCGCCGCCACCCGCACGTCTTCGGCGAAGCCAGCGCGGAGACCTCGGCGGCGGTCCTCAGCCAGTGGGAGGCGATCAAGCGGGTGGAGAAGGGGGCGCAGAAGGAAGGCCACCTGCACGGCGTCGGCGGCGGCCTGCCGGCCCTGATGCGCGCCCAGAAGCTGCAGAAGAAGGCGGCGCGCACGGGCTTTGACTGGCCGGCGGCGGAGCCGGTGTTCGCGAAGATCCGCGAGGAGACCTGCGAGCTGGAAGCCGCGGTGGCCGGCGGCCGCGCGGACGCCGTTGAGGAGGAGTTGGGCGACCTGCTGTTCAGCGTCGTCAATCTGGCGCGCAAGCTGGGCGTCGAGGCCGAGTCGGCGCTGGCCGCGGCGAACGAGAAGTTTGTGCGGCGCTTTCATGCCGTGGAAACCCGCCTGACGGAATCCGGCCGGGCGCTCGGCGAAGCGAGCCTGGAGGAGATGGATGCCGCCTGGGAGGCCGTCAAACAGGCTGCCGCCGCCGGGCGCTGAGGCGCGCACATGACACGTTGAGCCCTGCATCGTCATGATCGATCTGCTGCTGCGCGAACTGCTGCAATGGACGGAGCCGCTGTCCCTGGTCTGGCTGCTGTGGACGCTTTGGCTGGGCTGGGCGGCCTGGCGCCGCGGCCTGCGGCTGGTCCTGGTGCCGGGGCTGGCCTGGGGCCTCTTCAGCCTGATCACCTGCACGCCGCTGTCGTCCTGGCTGATGGCCCGCCTGGAAAACCGGCATCCGCCGATCCGCCAGGAGGCGCTGGAACCGGCCGATGCCATCGTCTGTCTGGGCGGCGGCATCGAACCCTCGCTGACGGAACCGAGCGGCCTGCGCCTGATGCGCAGCGCGGACCGGTTGGCGACGGCGCTGTCGCTGGCGCTGGCGGACAAGGCGCCCGTGCTGGTGCTGGGCGGCGCGGGCTACGAGCACGAGGGGCGCCTGCTGTCGGAGGCCGACGCGGTGGCGGCGCATCTGCAGCGTTATCCCGGCCTGAAGACCGAGGTGCACAGCCTCGGTGTCTGCGCCCACACCCGCGACGAAGCGGTCAAGGTGGCCGCTTTGGCCCGGCAGCGTGGCTGGCGGCGCGTGCTGCTGGTCACTTCGGCCAGCCACATGCCGCGCGCCGCAGCCGTCTTTGCCAAGGCCGGCGTGCCAGTCGCGGCGGTGCCCTGCAACTTCCAGAGCAGCTTTCACCGGGTCGGCGACATCCGCTGGCTGCACCCGCCGCATGCGGGCGCTTTTGAGGTTTACGACAGCTGGTTCCACGAGGTGGTGGGCATCTGGGTGTATCGCTGGCGCGGCTGGCTCTGAGTCAGATTTGGGCGCGGAAGGCCTCGGTTTGCCCGGCGTCCGGCACGATCTCGAGCAGCAGCGGCCCGTCGGGCAGGCTGTCGAGCTGCTCCGGGCGCGTCAGGCGGCGATAGTCGAGCCCCCACAGCTCCGCCCAGGGGGCGAAACCGACCCGGTGGCGGTTCTCGATGATGTGGCGGGCTTCCTCCGAGAGTCGGCGCAGCGAGGCGACGCGCGAGAAGATCATGCCGCCGCCGTTGTTGATGACCACCAGACGGCGGTTGGCCTTGGGCAACTGCGGCAGCACCCAGGGCGCGGCGAGGTCGTACAAGGCGCTGAGGTCGCCGAGAATCAGCCAGGAGTCGCGGCTGATGGCGCTGACACCGAGCCAGGTGGACACCAGGCCGTCGATGCCGTTGGCGCCGCGGTTGGCGAAGAACTCGATGCCGCCCTGCAGGACCGGCGCGCAGAGGTTGAATTCACGGATGGGCAGGCTGTTGCCCAGAAAGACCCGGGCACCGGCGGGGATGCGCAGGGCCAGTTCGCGGATCCAGGCGGGCTCGCTGAGCGGCTGACGGCTGAGCTCCAGCACGAGGTCATCGCGGGCCCCGGTCAGGCGCGCCGGCGGCAGCCGGTACTTGGGCAGCTGGCCGAGCACGCTCCAGGGCAGGTTCTGCACCTTGTCGCGCCGGGACAGCCCGGAGAAGGGCAGGCGGGAGATGTTGGTGACGTGAATCTCCGGCCGCTGATCGAGATCGCGCCACCAGCGCGCCGTGGGCACGCCGCCGAGGCGCAGGATCTGCCCCGCTTCGAGGGCCTGCAGATTGGCTTCGGTCGCCAGGACCAGCAGTTGGTCGAGCTTCGGCCGGCCGGGCCAGCGGCCCCAGAGGTTGGACGTGGCCTCGGCCAGCACCGGCAGACCGAGTTCGGCCAAAATCGGCGCGGCCGCTTCGGCCTCGGCGCTGCTGAGACCCGAGGCGAGGACGGCGGTGGGTTCACCGGCCAGGATGAAGGCGGGGGCGGCCACCGGCCGCGGCGCCGCCGGGCCGTGATGCGCCAGGAAATCAATGCCGGGCTGGCCCGTGTCGAGCGGTTCGTCCAGGCAGAGGTTGATGTGCAGGGGGCGTTTGCCCGGGCGGGTCGGCCAGGCGACGCTGGTGCCGACTTCGACATCCAGGCAGGCGGAGACGTAGGGGCCGAAAAGATCCTTTTGCTCGATGGCCTGCGGCGCGCCCGAACCGCGGAAGCGCCGGGGGCGGTCGGCGGTGACCAGCACCAGCGGCAGCCCCTGGTAGTGGGCTTCGATCACGGCCGGCAGCAGTTCCGCGGCCGCGGTGCCGGAGGTGGTCAGCACCGCGACCGGCGCCCGGTCGGACTGGATGCGGCCGAGGGCGAAAAAGGCCGCGCTGCGCTCCTCGAAAAAGTTCCACAGCTTCACGCCCTCGCTCTGCATCAGCGCATCGATGACCGGCGCGTTGCGGGCGCCGGCGGCGACGCACACCTCAGCCACGCCCATGCGGGCCAGGGCGGTGAGCAGCGAGCGGATGATGAGGTCGTTGGGCATGGGGGCGGTCAAAGACCAAACTGGTTCAGGACCGCCTCGCGTTTCAGCCGCAGTTCGCGCCATTCATGGTCAAAGGCGCTGCCGGCGACGATGCCGCAGCCGGAGGGCAGCAGGACCTCGTCGCCCTGCCAGCCGAGACCGCGGATCGCCACGACCATGTGGCAGATGCCGTCGCCGCCGGGTTCGAGGAAGCCGAACGGGGAACCGAAGAAGCCCGGCGCCTGGAGCTGCGTGCGGTACTCCTTGAGGCGCGTCATCCAGGCCTCTTCGCGCGGCAGGCAGCCGACGGCCGGGGTCGGATGCAGCTCGCGCACCAGCACGCCGGGTTCGAGCGGTTCGCGCAGGGTGGCCTGCAGGTTGGTCTGGAAGTGCAGCAGCGACCCGGCCTGGCACAGGCCGCGCGGTTCGCGCCGCACCTCGCCCAACCGGCTGAGCTGATCGCTCAGGTAGCGGACCACGATTTCGTGCTCGTCGATCTCCTTGACGTCGGACAGAAAGTCGGCCTGATCGCCCGGCTTGGCGGTGCCGGCAAGGGCCATGGTCTCCACCCGCGTGCCCTGAGCGCGGAACAGCAGTTCGGGCGTGGCGCCGAGGAAGCCGGCGTTGCCGTGGATCCAGGCGTAGGCCCAGGCATTTGCCGGCGCCTCGGGCAGGCGGTGCAGCAGTTGGGCCAGATCCCCGGCTGTCCGGGTGCCGCGGGCGGTGAGCACCGGCACCATTTTTTCCAGGCGCCGGGCCAGGATTTCCCGCCGGATGCGCCGGAAGGCCATTTTGAACCATTCGGTGGTCGGTTTGGACCAGATGATCCGCGGCGCCTGCAGGCTGGCGGGCTGGGCGACTTGGCTCAGGGCCGCGGCGTCGGCCGCCTGCAACTTGGCCGGGCGCTTCCAGGGTTGGGGGTCGGTCAGGTCGAAATCATTGACGTAGAAGGCGCCTCCTTGCGCCGGTGCCTCGGCAAACGCCTCGAACGGTCCCTGCCCAATCCACGCCCGTCCGTCGGGCAGCCTGAAAAATGCGATGTCCATCATGTGTCGTGTCCATAGTGAAACGCATCGCCCGGGGTGCAAGGCGTGAGGATTTTCCGCGGCGGGTTTTTGCCCGGGCAAGGCCAGCCTTGCCAGACGGCCAAGGCGGTCTAGCGTCTGGCCATGCGTCTGACCCACTTTGCCCTGGCCCTCACCCTGATCCTCCTCGCCATCACCGGCTTCCTGGCCTGGGAAGGCCAGCAGGCGGCGAAGGGCGCGCGCGAGGAGCTGGAGTTCGTCAAGAAGCAGAAGCAGGCGGAGGCGACGGCGCGCCCTGAAGCCGCCTCGATGGTGCCGCTGCCGACCGTGCCGGCCGCCAGCATCACGCCGCCGGCTCCGGGCACGCTGGCGCCGGCGGCCGCAGCGCCGATGGCGGGGGCGAGCGCGCTGCCCGGCGGCGGCCTGACCGTGCCCAAGACGGTGGTGGCGGCCGAAAGCCAGGGCATCGCCACCAACACCCTCACGCCGCTGCAGAAGCAGGTGCTGGCGGCCCCGGTCGTGGCCAAGGTCAAGACGGTGGTCAAGGAGCAGGGCTTTGTCGTGCTCGACGCCGGTTCGAAGCGTCAGATCAGCGCCGGCCAGCCGTACGAAATCCGCCGGAACAGCGCCGTGCTGGCCCGGATCAAGGTCACCGATGCAGTCGAAGCCGAAGAGGCGGTGGCCGATCTCGACTTCACCTCGATTCCCGCCGGTGTCACCATCGAGCCCGGGGATGAAATCATTGCTCCGGTCGGACGCTGATGGCCCGCATCCGACTCGATCTGGCGCTGGTCGAGCGCGGCCTCTGTTCGTCGCGCGAGCAGGCCAAGCGCCTCATCATGGCCGGCGAAGTGCTGCTCGGTGAGCAGGTCATCACCAAGCCCGGCTGGCTGGTGCGACGCGACGCGGCGCTGCGGGTCCGCCAGCCGCCGCGTTTTGTCAGCCGGGGCGGCCTGAAGCTGGAGGGCGCGCTCGAGCATTTCGGCATCGCCGTTCAGGACCGGGTGGCGCTCGACGTCGGCGCCTCCACCGGCGGCTTCACCGACTGCCTGCTGCAGCGCGGCGCCGCCCGGGTGTATGCCTTCGACGTCGGCACCAACCAGATGGTGTGGAAGCTGCGCAGCGATCCGCGCGTGGTCTGCCGCGAGAACTTCAACGTCCGCCACCTGCAGCCGGCCGATGTGCCGGAGCCGGTCGACCTGATCGTCGCCGACGTCTCCTTCATCTCGCTGACCCTGGTCCTGCCCGGGGCGCTGTCGGTGCTCAAGCCCGGCGGCCAGGCGCTGGTGCTGGTGAAGCCGCAGTTCGAGCTCAGCCGCGAGGAGGTCGGCCGCGGCGGCATCGTGCGCGAACCCGAACTGCATGCCAAGGCCTGCGCGCGGCTGCAGGCGTTCGTCGAGGCCCGGCCCGAGCTGGAATGGTGCGGGCTGGTCGAATCCGCCATCCAGGGCACCGACGGCAACCGCGAGTTCCTGGCCTGGTTCAAAAAGCGGCCCTCACCAGAGTGAGAAGCCGATCGCCACGGCCTTGCGGACGTTGCGGTGGAAGAACAGGCATCCGGCGGTGCTGGCGTAGACGAGGTTGAGCGACCCCAGCCAGAACGGCAGCAGATGGTGCGTCAGCAGACCGGAGCCGGACGGCGGCAGTTGCGGCGCCACCTGGGTCAGGAAAAACACGCCGCAGGCGCTGAACAGCAGGAACAGCGCGCCGAGCACGTGCCGGCAGCAGTCGGCCGATTTCTGCATGCCGCGCAACGGGGCCAAAGTCAGCAGGTACCAGAGCAGGGCGCCGACCGCCCAGACTCGCAGATCGTGCGCCGTAAACAAGCCGATCAGCAGGGCGCCTAGTACCAGATGGGCGATGAGCAGGCGTCGGGTGAAATGAATCTCCCGTTTGCGGATCCAAAGGCGCTGTTGTTGACTGTCGAGCATCGTGCCTAGATGGTACTGGCAAGAAGCATTAATTTTGTCAACGGGATCGGCGAAATTTGTCTAAGCTTTTTGCGCTGGGTGCCGGCGCGGGCACCCGGATCAGGGGGCGCTGACGTTGTCTTTGACCAGGCTGCCTTCGGCGGCGTCGACGGCAAACCAGGGGCTGCCGGCGGCGAGTTTGCGGCCGCAGTCGGCGGCCAGATTGCCGGTGATCACCAGGCCGCGGCCCGGCCCGGTGCTCCAGATGGCGGCGCTGGACAGGCCGGTGAAGCTGTTGCCGCTGATCGCGCAGTGGCCGGCCCCGTCGAGCAGGATGCCGGTGCCCTCGTCGATGCTCATCGGCGTCTTGCCCTCCGGCGGGCGCTTGTCCTGGCCGGCGCCGATGTGGGTGTTGCAGAAGCTGTTGCCGGTGATGCTGTGGCGGCCGGAGTCCGGGCCGACGCGGACGGAGAACTTGTGGGCGATGGTGAAGGTGTTGGCGCTGATGGCGCAGCCGTTGGCGTCGCGCAGGTCGATGCCGCCCTCCAGGTGGTGGGCGATGACGTTGGCGCTCAGGGTGATGCCGTAGCAGTCACGGTCGAGGATGATGGCGGTGCCGTTGCATTCCTCGATCATGTTGCCGCTGACCACCGAGCCGTAGGTGTTCTCGATGACCACGCCGTGGCGGAGATGGTCGTCGATGTTGTTGCCGTTCATGCACAGGTTGAAGGCGTCCGTGCAGTGCAGCGCGTCCTGGTTCTCCTCGAAGTGGTTGGCGTTGACCACGATGTCGTGGCAGTTGACGATCTCCAGGCCGCACTTGCCGTTGTAGGTGAAGATGCAGTCGGCGACGCGCGGATCCTCGAAGCAGTCGGTGAGGTTGACGCCGTGGCCGCCGTGATGGTCCACCGACAGGCCCTCAAGGTAGATTTCCTGGACGCTCTCGGCAAAGACGCCGTCGCCGCTCTTGGGCTGGCCGCTGATGCGGAAGTCCGCCAGCTGCACGCGCCAGAGCTTGGCCTGCTTGTCCGCGTCGAGCGTCGGCGGCCGGACGATCAGTGCCGGCTGCCCGGCCTCGTTGCGGTTGACGATGTGGGTGGCGGCGCCGGCGCCGATCACCCGCGTGTCACCGGTTTTCAGGCGCAGCGGCTGGTCGATTTCGAAGGTGCCGGGCGGCAGCTGCACGACGCCGCCCGCGGCCGGCACGGCGTCGAAGG
>CAYYJK010000027.1:0-20839 GCA_964472185.1 uncultured Prosthecobacter sp.
CCCCAGACCGCCGCGAAGAAGGCGGCCGAGCCCGCACCGGCCACCGAACCGATGGGCCCGCCGCCACCGCCCAAACGCTACAACCTGTTCGAAGACTGATCCCATGCACCCCGCCTTCCGCCCCCTCGCGCTCACCGCCAGCCTGCTTCTGACGGCGGCCCTACCGGCCCCGGCTCAGGAAACCGCCCCGGCTGCGGGCGGCGCCCAGCACCGTTCCAAAACCCTGATGGACCTCTACCACGAGGGCGGCTGGGTCATGCACATGATCGCCCTGAGCTCGGTCGCCACGGTCGCCTCCCTGGCGTTCTGCCTGAAGGCCGTGAACCGCCGGAAAATGCTGCCGCCCGCCTTGGTCAGCAGTCTGCAGGAGGCGCTGCAATCGCAGGACCCCGTCCGCGCGGTGCAACTCTGCGAGGCGTCGCCTTCGGTGCTCGGCACCGTGATCAAGGAGTCGCTGCACAAGGCCGGCACCGGGGTCAGCGAGTACGCCAAGGCCGACCTCGAAGCCGCGGCGGCTGAATCGCTCTTCCACGAAGAGACCCGGCTGATGCTCTGGGTGAACATGCTCAACGCCTTCGCCGCCGTGGCGCCGATGATCGGCCTGCTGGGCACCGTCTCGGGCATGATCCAGAGCTTCGAGAAGCTGTCGCAGGGCGCCGCCAAACCCTCGGATTTCGCCGGCGGCATCGGCGAAGCGATGGTCGGCACGGCGGGCGGCCTGCTGGTGGCCATCCCGGCCATGTTCGCCTACTTCTACTTCAAGAACACGCTGCAGGCGCTCATGTCGGACGTGGCGCGCGTGGCCTCGAACCTGATCGGCCGCTTCGTGGCCGGCAGCCCCGGCGGGCAGGGAGGTGCCGCATGATCATCCGCCGCCGCCACTGCGAGGACGTCGGCTTCCAGATCGCGCCGATGATCGACATCACCTGGATCCTGATCATCTTCTTCATGGTGACCATGCACCTGGCGGAAAACGAGTTCGCCGTCGACGTGAACCTGCCGGTTGCCAGCGCCGCCGCGGTGCCGCCGGACCTCGACGGCCGGGTGATCGTCAACATCGACGCCGCAGGCGCCTGCTTCGTCGGCAGCCAACCGATGTCGCTCGCCGAGCTGACCGCGCATCTGAAACAGCGCATGATCGCCTACCCGCCGCTCAAGGTCTACCTGCGCGCCGACGCCGGCATCCCGGCGCAGAAGACCAAGGAGTTCTACCGCGCCTGCGCCGAAGCCTCGGCCGTGGAGGTGATTCTGGCCGCATTCCGGGAGGGCAACGACTGACCATGGCCCTGCGCTTCCACCGCCGCGAAGACACGCCTCAGGAAATGCAGATCGCGCCGATGGCCGACATCGGCTTCCTGCTCCTCTGCTTCTTCATCGTCTCCGCCAAGCCGCCGCGCCACGAGGCGGACATCAGCATGACCCTGCCCGGCTCGGTCGCCGACGGCGCCAGCGTCGAACTGCCCGAGGAGGTGCGCATCGCCATCCGCGCCGACGGCACGGTCGAAGTCAACGAGGCGGCCCTCGGCGCGCCGGGCGACCAGGCGCTGAGCGGACTGCGCCAGCTGTTGCAGCGCTTCCGCGAAGCGGCCGAGAACAACCAGTCCCAGGCCCTGGTGACGCTCGATGCCGACAACCGCAGCAGCCACCAGCGCATCGTCGATGTGCTCAACACCTGCGCCCGGGCCGGGCTCAGGGGCGTGACCCTCAACAGCGACGCGGAGGCGGAGGAGATCCCGTGAGATGAGCCGCCCGCCTGCCGACCGTTGCGTCCGCCCGCCGCGGCGTCAGGGCCTGACCGGCGCCCTCATGGGCAGCCTGATGCTGCACGGGGTTCTCGGCCTCGCCGCCGGCGCCTGGATCGTCGCGCAGTACATCCAGCCGCCGGCGCCCCGGTTTGTCGCCCCGCCGGCGCCCCGGCTGAAGATCCCGCCCCAGACCCGGCAGCATCGCATGAACCTGGCCGCCCACACCGGCCTGGCGTCGAAACCCACCTTCAAACAGCGGCTGGTCAGCCTGCGGCCGACCGCGTTCGCCCTGCCTGAAGCGCCCAGGATGCCCCTCGACTCGCTGCTGACGCCGGATCCGGCGAGCCTGACGACGGGCATGATCAGCGGCCTGGCCGGCACTGCCGGGACCGGTGCGGGCGGCGGTTTCGGCCTGGCCGGCGCCGGCGGCAAGGGGCTGGGCACCGGCCTGAATTTCCTGGGCATCCAGGCGCAGGGGCAGCGCATCCTGCTGCTGTTCGACGTTTCGGCGAGCGTGGTCAACAAGGCCGCCAGCTCCGGCCTGCCGCTGGCGCGGATCAAGGAGGAGACCCGCCAGATGATCGACAAGCTGCCGGTGGACGCCCGCTTCGGCCTGATCCAGTTCGTGCGCAACTACAAGCCCTTCCAGACGGAACTGGTGCCCGCCACCAAGGCCAACCGCGACCTGGCCCGCGCCTGGATCGACAGCGAGTGGAGCGAGTCCGGCCAGATGGCGCGCAGCGGCCGCGGCGTCATCGCCCCCACGCCCAACGGCCTGCCGCCGATCCTGCGCGCCGGCTTCGCCATGAACCCGGATGTCGTTTTCCTGATTTCGGACGGCAGCTTCGAACGCGGCGCCGGGGGCAGCACGGAAAAGGTGCCCGAAGCGGAGCTCGATGCCCTGATCGATGAACTCCAGCAGGCCCGAGCCGGCAAGGCGCCCATCCACTTTGTCGGCTTCCGGATGCGCGACGAGGACAAGGCCTTCTGGACGCGCCTGGTCCGCCGCACCGGCGGCCGGCTGCGCGAGATCCAATGACCGCGCCCGGCTTGCAAGATCGGCGGCCCGAGGTCTGTTCCCTCCTCCCGCCATCATGAAACCGTTCCTGTCCCTTGCCCTGTTCGCCGCCGCGCTGCCGGCCGTCGCCGCGCCGACCTTCCAAAAATTCACGCTCACCGAAGAGTTCGTCGCCGAGGGGGCGCATTTTGCCGACTTCGACCACGACGGCGACAACGACATCTGCGCCGGCCCCTACATCTGGAAGGGGCCGGACTTCAAGGAGCGGGTCGAGTTCACCCAGCCGGCCGCCGCCCCGTACAATCCGGGCAAGGGCTACAGCGACTACTTCCTGAGCTACACCCACGACTTCAACGGCGACGGCTGGCAGGACATCCTGGTGTACTCCTGGCCCGGCAAGGAGACCTGGGTCTTTGAAAACCCGCAGAACAAGCCCGGCCACTGGACGCGCCACACCATTTTCGACGTCACCGACAACGAGTCCCCGACCCTCGGCGACATGAACGGCGACGGCAAGCCCGAGCTGATCGCCCACACCAGCGCCGGCACCCAGCCGTCCAAGGACGGTCGCCTGGGCTACGCCGAAATCGACTGGAGCCAGCCCTTCGGCAAAGCCCGCTTCCGCCCGATCACGCCCATCACGCCGGAGAACGACAAGAAATACTTCCGCTACACCCACGGCTACGGCTTTGGCGACGTCAACGGCGACGGCCGCCCCGACCTGCTGACCAAGGAGGGCTGGTTCGAACAGCCCGCCGACACCCAGGAGGACAAAAACTGGGCCTTCCACGCCGCCGCCTTCGCGCCCGAGGGCGCCCGCGGCGGCTCCTTCCTGCTGGTCTACGACGTCAACGGCGACGGCCGCAACGACGTCATCACCGGCTACGACGCCCACGGCTTCGGCTTCGGCTGGTATGAGCAGAACGCCGACGGCAGCTTCACCGCCCACAAGCTCATGGGCGCCACCGTTGAAGACAGCCCGACCGGCGTGAAGTTCAGCCAGCTGCACGCCATGCAGCTCGCCGACATGAACGGCGACGGCGTGCTCGACGTCGTCACCGGCAAGCGCCGCTGGGCGCACGGCCCGCTCAAGGACGACGAACCCAACGCCGCGCCGGTGCTCTACTGGTTTGAAATCCAGCGCGACGGCAAGGGCGGCGCCAAGTTCATCCCGCACCTGGTCGACGACAACAGCGGCGTCGGCACCCAGGTGACGCCGGGCGACGTCAACAAGGACGGCAAGCCGGACATCGTGGTCGGCAACAAGAAGGGTGTCTTCGTCTTCCTGCAGCAGTAAATTCCATCGCACCCGAGGCCTCCGGCGGCAAGAAAGACCTTGTCCGCCGGAGGCCTTTTGCGTGTAATCGCGCCTCGTTTCCCCGCCATGAAATCCGCCACCGACACCGCCGCCAAGCCCGACATGAAGCTGTTCTGGGCCTGCTTCATCGCCCTGGTCGCCACCTCCTTCGTCTTCGGGGTGCGTTCGACCCTCATCGGCGACATCGCCAAGGAGTTCCAGCTCTCGCAGGGCGACGTCGGCCGCATCCTCGGCGTCGGCCTCTGGCCTTTCGCGCTGAGCATCATCGTCTTCAGCCTGATCATCGACCGCATCGGCTACAAGGCGGCGTCAGTCTTCGCCATCGTCTGCCACTTCCTGGCCATCGGCCTGACCCTCATGGCCGGGCCGGACAACGACCTGCTTTACTGGGGCACCTTCACCGTCGCCCTGGCCAACGGCACGGTCGAGGCGCTGATCAACCCCGTGGTCGCCACGCTGTTCCCGAAGAACAAGGCGAAGTGGCTCAACATCCTGCACGCCGGCTGGCCGGCCGGCATCGCCCTGGGCAGCATCTTCACCATGCTGCTCGGCGGCGTCGAGGTGTCCTGGCAGGTCAAATTCGGCATGTGCCTGATCCCGGTGGCGGTCTACACCCTGCTCATCCTGCCCCGCCGCTTCCCGGTCAACGAACGCGTCGCCGCCGGCGTCAGCTTCCGCGAGATGCTCGCCGAGTTCGGCGCCTTCGGCTTCTTCATGTTCACCGTCCTGCTGGTCATGGCCATCTACCAGGCCCTTGGCGGCGCCGCCAACTGGGGTGTGGTGTTCGGCGTGGCCGCGGCGGTCGCGCTGGCGGCCGGCGCCTACACCCGCTCGCTGGGCCGGCCGATGTTCATCGTCATCCTGATCACCATGCCCTTCCTGGCCACCACCGAGCTGGGCACCGACACCTGGATGCCGGACCTGCTCAGCCTGGAGCTCGGCAAGGCCGCCGCCTGGATCCTCGTCTACACCTCGGTCATCATGACCCTGCTGCGCTCCTTCGCCGGCCCGATCGTGCACCGCCTTTCCCCGATCGGCCTGCTCGTCGTCAGCGCCGCCGTCGCCATCGCCGGCCTGCTGCTCATGCAGGGCGCCACCGGCTGGGCCATCGTCGCCGTGGCCACGCTCTACGCCTTCGGCAAGACCTTCCTGTGGTCGACCACGCTGGGCCTGGTGTCCGAGCAGTTCCCGCGCGGCGGCGCCCTGTCGCTCAACGGCGTCTCCGCCATCGGCGTGCTCGGCATGGGCGTCATCGGTGCCCCGCTCATGGGAGTCTGGCAGGACACCGACATCGACCGCAGCCTGCGCGCCCAGCATCCGGCCATCCACCAGGTCGTCCAGGGGCCGCAAGTGGCCAACCTGATCGGCCAGGCGCCGTCGATCAACGCCCAGGCCGTCGAGAAACTGCCGGAGGCCGACCGCCGGATCGTCACCGGCGTGCAGAACGAGTTCAAGAAGAGGACCTTCGCGCGCACGGCCCTGCTGCCCGGCTTCATGCTGCTCTGCTACCTGGGGCTGTGGGTGTTTTTCCGCAGCCGCGGCGGCTACCGGCCGGTGGAACTGGGCGCCGGGGGCCACTGACCCCCGCACTTTCTCCTTGTCCGATCCGGTCCCCCCACCTAAAAAAGGCCCGCCTTTGCCAGGACGTGGCGTTTTGCAGCGTTAGGGGAGGCCGCAACTCAACCCACCCGAACCCAGACCACCCTCCCATGTCCGCAAAAACAGAAGGCATCGCACCCAACGCCAGCCGGCTCCTCTGGGCCGGATTCATGGCCATCCTCGCCGCAGGCGTCGGCTTCGCCATCCGCGGCGGCATCTTTGACAACTGGGGCAAGGAGTACGGCTTCACCGCCGCCCAGCTCGGCGCCATCGGCGGCGCCGGTTTCAGCGGTTTCTGCTTCGGCATCATCCTCGGCGGCGTGATCGTCGACAAGATCGGCTACGGCAAACTCGTCGCCCTCGCCCTGCTCGGCCACATCATCTCGGCGTTCGTCACCTTCGGCGCCAGCTCGCCCGAGAACGCCTACAACTACCTGTTCTGGGGCATGTTCATCTTCGCCTACGCCAACGGCACTCTGGAGGCCGTGGCCAACCCGCTGGTGGCGACGCTGTACCCGAACAACCGCACCCACTACCTGAACATCCTGCACGCCTCCTGGCCGGCCGGCATGGTCCTCGGCGTCGTCGCCGGCTGGATTCTGGACGACAAGATGCAGATGAACTGGAAGCTTCAGCTTGCCCTTTACCTCGTGCCGACGGTGCTCTACGCCGTCATGTTCATGGGCCAGAAGTTCCCGAAATCCGAGGCCGCCGAAAAAGGCGCCAGCTTCGTGCAGATGTTCAAGCCGGTCGGCCTTCTCGGCGCCCTGGTCGCCTGCTACCTGCTGGCCCTGTTCTTCGGTGACATCAGCAAGGCCTTCGCGCCGGATCAGGCCAAGGCCATCGGCTACGGCATCGGCGGCGCCCTGCTCATTGCCGCCGGCCTGATCACCAAGTTCTCGATTGGCACGATCCTGCTCTTCATCCTCTTCGTCACCCACGCCCTGGTCGGCGCCGTGGAACTCGGCACCGACGGCTGGATTCAGAACATCACCGGCAACCTGTTCACCTCCGAGCAGGGCAAGATCCTGTTCTTCTGGACCTCGGCCATCATGTTCGGCCTGCGCTTCTGCGCCCACTGGATCGAGACCAAGCTCAAGCTTTCGCCCATCGGCCTGCTGCTCGCCTGCTCGGTCATCGCCTGCGTCGGCCTCAACCTGGCCAGCGGCATGCAGTCCTTCGGCATGGCCCTGGTCGCCCTCGGCATCTACGCCGTCGGCAAAACCTTCTTCTGGCCGACCATGCTCGCCGTCGTCGGCGACCGCTTCCCGCAGACCGGCGCCGTCGCCATGTCCATCATGGGCGGCATCGGCATGCTCTCCGCCGGCCTGATCGGCGGCCCCGGCCTGGGCTACTGCAAGGACCGCTTCGCCGGCGAGGAACTGAAGAAGGCGGACGCCGCCCTCTACGCCGAGTACAAGGCGGAGAAGCCCAGCACCTTCCTCAACCTGGACTCCACCTCGGCCTACGGCCTCGACGGCAAGAAACTTGCCGACGCCAAGGAAGCCAAGGACAAGACTCCGCAGCAGAAGGCGGTCGTGGAAGCCGACCAGCGCGGCGACCGCGCCACCCTGAAGGCCGACTCCTACATCCCGCTGACCATGGCGGTGATCTACCTCCTGCTTCTGCTCTACTTCAAGGGCATCGGCGGCTACAAGGTCGTCAAGATGGACGAGCAGGCCGCCTGAGCCGCCCCGCTTCCGTCCCGGTTTGCAACGGCGTCCCCTTCGCGGGGGACGCCGTTCGCTTTTTCAGCGTTTGCCGCTTGCCTGTCGGCCCCCGCCCGTTTCATTTCCGCCATGCCCACCTACGTTTACGAAACCCTGCCGCAGTTCGAGGGCGACCGCCCCCAGCGCTTCGAGATCCGCCAGAGCATGAAGGACGCGCCGCTCACCCGGCATCCGGACAGCGGCGTGCCCGTGCGCCGCGTGCCCATCGGCGGCACCGGCCTCATGGGCGGCAGTTCCGGCGGCACCTCCCCGTCCATGGGCGGCGGCTCCTGCGGTTCCGGCTGCGGCTGCCACTGACCGCGACAAAGTCGCGCAAAATCAGCTTGCGGCAGGGCCCGGTCGGCAGCACTGTCTCGGCCCGCTGTCCCTTGGATAGCGCTTCTTTGGACAGATGCCGGAGTGGTCGATCGGGCACGCCTGGAAAGCGTGTGTGCTGTCAAAGGCACCGAGGGTTCGAATCCCTCTCTGTCCGCCACCTTGCCGATTCGCCAGCGCGATACGGCTTCGCCAAGGAGATAAGATCAGGCACAGGCGCTTGTCCCTCTTACCCAGGTGCTGCAGCGCCGCCTGTGCGAACACGCTGGCGATCGCGCCGCCCGCAGGCTCACGGTTTCGCGAGAGATTCCAAATGCTCCTGCGTGGTGCCGCAACAGCCGCCCAGGATGGGCACTTGATGCTGGCGATGCAGACTTCGCATCGAACCGGCCCAGGTCTCGAGCGGATCGGCGATCGTCGCGAACGCGCCGTCGAGACGGGTGACGTCGCGTGAGGAGCCGTTAGCCTGGATGCCCAAGAGGCGGTCCAGTTCTCCCACCCGATAACGGGACAGGATGAACCCGGGATAGGTGCAGTTGACCAAGTAGCCGAGCGGCGGCGGGCCGGCCAATCGCAGCCCGTCGATCCGTTGCATCGCATCGGGCAGGCTCGTGCCGTCCAGCAGAAGGCCGTCGGTGCCGGTGCAGAAGCTGATCAGGTAGTCTTTGCCGGTCCGGGACATGGCCCTGGCGATGCCTGCAGCCTCGTCCACGGAAGGCAGGGTCTGCGCCAGGAGGCAGTCGACGCCGCTGTCCGCCAACGCCTCGATTTGCGGACGGTGGAATGCCTCGGCCGCTTCCGCCGGGGGCGCCAGCTCGGGCCGGTAGCAGTCATTCCGGGGGCCGACCAGGCCGCCCACCGCCACCGGCGGCTGGTCGCCGGGCGCTTCGCGGCGAAGCTCGCAAATGAACTCAACGGCATCGGCGACGATGGCAGCCGGCGCCCCCGCAGCCGCGACCCGCGACGCATCCAGCCGCCACGTCGGAGCTGTCAGCAGGATGGGCAGCGCATGACGGCGGGCGACGTCAAGGTACTCGCGACAGATCGAGCGCATGGCCTCGCGAGCCGGCTCGGGCCCGTAGATCAGCGGCGCATTGTACAGGGTGGGGTGCAGCTCAATCCCCGGCAGGCGGCGCAAGCGCTCGGCCACGGCGCATTCCGCCAGGATTCGGGGGCTGTTCGCCAGAAGGTGTTGAAGCACGCAAGCCCAGTAGATGCACGGGAGGCCGGGCCTCAAGGTCCAAGGTGGTGAATCCGCGCAGCATCGCTTTGCCAGTCATGCCTCGCCCGCAGGTTGGCGGACCGCAAGACCGCAGGCGGTATGGGCTGGCACGGCGTCCAGACCGTACGCTGCGCAGCCCTGCTCAAGGCGGCAAGTGGCACCGGCCGGCCTGCAACGCCAACGGCACGCCCCGCCTTCGATCACGGAACCAAGCCCTGCAGCAGCAGCTTGCCGGAATCCACCGCGGACGGAGCGCCCACACCGGCAGCGGGACGCAGGAAGTAGCCGATCCCGATCCAGCGGTCCTGATCGCGCACGATCAGGCCCTGGCAGGCCACCACACGGGCGGTCTGCTGACCGCTGCCGGCATCGACGTCCCGCAGGGTGTAGCGGCCGGCAAAAGCGCCCGTGGCCGGCTTCAAGCTCAGCTGGACGGCCTGGGGGTTGTCGCCCGCCACCTTGGCCTGTCCGTTGGACGCCACCAGGAGACTCACGTTGGCAGCTTGGGCGAGAGGCGCATTGCTTCCGGGACCATCAAACACAAAAAGGGCGTTGGCCGGCGGCGTGCCGCTGGCGGCGGCGAGTCCCATCGGCAGCTGGCCTTTGGCGGGAGCGGCGTAGCGGCCGCCGAAGGTTTCAAGCGCCAGCGGACCAAAACCCGTCGGGTAGATCTTCGCCGCCGGTCTGGAGTCCTGCGGGCGCGACCAGGAAACCGCGCTCTGAATCCGGAAAGTCTGGGCATCCGCCCTCACGGCGATCCAGCCCAGGAGGCTGCCTTTGGCCGCAGTCGCGTACAGCGACTGATACAGCAGCACTTCGCCGTTGGGTCCGACAGGAGCACTTGAGGTGAATTTGCTGCCGTCCGCCAGTTGCCCGGCCGCCGTTGCCTTGCCCTTGCCGGCAATGGTGACGGCGCCGAAGCCGTAGCCCTGCGGCAGAGAAGCGTCCGCAGCATGCGCCGAGCTCAGCGACAGGCCGAAGGTGTGGTAGCCCCTGTAGGGGTTGTCCCGGCCGTCCTGCCAGGCGTTGCGCCAAGCCTTCAGCACCGAGCCTCCGTCCGTCGCCGCACTGGTCAATCCTTCGCTGGCCGTCACGGTGAACGGCACGCTGACGGCGTTCTGCGCCGTCCTCGGCTTGACGACCAGGGTGCCCGTGGCGCTGGCCGTCTCCGTCTGAGCCACACTGAGTGCCCCCGTGAACGGCAGAGTTTCACCGCCAACCAGCAGCTTGCCGCTGTAGGCGCCGCTGGCATGAACCGTCAGATCCAAGCGTCCGCCGGTCTCGCCTCCCAGCGCTCCGCCCCGGGTCAGCAGACCTGCGTAAGCGCCGGCAAAAGCGTTGGGCAGGGGGTTGATCTTCAACTGCAGAGCCACCGTTTTTTGCGCTCCCTCGGCGGTGACCCGGATCGTGCTCACATCGCCGCTCGTCTGGTCCTTGGAGGGCGCCTTCGGCGTGCCGCTGATCTCGCCGGTCGCCGGATTCAAGCTCAGGCCCTCAGGCAGCTTGCCGGCAAAGGTTTTCAGTCCCGGCAAGGCATCCAGCGGCAGCGGAAAATCGGCCCGATAAGCCGTTCCGACCGTCGCTTCCGGCAAAACCCGCCGCACCGCCTCGTCCGCATCCGCGGTCAAAGGGTCGCTGCCCAAGGCATACTCCTCCAGGTTGCTCAGGCCGTCGCCATCCGGATCCGCATCGTCCGCAGCGTCTCCCGAGTCGGACAGAGTGCCGAAATTCTCAAGCCGCCAGGCCGCCAGCGGGGTGAAATCGGCAATCAGCAGGTCAAAGGGCGCGCTGGCAGTCACCCGGCCCTCGTTGACCGTCTGCAGGGCGACCACGGTTTCACCAGCCGGCATGCCCGACGTGTCGAGCACCCATTCGAGATCGCCATTGGCATCATTCCGCCGCACTTGGCCCAGCGGCTGTCCGGCCGCGTCGACGGCACGGACGATGATGTCGCTCCGGCTGCCCGGCACCAAAAACTGGGCCGATGCCCGGGCCATCTGGCCCGAAAACACCTGGAGCTTGGGGCGGACGTTGACCAGGTCGACCGCCGGCAGCATGGACGCCGCTGCCAGCAGCAGCACGAATGCGGGCCGCATCGTCTTGAGAGGGGTGGAATGCATCTTCACGTGAATGTGGACGTTGAGAGTTCGGTCAAAGGCAGTCGGCAGAAATCAGGGCGAGGGGAACATGCGCAGCACCAAAACCTCGCGCTGCCCGGTGATCGACGTGGTGTAACCGACCATCCAGATGTTGCCCTTCTGGTCGACTTGAAGCTGGCGAATCAGGTCGTCGGTGCGCGTGTAGATGCCGTCGAACTCCCGTTCGCCCACGATGTCACCGCTGCCATTGCGCTTCTTCGAGAAGTAGATGTCCCGGTTGCCGTTGACCATGGTGTAGCCGCCGACCAGGACGTTGCCAAGACCGTCGAGACCGATGCCGAAGTTTTCGTCATCCGGAGCCGCGGTGCCGGCTCCGCCGTTGGGTTTTTTCGACCAGAGCAGATCCCCGTTGCGGCCGCTGTATTTGTAAGTGACCCCGTCGCGCACGCCGGCGGAGCGGTAGGCCGTCCCGGTGACAAAGACGTCGCCCTTGCGGTCCACAGCCATGTCCCAAGCGGCATCCGAGGAGCCGCCGTCCACGCGGCGGCCCCAGATCAGGCTGCCGGTCGCAGCCGCATGCTTGGCCGTGTAGATGTCGTAGTTCGCAGCGCGGCTGTAGCCCGCCACGATCACGTTGTTCACCGAGTCGATGAACAGACCGGTGAAGCAGTCCGGTTGGCCGGCAAGGTGGTTGTAAGTCTGGCTCCACGCCAGGCTGCCGTCGGCGGAGGCCAGCTTGACCAGCCAGGCGTTGTCCGACTGGTTCGCAAAGCCCGACAGGTTGGGACTGGATCCCCCGGCAAGAACCACGCCGCCTGCGGAATCGACGACCGCCTTGACCGCGGTGTCGGAGCTGGTGCCGCTGCGGTTGACCAGCTTTTCCCATACCGCCGCGCCAGTCCCATAGTTGAGCTTGGCCGCAAAGAAGTCGCGACCCGTCGTGGCGCCCGCCGCGTAGCCGCCCACGACGACATGAGTCGTGCCGACGAAACCGACGGAGACGGCGCTGTCGGTGCCGTTCACCGGATTGGCGTAGCGGTAGGTCCACTGCACGTCGCCATTGGCATTGTACAATCTGGCGAACACATCGCGACCGCCTGCCGCCGTGGTGACATAGCCGGCCACCGCCACGTCGCCGGAGCTGGACACCGCCACGGCGAGGCCTTCATCGTCCTTGCCTTCGATGTCCACGGTTCTGAACCAGACCTGCTCACCGCCGGTGTCCACCTTCCGGTATTTGGTCAGCAGGAGGTCCTTGTTAGCGGCGCCGGTGTTGACGAAGCCGGCCACATAGGCAGCAGTCGCCTCGCCATCTTCCTGATAGAGGGCGATCGCATTGCCCTCGCCCTTCAGGCTTACCGGAACCGGCAGCGTGGGATCCGCCTTCGGCGCATCCTTCCAGTTCACATCGACGTTGTCGTAAATGACCAGATCCAGACTGGAGCCTATGACCGTGGCTTCGACGCTGGGAGCCGCGTTGAAGTTGGCGTTGCCAGTCTGAGTGGCGCGCACGGTCACCGGCGCCGTGCCGGTCATGGTCAGCACGTCGTTGTTGTCGCCGCCGATGACGGCGCCACCGCTGACAACTTCATAGGTGACCGGCAAGCCGCTGCTGGCGACCGCGCTGAGCGTCCACGGTTCCCACACCGAATTGATCCGGACAATGACCGGCGGCAGCGCAAAGCTGATCGTCTGATCCTGCTTTACGACGCTGAAGCTGACGTCCACCGGCGCGGCCGGCAGGTAATCGCCACTGCCCGCCTGGCTCGCCCGCACAGCCACCGTGCCGACGCCGTTAAGGCTCAGCGTGCTGCCGCTGACCGTGGCCGGGCCGCTCAGCACCTGGTATTCCACCGGCAGGCCGCTGCTGGCCGTGGCCGTCAGCGTCAGAGTCGAGCCGGCCTTCTGCTGGCCGGGGTTGCTGAAGGTGATGGTCTGCGAGCCCGCGCTGGGATTCTGGTAGGGCGAGTAGTTCTGGATCAGCAGGCTGGAGGCTCCGCCGGCCAGGGTGGTGTAGCCGACCACGAAGACATTGCCTTCCGGATCCACCGCCACCGCAGAAGGCTCGTCGTTCAAACCGGCGCCGCCATCGAGGCGCTTGCCCCAGAGGAACGAACCGTCTTCGCCACGGTACTTGGCCGTGTAGATGTCGTAGGTGCCGTTGGCGTTCTGGCTGTAGCCGGTCACCACCGGGTTGCCGAACACATCGGCGCCCAGCGCCACGAACTGGTCCTGCTTGCCGGCGGGGCCGTTGTAGCCCGCTTCCCAGCGGGCGCCGCCGGTGCAGGCGCACTTGTAGCGCATCGTGCGACCGTCAAAGACGCCGGCGGTCGGATAGGAAGCCCCGGTCTGGATCACGTCCTCGCCGTTCACCAGCGCCATGTCCCAGGCGGCGTCCGACGAGAGAGTCGCGCCGTTGTCCACGCGATCCTCCCAGATGGTCGCCGAGCCGTCCTTGTTGTAGCGGACGCTGAACATGTTGTACGTCGCTTCCTGGGTGTAGCCACCGATGATGATGTGCTCGTCCTTGTCCAGCAGCAGGCTCATCACCTCGTCCGGCTTGCCGTTGTCGTAGCGCTTGTCCCAGAGCAGCGTTCCCGAGGCGTTGAACTTGACCGTGACGCCGTCCAAGGTTGTTCCAAAGGAGCCGCCCGCCGCATAGACGTCGCCGGCGCTGTCGACGGCGACGACGTTGGAGTAGTCCGTGCCCGTGCCCAGATCATAGACGCCGTGCCAGGCCTTGGTGCCGTCGGCGGCGTATTTGATGACCACGAGGTCGCGGCCGTTCGAGGCGTTGGTCACGTAGCCGCCAACCACGACTTCACCGGACGGCCCGATCGCCAGGTTCTTGCGCCCCCTGGAGATGCGGTTCACCGAGGCCGCCGAATCCGCGTGCGCGACGCCGTCGTTGCCATGGTCCAGGCTGCCCGTCGTTCCGCTGAAGGTCTTCGACCAGAGCAGGTTTCCGTCCGCTGCGGCATACTTCGCCACCAGGATGTCGGTGTTGCCGGCGGCGTTGGTGACATGCCCGGCCACCACGACGTTGCCGGTGCTGTCGACGGCCACCGCCATGCCCTCATCGTCCTTGGCGGCGGCGCCCGCGTAGGTGCGCTGCCAGCTGACCGCGCCCGTGGAGGCGACCAGCTTCGCGACGTAGAGATCGCGATTGCCGGCGGCATTGGTCGTGTAGCCGGTGACCGCCAGGCTGGTGGCCGTCGAACCCGAGAGCTGCATCGCAATGGCGTTGGCGCGGGTGTTCCGGGGTGTGCCGGGGGCGTCCGCACCCGCGTAGTTGAACCTCCAGCCGTCCTGAATGCTCAGGCGGACGCTGACGTTCACACCGATGATGGTCTGCTCGATGGGCGCTGCCGCCAGGTAGGTCGAATTGCCGTCCTGACGGGCACGGACGACCACCGAGCCGGCGCCGGTGAAGGTCAGCTGATTGCCGCTGACGGTGGCCGGACCGCTGACCACTTCGTACGTGGGCGTCAGGCCGCTGGTGGCGTAGGCGAACAGCGGCAGCACCTGGGAGATGGGGGCATTGTAGGGGGCACAGAAGCACAGGCTCTGGGCGAGCGTGCTGGTGGCGCCAGTCAGGCCGATGTCGAAGACCGGTTCGTCAAAGTCGTTGCTGGCGATGTGCACCGCCGCGGTGCGCGTGCCCATGGCGCTCGGCGTGTAGGTCACGGTGAAGGTGGTGCTGGCACCCGGTGCCAGGGTCGTGACGAGCGGCGCGCTGACGGTGTAGTCGCCGCTGTGCGCGCCGTCCTTGGTCAGCGAGATGCCCGTCAGGTTGATGGTGCCGGTGTTGGTGATGACGTAAGTCTTGGTGGGACTGCTGGTGCCGACCGTCAGGGTGCCGAAATTGCTGATGCTGACGCCGTCGGTCAGCAGGGTGCCCGCGGGCTGCTCCACCTGAATCTCAGGATCCAGCGGCACCGGACCGTAGACGTTGTTGGCCTCGTCGAATTCGAGCACCGAGTTGTCGGTGTCCAGGAGCACCCAAACGACGGACGCGGAGCCCAGGCTGATGTTGGTCAGATTGAGGGTCTTCGTCTGGCCTGCGGCAAAGTTGACCGACTGCACCGTGCCGATCGGACCGCCGCCGGCGTAGGGGTTGCCGTTGTAGAGCCGCAGCAACACGTTGTTGTAAGCCATCCCGGAGGTCGCGTCGTTGCTGACCTGGATGGTCACATCCGTGCTGGTCCGACTGACGGTGTTGCTGAACGCCACGGAGTCGATCTTCAGGTCGGCGGCGCCTGCCTGGACGTTGAGGGTTGCTGAGTTGCTGCTGGTCTTGCCGTTGGCGGTCACGCGCAGGCCGATCACCCCCTGGTAGACCGTGCTGAAGGTGACGGTCGCGTTGACGCCGGTGGCGTCATCGAACTGCCCGTCGCCGTCAAGGTCCCACTCATACAGAACAATGGCGTCGCCATCGGGGTCGTAGGAGGCGCTGCCGTCCAGGTTGATCGGCACCCCCACCTTGCCCGCGTAGCCGTCGAACGTGCCGACGGGCTTGGCCACGGCGATCGGCGCCACATCCTGGTCGGTGATGGTGACCGTCGTCGACGCCAGGCTGGTCGCCGCCGGATTGGCGTTGTCCTTGACCCGCAACGTGATGGTCTTGGTGCCCGTGGTCGCATAGCCGGGGTTGGTCGGCAGCGGGCCCGTGGCGTCGGGATTGTTCCAGTCGATGCCGTTGCTGGCGTCCCAGTCCCAGAGGTATTCCGCAATCGCCTTGCCGCCGTCCTGGTGGTAGGAATCGCTGCCGTCGACGCGGAAGGAGCGGCCGGCCGGCTTGTTGGTCTGGTCCGGGATCGGCGCGATCACCGCGACCGGCATCGTGCGCGTGACCGCATCGGTCAGGATCAGGATGGCGTTGGCCGTATCCATCTTGACGGATGCTTCGGTGGCGTTTGCCGGAGTCAATGAGGCTTTCCAACTGCCGTCGGCGCGCTGGCCGAACAGGTTGCTGTCGTTGCGCAGCGTCGAGCCGAGGCCGCTGCCCTGAGAGTCCAGCAGGGTCGCGTCACCGAGCAGCCAGGCGTTGAAGTCCTGCTTCCAGGAGCGCACGCCCGAGGTTGTCGACAGCGAGGTGATGCCTTGCAGGGTCAGACCCTTTTTCAGACCGTACATCGAATACCACAGACCCGGCCAGCCGCCGCCGTCCCCACTCCAAGCGGAAGTCGTCAACCAGTTGTTCTGCACGAAGTTGCGGTAGTCTGTGGCATCCGTATCGACGCCCGCAAACTTGTCGGCGAAGGACAGGGCCGCCAGAGCCCCACCCGTTTTCGCCAGGTTGCGCCATGTGGCGTTGCTGCTGTAGCCGACGCCCCCCGAGGCGCTTTTCAGTTTGTTGAAACCGTACACCATGTTGTCGTAAGCCCACTGCGGCGTCGGGATGCCCAGACGGTCGCGGGCAGCGCCGAACATCAATGCCGGCCACTGCTGGGCGGAACCGTCGTAAGCCGGCTGGTTCTGCGTATCGACCGGATACTGATAGGCGCCGCGGTAGGTGTCGTCGCCCATGGTCCACAGCAGCTGGTCCGTGCAGTCACGGATGAACTCATAGATGGTCTGCAGATTTTTGCGCGGGCCGTAAGGCACCTGCATGCTCTGGGCCTGGGCGGCATTGCGCATGGACATCGTGATGGCCATTGCCGAAATGGCGCTGCTGTAGGCAGGATGCGTCGCTGCGTAAAAATAGATGCCGATACCGTTGTCGTTGGAGTCGGTGTCGCGGACTGCGATGCCGTCGGAATGCTGAGCCGAACCGATGTCATGTGTCGTCGCATGGCTGAAAATCTTGTTGCGAACCCGATAGAGCAACGGTGCATAGATTTCCTCGACCGCATCTTCATCCGGCAAGTGCTCGTTTTCCGCAAAAGACAAAAACCCCAGACCTGTTGCACCCTGCGTGTAATAATCATCGGCACTGATTTGCCAGTACCAGTAGCTGCGGTCCGCGTCGATGGACGTGGCGTTGTTGTAGAGGTACACCAAACCCTTTTCGATCGCCATGTGCACGCGGTCGCTGACGTCGGCGCTGGGGATGACGCGGATGACCCCGCTGCGCCGGACAGTCGATCCGGTCGAGTCCTTCACCTTGAGGGTGTAGACCTTGGAGCCCAGGGTCGTGTAGGTCTTGGTGGTCTGGATGTAGTCGGGGTTGGCCACGCTGCCGCTCGTCGAGGTCGTGTCGCCGAAGTCCAGCTCGTAGGTGTAAGGCGCCGTGCCGCCCCAGGCGCGGCCCCAGACATTGCGCACCGTGTTGACCACCACCTTGCCCCAACTCGGGCTCTGCGTGTAGCTCGGCATGACGCTGACGCGGAACAGCTTCTGGTTGGCGGTGGTGTAGGTGCCGGCGGCGTTGGTGGCAACGATCCGCCAGTAGTAGGTGGCGGTCGGATTCAGCCCCGAAACCGGCGCACTCACCACCACCGGTGAAGTCCCGGCCGGAATGCTGTACGGGCCGGAGGTCAGCACGCCGGTGGCGAAGGTCGGATCGGTCGAATACTCGACCGTCACCGTCGTCGCCGAGCCGCGCGGATGCACCGAGCCGGTGAGGTTGGCCTGCGTCTGGCTTTCGCTCTCGCTGAAAAGGGTGTCCACAGCGATCGTCGGCGCCTTGGCGACGTAGACCGTGATCGCCTGGGAGCCGATCTTGGCTGGCGAACCGTTGTCCAGAACCTCAACAATGACTTCGTACTGATTGTTGGCCCCCGCGTCCAGTGGCGTGTCGTAGACGGGCGCATTGACGAAAGCCAGGGCGCCGGTGGCCGAATTGATCGAGAACAGCGAATCGTCGGCACCACCATTGATGCGGTAGCTGAGCGTCTGCGCCGGCGTGTCGCCGTCAGTGGCCGTCACGGTGGTCACCGCCCGGGTGCCTTCGACGACGGTGATCGAGGCGCTGGCCCCGCCACCGTTGCTCGTGATCCGCGGCGCGTCGTTGACGTCCGTCACGGTGACGGTCAGATCCTGAGTGTCCGACATGGCCGGACTGCCGCTGTCGGTCACCCGCACAGTCACCAGGTAGACATTGTCCGTGTTGGCATCGGCGGGAGTTTCATAGTCCGGCGCCGGACTGATGAAGGTCAGCGCACCGGTGTTCGGATCGATGGTGAAGCGGGCGGCATCAGCGCCACCGCTGATGCTGTAGGTCAGTGTCTGGCCGGCATCGCTGTCCGTGGCGACGACCGTGGTCACAGCCGTGGTGTGCTCAGGCACGCTGATGGCGGCCGAAGAGGCGCCGCCGTTGCTGGTGATCGCCGGCGCCGAGAGGGCGGAGCCGGTGAGCGGCAGGTCAAACGAGGATTCGTCCGGATCACTGCAGGCAATGTGCATGTTGGCGGAGAACGAACCGCCCGCCGTCGGCGCATAGGTGACCACGAAGCTCGTCGAAGCCCCGGGCGCCAGAGTCAGCGTGCCAGGCGCCGTCGTGACCCGGAACAGGCTGGCATTGGGGCCGCTGAAGGTGATGCCATACAGCGTCAAGGTGTCCAGCCCGACGTTCTTGATCGTGAAGGTCTTGGTGGCCGTGCCGCCGATGGAAACGGTGCCAAAGCTCAGCGCCGTCGCCTGGCCGTCGGTCACGGCCGGCGAGGTGGTGGTGGCGCCGTTGTAGACGGCAATGTCCGCCACTTGCAGCAGATCCCCAGTCGGCTGGCTGGTGTTCTGGTTGAACGTCGTGCCGGCCGTGCCGCTGCTGTTGCTGTCCTGGGTCCAGTAGTAGGAGGCCAGCACGGTGCTGCTGCTGTCGACGTAGCTCTTCGCGTCGTAAAGCGCGATTTTGCCGTTCTTGAGGAAGTAGGAGGCGTGCCGCTCGGCGCTGCAGTGGTCAGGGTCGCGGAATAGTCGCCCGGCGTGAGGGTGATCTCCTGAAAGGTGAAGGTTTCCTGGGTGGTGTAGAAGTTGTCGACCTGGGCAGCGGTCAGGCTGACCTGGCGCAGCAGAGTGTTGCCGCCCGTGTTGCCGCCGAGGCCACGATAGAGCGAGAAGGTGATGTCCGCCGTGGTGTTGACCCCCTTGTTCAGCCCGAACCGCGCGCGATCGATTTTGATGAGCGTGCCGGCATTGGCCGTCATGCGGAAGTTCCAGGTGCGCGCGGCGGCGTTGTGCACGGGATCGTTCGCGCCGGTGTTGTCGATCGCCAGCAGCGCGTTGGCCTCGTTGGCGTTGGTGACGGTAACGGTCAGGCTCTGCGAGTCCGCAAGCGGCGTGCTGTCATTGTCGGTGACGGTGACGGTGACTTCGTAACTGTTGTTGGCATCGGCATCGGCCGGCGCCTCGAAATCCGGAAAATTGCGGAACGCCAGCACGCCCGTAGCGGCCTGGATGGTGAATTGGGCCGCATCGGCTCCGCCGCTGATGCTGTAGGTCAGCGTCTGGCCGGCATCCGCATCGGTCGCAATCACCGTCGTCACGGCTGTCGTGTTTTCGGCCACACTGACCGCCGCCGTCGCCCCGCCGCCGTTGCTTGTGATGACCGGAGCCACCGCCAGCGCGGACGAAGGCAGGCCAAGAGCCAGAACACCCCAGACAAACCGCCGCCAAGACGCGCCTCCGCGCGGGGCAGGCCGGCACTCCAAATGCGCTCTGGATGCTTGGCAACGGTCGAAGCTAAGGCCACGAAGGACACCGAAGATGAGTGCGGAGAGCTGCATAAAAGTGAGGCAATGACAAAAAGCGGCCAAGGATGGACCGCTTTGAACAAGTCCTACTCTGTAGCCAATCCCGCAGCACAAGCCTTAGTTGAAGTGGGGTAACCCATCTTGCTTAGTAGTAGCAGCTCATTCGTTTTTGTTAGGCCCCGAGCACCAAGTTCCAAGTCCACCCGCAAGCAAGAGTGCTGCCGCGCCAGGGGCTTGAACCTGAGGCTCTTGCCTCCGTCAGCCGGGCTCTGCATCCCCCTGCGACTTGGTTTGCTGCAATGGCTTGGCGCAGGCTCAGCCACCCGGCCTGCGATTGGCAGTTGCCGACCGGCGGCGATGCCGGGATTCTGCCGGATGCCCGATCTGTTCCCTGAATCCCTGGCTTGGGGCCAGCACGCCCTGGCCTTCATGCTCGGCGCGCTCCTGGCTGCGCTGATCCAGCACCTGCGCCAGCAGACCCGGCTGGGCATCGGCCAGGAACGTCTGCACCAGACCGAGGCGCGCCTGCAGGAAGCGGCGGCGGAAAGCGCGCACCTGCGGGCGACCCTGGTCCGGCAGGAGGAGACCATGCGCAGCCTGCTCACGGCCAACAGCCGCCTGGAAACGGCGCTGGAGGACGAAAAGCGGGCCGCCGCCGACAAGCTGCGGCTGCTGCAGGAGGCGGAGGGCCGGCTATCGGACACCTTCAAGGCGCTGTCAGCCGACAGCCTGCGCCAAAGCCAGCAGTCGTTCCTGGAACTCGCCAAAGCGAACTTTGAAAAGCACCAGGAGATGGCGCGCAGCGACCTGGAACTGCGGCAGCAGGCCATCGGCCAGATGGTCCAGCCGATGGCGGAGTCGCTGACCCAGGTCGAAGAAACGATCCGCCAGCTCGAGCAGGCGCGCCTGCAGGCCTACACCGAGATGCTCGGCCAGATCAGCGGCCTCAAGGAAACTCACCAGGCGCTCAAGTCGGAAACCAGGCAACTGGTCAGCGCCCTGCGCCAACCAAAGGCGCGCGGCCAGTGGGGAGAGATGCAGCTGCGCCGCGTCGCCGAAATCGCCGGCATGCTTGAGCACTGCGATTTTGATCTGGAGGTCAGCACCGCCACCGAAGACGGCCGGCTGCGGCCGGACATGATCGTGCGCCTGCCCGGAGG
>CAYYJK010000028.1:0-20819 GCA_964472185.1 uncultured Prosthecobacter sp.
CAATGTCACGCGGCGTGATTTCCTTGGCGACAAGCCGGCGGCGGAGGGAGGCGAGGGTGGACGAGGCGAGGGACATCGAAACGGCGGGGCAAAGGGTGGGACGGACGGCGGCTTACTCGATGACCTTGGGGATCTGGAACTGCTCCATGGCCTGGCGCGGCGCGTTGGCCAGGGCGGCCTGCTGGCCGAAACCGGGGCGGGGTGCATCGGCCCTCACAACGTCGAACACCGGCATGGCGTGGGCGGTGGGCTCGGCGGCCTCGAGATCGTAGGTGCTCAACTGGTCGATGTAGCTCAGAATCTGGCTGAGCTGCTGCTGGTACTGGGCGGCCTCCTCGGGGGTCAGGGCGAGGCGGGCCAGCTTGGCAACGTGGTCGATGTGGATCTCCGGGGACGGCATGAGGCTTTTCTAAAGCGCAGGGCCGGGGGTGCAAGGCGCAGAACGCGCTTTTCCGGGGCGCACCGGATGGCCGATTCATCCTATTTCTTGTCCGACAAGGGCCAAGGTTGGTAGCGTAGGGGACTTCCAGCCATGAAACGCCTGCTCCTTCTCACGGTCCTCGGCGCCTGCGCCCTGCACGCGGAAACCCAGATCGCCTGGCAGCGCCAGCAGTTGCATGGCGAGTTTTACTCCGAAGGAGCCGCCATCGGCGACCTCAACGGCGACGGCCGCAACGACATTGTCGCCGGGCCGTTTTGGTGGGAGGGGCCGGCCTTCGAGAGGAAGCACGCCTTCTACCCGCCGAAACCGTTCAGCATCCAGGGCTACTCGGACAATTTCTTCGCCTACGTCCACGATTTCAACGTCGACCGGAAAAACGACATCCTGGTCCTCGGCTTCCCCGGCAAGGAGGCGCGGCTGTACTTGAATCCCGGCGTGCACAACGACACGCCCTGGCCGATGCACGTCGTCGCCGACGTCGTCGACAACGAATCGCCGGTGTTCACGGACATCACCGGCGACGGCAAACCCGAGATCGTCTGCAGCACGGGCGGTAAGTTCGGCTGGTTCGCCCCCAACTGGGACCAGCCCACGGAGAAGTGGCCCTTCGTCGCCGTGACCGGCGACCTGAAGGTGGCGAAATTCACCCATGGTCTCGGCGTCGGCGACGTGAACGGCGACGGCAAACAGGACCTGCTCGAAGCCCGGCACTGGTGGGAGAACACCGGCACCGGCCCCTGGAAGCAGCACAGCTTCGCCGCCGGCATCGGCGGCGGCGCCCAAATGTTCGCCTACGACTTCGACGGCAACGGCGCCAACGACGTCTTCACCGCCCTGGCCGCGCACCGCTACGGCGTCGCGGTGTTTCTGCAGAACCGCCGCCCGCAGCCCGGCACCGCGACCTGGCAGCGCCGCCTGCTCGCCTCCGAACAGCCGCAGGACAACGACTACGGCATCGTCTTCTCGCAGCCGCACGCCGCGGCGCTGGCCGACATCGACGGCGATGGCATTCAGGATCTGGTCACCGGCAAGCGCTACTGGGCCCACAACGGCAAGGGCGATCCCGACGAGCGCGGCCATCGCGTGCTCTACTGGTATCAAACGAAGCGCAATGCCGGGGGCGGCGTCGATTTCGTGCCACACCTCGTCGATGCGAACAGCGGGGTCGGCGTGGACGTGCAGGTCGGCGACCTCAACGGCGACCGCCTGCCGGACATCGTCGTCGGCAACAAGGGCGGCGTGTACGTCTTCACCCAGCAGCGTCGCGAGATCAGTGCGGCCGAGGCGCAGGCCGCGCAGCCGCGCAAGCTCTACGGCCCGGCCTTGATGCCGCAGAAGGACTACGCGAAGGGCCAGTCGCCCCAGGAGGCGCTGAAAAACCTGCAGCTGCCGACCGGTTTCCGCGCCGAGCTCCTCGCCGCCGAACCCGACCTCGTACAGCCCATCGCCTTCACCTTCGACGAGCGCGGCCGCATCTGGGTGATCGAGGGCAACAGCTACCCGAAACCGCGCGAGGTCGGCGCGGGCCAGGACCGCATCCGCATCTTCGAAGACCGCGACGGCGACGGCCAGTACGAGACGAAGAAAACCTTCTGCGAAGGCCTCAACCTCGCCAGCGGCATCGAGCTCGGCTTCGGCGGCGTCTGGGTCGGCGCGGCGCCCTACTTCCTGTTCATTCCGGACGCGGACAAGGACGACCGTCCCGATGCAGAGCACGCGGCCTACGCCAAGACCTATTCGAAGGTTCCCGGCCTGAACTTCACCGCCTACGCCCTGCTCGACGGCTGGGGCTCACAGGACACGCACGAAACCTTGAACAGTTTCCTCTGGGGGCCGGACGGCTGGCTGTACGGCTGCCACGGCGTCTTCACCCACAGCCGAGTCGGCAAGCCCGGCACGCCGGACGATCAGCGTCAGCCGCTCAACGCCGCGGTGTGGCGCTACCATCCCGTGCGTCACACCTTCGAAGTCTTCGCCCACGGCACCAGCAATCCCTGGGGGCTCGACTACGACCAGCATGGCGAGTTCTTCGTCACCGCCTGCGTCATCCCGCACCTGTACCACATCGTTCCGGGCGGTCGCTACCAACGCCAGGCGGGCCAGCACTTCAACCCGCACACCTACGACGACATCAAGACCATCGCCGATCACGCGCACTACGCCGGCAGCCTGCGCCCCAGCATTGAGTTCGACAAGACCACCGGCGCAGGGTTGGCGAACGCCGACACCAACGCGCTGGGCGGCGGCCATGCCCACTGCGGCCTGGCGATTTACCAGAGCAGCCAGTTTCCGGCGACCTATCGCAACCAGCTCCTTTTTGGCAACCTGCACGGCCACCGCCTGGTCAGCAACTACACCGATCCCAAGGCGAGCAGCTACATCGGCAAGCACGGCCCGGATTTCCTGCGCGCCAACGACATGCACTTTATTCCGGTGACCCAAAAGGTCGGGCCGGATGGCGCCCTGTACGTCAGCGATTGGAGCGACCAGCAGATTTGCCACCGCGGCAGCAACGCCGTGGAGAATTGGGACCGCAGCAACGGGCGGATGTATCGGGTGAGTTATGCGGGGGTGGCGGGCAGGTCCGACCTGTCCGACAAGTCCGACTTCCCCGCCGCGCCCTTTGACCTCGCCCAGGAGACCGATGAGAAACTCGCCCGACTCGCCGTGCAGACGGAGAACGAATGGTTCTCACGGATGGCGCGGCGGGTGTTGATGGAGAGGGCGGCTGCACACCGGCCGAATCCTGACTGGGCTGAAACCCTCGTCCGACTTCGACAGTCATCGGACACGCAGCCGTCTGCTCCAATGCAGCTGAGAAGCCTTTGGCTTCAAGCTGCATTGGCACCCTTAACCTACCTGCAAAACTCCAGCTTCAACGCCGCCGCCCACGAAAGGCTTGTGGTCCAAAGCGTGCGGCTTGCCGCCTCCAGTCCGGATTTTGCTGACACAGACCTAGGCGTGCTGGCCAACGCGGCAAAAACGCACCCATCGTCCATCGTTCGTCGCGAGCTCGCCTCCGCCCTGCAGCGTCTTCCCATCGACCATCGCCATGTCCTCGCCACCGCCCTGCTCCAGCATGGCGAGGACAAGGACGATCCGATGATCCCGCTGCTGATCTGGTACGGCATCGAGCCGCTGGTCGGGGCCGATCCCGCGGCGGGCCTGCGGCTTGCCGAGGTGTCGAAGCTGCCCAAGGTGACGGGCTTCATCTACCGTCGCCTGTCCTCCGACGACGCCGGTCGCGCCGCCGTACTGGCAAGACTCGCCGATGAGCCCGACGCCGCGCAGCGCGAGTCCGTGCTGGCCCTGATCGTGGCGGCGGCGCGTGGCAACGGCAAGCTGGCCATGCCCAAGGATTGGCCCGCGCTGGCCGGGAAGTTGATGGCTCCATCTTCAGGCCGCTCGGACGAGACCGAGCCGGCGAAAGCCGAAACGGCAGAACTGGTCCGCGAGCTCAGCGCGCTGTTTGGCGATGCGGCCGCGCTCCGTGCCTACCGCGAGCGTTTGGCCGAGGCCAAGGCTCCGACCGCCGAACGCGAGCACGCCTTGACCGTGCTGCTTCAAGCGGGCGATGCCGAAACCGCCCCGGTGCTGTTCGACCTGCTGCACCAGCGTCAAGCCCCCGTGGCCTTGCGGCGCCAGGCCCTGCAAGCTCTGGCCTCGCTCAAGCATCCGCAAACACCGGTCGTGCTGGCCGAGTTGCTGCCGCAGTTGCCGTCCGCCGAACAGCCCGACGCGATCAACACGCTCGCCTCGACCCCCGAAGGCGCGAAAGCCCTGCTGCAAGCGGCCGCCGCCAAACAGGTGCCAGCGAGTGCGCTGTCGCCCTTCCTCATCCGCCAGCTCATGGCCTTCAAGAACGCCGAGATCGACGTCTTGATTCGCAGCGCCTGGGGCGATGTCAACGCGCCAAAAGCCGATCTGGCCGAGCGCACGAAGAAGTACCGCGACCTCCTCACGCCCGCGGCTCTGGAAAAAGGCGACCTTGCCCAGGGCAAGGCCCTGTTCACCGCCACCTGTGGCGCCTGCCACAAGCTGTTCGGTGAAGGCCAGAACGTCGGCCCCGACATCACCGGCAGCAACCGCGGCGATCTGAACTACCTGCTGGAAAACGTGCTCGATCCCAACGCCGTGATCGGCAAGGCCTACCAGCTCAACCTCTTCACCATGAAGGACGGCCGCGTGCTCAGCGGCGTCATCAAGGACGAAAGCCCAGCTGTGGTGAAGATCGCCATGATGGGCGGGGTCGAGTTCAGCCTGCCGCAGGCCGACATCGCCAAACGCGAGGTGTCGAAGCTGAGCACCATGCCCGAGGGGCTGTTCGATGCGCTGAGGCCGGAGCAGGTCATCCACCTGGTGAAGTACCTGCAGAGCCAAAGCCCGGCGCCAGCCGAGACACCGCGCGTGCCCGGCGCTCTGGAAGGCGAGACTCTGAAAGCTCAGGCCACGCGCGGCAGCGTCCGCACCCAAGGCATGGGCGGGTTCAAAGCCGGACGCTGGAGCGGCAACAGTCACCTGTGGTGGACCGGCGGCCAGCAGGGCGATCGGCTGACGATCCGTTTCCCGGTCGCCAAGGCAGGCAGGCAGCAGCTCTTTGCCGTGTTCACCCGCGCGCCGGACTACGGGATCGTCAAATTGACGCTCGACGGCCAACCGGTGGAATTGGGCGAGCTGGATCTCTACGACCCGCAGGTGGTCCACACGCCCGAGCACCGGCTTGGGCACTTCGATCTGACGGCGGGCGAGCACACGTTGGAAGTCACCTTGAGCGGCACCCATGCCAACGCCAAACCTTCGTTCATGTTCGCGCTAGACTATTTGCGGCTGGAATGAGCCCGCGGTTGCGGGCAGACTGCCGGCATGCTGACGACCCTGGCGCGTTTCGAGAAACCCGAGGAGGCCCACCTCGCGCGGATGAAGCTCGGCGCCGCCGGCATCGAGGCCTTCGTCTTCGACGAGAACGTCATCCAGGTGTACTGGTTCTACAGCAACCTGATCGGCGGCGTCCGCCTGCAGGTGCATGAAGAGGACGTGCCCGCCGCGCTCGAAGCCCTCGCCCTCGAGTTCGAGGACGAGCCGGAGGACGGCGCCGCCGCGGAATGACCGGCCCGGAGTTGCACGGGGCCGCAGGTCCTGTGTAGAGTTGGCCATGCACCGACTCCTTGCCTGCCTTGCCCTGACCGCCTGCGCGGCCTTCGCCGCCGAACCCGCGAAAGTCCGTCTCTGGCCCGAGGGGGCGCCGGGCGCCCGGGGCAACGAAGACAAGGACCAGCCCTTCGTCCACGTCTGGCCGGCGGCCAAGGACAAGGCCAACGGCGCCGCCTTCGTCGTCTGCCCGGGCGGCGGCTACGGCGGCCTGGCGGCCGACCACGAGGGCACGCAGGTGGCCAAGTGGTTCAACGGCCTCGGCGTCTCCGCCTTCGTCCTGCACTACCGCCTGGGCAGCCAGGGCTACCACTATCCGACGCAGCTGATCGACGTGCAGCGCGCGATCCGCCACGTGCGCGCCAACGCGGCGCAGTACGGCATCGACCCCGAGCGCATCGGCATCATCGGCTTCTCCGCCGGCGGCCACCTCACCTCGATGGCGGCGACGCTGTTCGATGAAAAACCCGCCGGCGCCACCAACGACGCCGTCGACCAGGTCAGCGCCCGGCCGACCGTCGCCGTGCCGACCTATCCGGTGATCTCGATGATCGACGCCTTCGCCCACTCCGGTTCGCGCAAGAACCTGCTCGGCCCGAACCACACCGACGAGCTCGCCCGCCAGGTGAGCACGCACCTGCGGGTCACGGCGAATACGCCGCCGACCTTCCTGTTTCAGACCGATGAGGACACGGTGGTGCCGGCGGAGAACGCCGTGCAGTTCTACCTGGCCTGCCGCCAGCACGGCGTGCCCGCCGAACTGCACTGCTACCGGCCCGGACCGCACGGCGTCGGCCTGTTCCTCGGCGATCCGGTCCTGGGCAGCTGGAGCGGGCACCTGCGCGACTGGCTGCGCAACCAGGGCTTTTTGAAGCCCGCCGCGCGCGCCGCGGTGAGCGGCAAGCTGAGCGTCAACGGCAAGCCGGTGAGCTGGGGCAGCATCGTCTTCACCGCCGACGATCCGAGCGCCCCGGTCGCCTGCGCCCGGGTCATGCACGGCAAATTCAAGCTCGACGCCGGCACCGGCCCGGTGGTCGGCCCGGTGAAGCTGACGGTCAGCTACAGCGCCGCCGACGTGCCGGGGCTCGACACGGCCGACGGCACCGCGACCACGCAGGAACCGAAGCCGGGCGCGGGCGCCTGGACGGTCGAGATCCGGCCCGGCGACAATCCGCTCGAGCTCAAGCTCGAACGCTGAGGGCGCGGCTTCATTCTTCGGCCAGCAGGCGCTTGCGGCTGCGCGCGAGCGCCGCCTGCTGCTCCTTCGGCAGCACGGGCCAGGACAGCTTGAGCTTCTTCAACTCGTGCAGGATGGCGGCGCTGACGATCAGCCGCATGGTCTTCTTGTCGTCGGCCGGCACGACGTACCAGGGGCTGTCGCCGGTTGCCGTGGCGCGGATGGTTTCCTCGTAGGCGCGCATGTAGTCGTCCCAGAAGGCGCGTTCGGCGATGTCGCCCTCGGCGAACTTCCAGTTCTTGCTGGGCGTTTCGATGCGCTCCAGGAACCGCGCCTTCTGCTCGTCGCGGGAGACGTGCAGGAAGAACTTCACGACGCGGATGCCGTTGCGGTGGGCGTAGGCTTCGAAGTGGCGGATGTCCTCGTGGCGGCGGGCGAACAGCCGTTTCAGATCGCGCGTCGCCTCCGCCGGCAGGCGCTGGCTGCGCGTGACGATCTCGGGATGCACGCGGCAGACCAGCACCTCCTCGTAGTAGCTGCGGTTGAAGATGCCGATGCGGCCGCGCGGCGGCAGGCGCTGGGAGGTGCGCCAGAGGAAGTCGTGGTCGAGCTCCTCATCGCTCGGCCGCTTGAAGTAGTGCACCTCCACGCCCTGCGGGTTCACGCCGCTCATGACGTGCTTGATGGTGCCGTCCTTGCCGGCGGCGTCCATGGCCTGGAAGATCACCAGCAGGCCGTAACGGTCGTGCGCGTACATCTGCTGCTGCAGCTCGTCGATCTCGTGGCGAAACTCGCCGATCAGCGCTTCGTAATGCGCGTCGTCCTCGTAGACGTCCTTGATGCGCGTCCGGGCCTTGGCGATGCGGAACGGCTTGCCGCCGTCGGGTTGGCGGAACGACTCCAGGTCGAGTTTCAGCTTCATGGCGCCCGCATCCTCCGCAAAGCCGCGGCGCTTGGCCAGACAATTCCGGCCGGCGGGAAACGCTTGTCGCCCGCCGCCGGCGTGGCAGCATGAGGGCAGCATGGCCGGATCCGCATCGTCCACCTCCGCCCGCAGCGGCTGCGTCCGCTGGCTGGGCCTGCTGGCCCTGGCCGCCCTGCTGACCGGCGGCGCGCTGCTGTGGCGGTTCGCCGGCACGGCGGAGCTGGCCCTAGGCTGGCTGCCGGAGCGGCTGAGCCGGCACAGCATCACCGAGCAGTTCCGCATTTCGGTGACCGAGATCGTCTCCACACGCGGCGAAGTGCTTGAGGTGGCCACCCTGGAGACCGACGAAACGCTGACGCGCTACGACATGCGCACCCTGTTCAACGAACTGGTCGACCTCGGCACCACGGTTTCCGAGATCCGCACGCCGGTGGTGTACCGCTACCACATCCGGCTCACCGATCCCTGGGAGCTGCGCCAGGAGGGCGCGGAGTGGATCGTGCAGGCCCCCGCGCTGCGCCCGTCCCTGCCCCCGGCGATCCGCACGGAGCGGCTGGAGAAGAAGTCGGAAGCCGGCTGGCTGCGGTTCAACGCCAGCGAGAACCTGGCGGAGCTGGAGAAGAACCTCACCCCGATGCTGGAAAAGCGGGCCGGCAACAGCACCCACCTGAACCTGGTGCGCGAATCCGCACGCGACTCAGTGGCCGCCTTTGTGCGGCAGTGGCTGCTGCGCGAGCAGGGCGGCGAAATCCGCGCCGTGCAAGTGCGCTTCCCGGACGACCCGCCGCCGGCCGGACCGAAGGCGGCGCCGGCGTCCAAGCTGCCCTGAACGCCGGTCCGGCCGGAAGGTGAACAGCCTACTCCGCCGCTTCGCCGGGGGCGCTGGCGGGCAGGCCGCCCTTCTCGGCCAGCTTGGCCTTCACGGCCTCCTCGATCTCGGCGTAGAGCGCCGTGTCGGTCTTGAGCGCCTCCTTGGCGGCGTCGCGGCCCTGGGCAAGCTGGGTGCCCTTGTAGCTGATCCAGGAGCCGCGTTTCTGCAGGATGTCGTACTCCATGGCCAGGTCGAGCATCGAACCGACGTTGGAGATGCCCTCGTTGTACATGATGTCGAACTCGGCCTCGGTGTAGGGCGGCGCGAGCTTGTTTTTGACGACCTTCACCTTGGTGCGGTTGCCGATCATGGTGCCGTCGCTGCTCTTGATGGCGCCGATGCGGCGGATGTCGACGCGGACGCTGGCGTAGAACTTGAGCGCCTTGCCGCCGGGCGTGGTTTCCGGGTTGCCGAACATGACGCCGATCTTCTCGCGGATCTGGTTGGTGAAGATGACGCAGGTGCGGGCCTTGGAGATGATGGCGGTGAGCTTGCGCAGGGCGGCGCTCATCAGGCGCGCCTGGGCGCCGACCGTGGAGTCGCCGATCTCGCCTTCCAGTTCCTGGCGCGTGACCAGGGCGGCGACGGAGTCGATGACGATGATGTCGAGGGCGTTGGAGCGCACCAGGGTCTCGCAGATGCGCAGCGCCTCTTCGCCGGAGCTGGGCTGGGAGACGAGCAGTTCGTCCATCTTGACGCCGAGCCGGCGGGCGTAGTTGGGATCAAGCGCGTGCTCGACGTCGATGAAGGCGGCCAGACCGCCGGCCTTCTGCGCCTGGGCGACGGCGGTGAGGGTGAGGGTGGTCTTGCCGGAGGATTCCGGGCCGTACACCTCGACGATGCGGCCGCGGGCGAAGCCGCCGACGCCGAGCGCTTGGTCGATGAGCAGGTTGCCGGTGGGGATCACCGCCACATCGACCTTCGACTCGGCGCCCATGCGCAGGATGGAGCCCTCGCCGTAGTCCTTCTGGATCTGCTGAATGGCGAGATCCAGGTTGCGGGCGCGCGCCTCGGCAATCTTGTTGGCATTGGACTCGGCGGCGGATTCTTTAGCGGGGGACTTGGCCATGATCGTGGGGAGGCTGGATTGTTCGAGTGAACAGTTGCAACATGCGGCGGCTTTCGTAAAGCACTTTTGCCGGGTCGCCGTGATTTAAAGCAGCCCCGCCCCGGGCAGGCAAGCGCCCAAACCGCCGATTGCCGGCCTCATTCCACCCGCAGCACGCCGTTCATCACCATCCAGTGGCCGGGGAAGGTGCAAAGGTAGGGGTAGTCCCCCGCTTTCGCCGGCGCTTGGAACCGGATGGTGAAGCGGCCCTGCGGCGGCACCATGTCGGTGTACACCAGCACGTCCGCGGACTCGGGCACGTAGTGCTTGGCCAGCCCCTGCGGATCGGTGATCATGCGGTTGACTTGGTCGCCCAGCCGCTGCAGCGCGCCGGGCTTGGCGAGCAGCCAGTTGTGCGGCACCACATCCGGGTTGCGGAAGCTCAGGCTGAGGCGTTCGCCCGCCTTCACGCGGATCTCCTTCTGCACGTACTGCAGGCCGAGTGCCGCCTCGACCACGATCTCGCGGCCCAGCTCGCCCTCCGCCCAGGGGTTGGGCCGGCCGGCGGCGGGCACCTGCACGCCCACCTGCGCGGCATGGCTGGTTTTGGCAATGGGGGCGTAGCCGGGGAAGCCGGTGAACGGCGCCGCCAGCGCATGCGCGGTCAGGAAGACGTCGTGGGCGCGCTCCGCCGAAACGCCGACGCGCAGGTGGATCTGGCTGGCGGGCAGCAGCTGCGGGATCTCCAGGAACAGCGTCCGGCCGTCCTCGAGCAGCTGCGCGCTGCGGATCTCCAGCGGGTCGTGGCCAGGCGTGTCGGCGTGCAGGACCGAGTACTCGGGCGAGCCGTAGGCGGCGCTGTAGCGGTAGTTCCAGCACTGGGCGAAGTGGTTCGCCGCCCGCCCGGCCACGGCGGCGTCGAGCGGCCGGCTGAAGCGCAGCAGCACGCCGTTGTCGCGCGCTTCGAAACCCACCGACACCGGGGTCGGGCCGCCGGTGTAGCGCACACGCTGGAAACAGCCGTCCCGGGGCGTGTAGCTGCCCCAGCCCTGCATGCCGGTGACGTAGAGGTGGCCGTCGCGACCGTTGAAGCGCACGCACTGCGGGCCGGAGTCGAAATGGCCGCTGATTTTCACCGCCGCGCCCTGCCAGCGGCCGCCGACGTTCTGGCGCATGACCAGCCAGGCGCTGCCGCCGCCGGAGGAGAGGTGGACCAGGTTGCCCTCGCCGCGCAGGTCGGCCCAGGCGCCCTCGGGAATAAAGGCTTGGCTGCTGGAGGAGTTGTCCTCGCCGCGCGGCAGGTACAGCAGCACGGGTTCCGGCGGCCGGCCGTCCTTCGGGCCGCCGGCGCCAAAGTGCGCCCCCGGGTTCCGGCCCAGCTCAATCTGGCAGACCGACGAGGCCGGCGTCCAGTCACCCTCCTGAACGCTGGTGGTGAGGAAGCGACCGTCGGGCGACAAACCGAGCCCGTTCGGGTTGCGGAAGCCGGTGGCGAGCACCTCGAGGGAATCGCGGGCGGAAAGCCGGCAGATGCCCTGGTTGCCGGAGGCGAAGTACCAACGCCCCTCGGCATCGGTCTCGAGGCCGACGATGAAGTCGTGGCCGCCGGGCGAGGTCTGCATGGCGTTGCTGACGCACTCGTAGAAGTCGGCCTCGTCGTCGCCGTTGAGGTCGTGCAGGCGGGTGATCTGGTCGCGGCCGAGCACGTGGAGCTTGTCCTGCACGACCCTCAGGCCCAGCGGCTGGTGCAGGCCGGTGGCGAAGCGCTTCCAGCGCAGCCGGCCAAGCCGGTCATCGATGCCCTGCACCAGCCAGACTTCGCCGGTCATCGTCGCAATGGCGGCGCGGCCGTCGGCGAAGAAGTCGCAGGCGGTGATGAAGAACAGGGTGCCGTAGGGATTGTCGAACGGCACGGTGAGGGTGTCGGTGGCGAAGGGCGCCTGGTCGCCGAGTTCGCCCCGGGTCTCCAGCCACTGCGGCCACTGCGCCGGGCCACCCCGCGTCTTGCGCTCCAGATCCGGTTCGGCGCCGCGGGCGGTGACCAGATGCGGCCGACCGCCGGCGGTGTAGCTGAAGATCACCTCCCGGCCGTGGCGGTAAAAGCCGCGGTACTCGCCGCGCGGTCCGGCCTCGGAGCGGGCGACGACCTGGCCGTCCATCTGGCCGCCGCCCATGAAACCGTGGCGGTTGTCGCTGAGCTTGACGAAGCCGCCGCGCCAGACCAGCGGAAAGGACAGGGTCTCGGGATCGAACACCGCGGCCCGGTCGTCGAAGCGCACGCACACGGCCTTCGGGATCGTCAGGCCCGCGCCCTTGAAGACGGTGCTGAAGACGCTGCCGTGATCCGCCTGCGCCCAGCGGCCGTCCTTCCAGGTCACCTGGTCGTTCTGGTTGCCCCAGTGGCCCTGCTGGCCGCCGTCGAGGCCCGGAAAGGCCGGCAGCAGGGTGGGCAGCGGCCGGACGCCCATGAACTGCACGGCCTGCTTGCCGTAGTAGTCGAAGACGCGCTCGCGGTTGACGAAAGCCTGCCAGTGCCGGTGATCCTCCGGCCGCAGCGGCTTGAGTTCCGGCTGGAACGGCGCGGGATCGGGGGCCTGGACCGCCACCACCGCCGTGCCAAGGTCGTCGAAGCTCCACAGGCCGAGCGTGTTGTCCATGCGCAGGCGCGGCGAGTCCCCCTTGCGCGGCTTCATGGCGCCGCGCGACAGGCGGACGTCGTCGATCAGGCCGTCGCAGCCAAGCCCGCCTTCGACGAGGCGGCCAAAGGCGATGGCCTCGGCCGCGGCCGGGCGCGGCGGACCCGCCGCACCGACGGGCTTTTCGAGGACCTGCTTGCCGTCGATCCAGAGCGTCACGGACTGGTCATCGACGCTGGCCAGCAGGTTGTGCCAGCGGCCGTCGCAGATGTCCACCTTCGAGTCGTAATCGCCGCCGCGGCCCGGCAGGTAGAGCGCCAGCGTGCCGCGGCCGGCATGGGTGTACAGCTCCCAGTGAGTGCCGGCCGACTTGGGCTGGCAGGCCACGAGAATGTTGAAGCGGTCCTGGGCATCGAGCCGGGCACGGCACTCGATCGTGAACGGCAGCCGGTGGTACTCGGGCTTGCCCGCCACGACCAGTCCGCCGGCCAGGGCCTTGCCGAACTCGGGCTGGAACGAAGGCACGCCGCCGGGGCCGGCAGGCGCGGCCGCCTTGGCCGCCGGCCGCGCCGGGACCTCGCGCCAGGTGCGGTACTTCGGCTTCGGACCGGCCGGCGCGTCGTCCAGCTGGGGCAGCAGCCAGCCCAGGCCGTCGAGGTTGTCGAGCAGGCGCCCCTCGGCGTCCTCGTCGGTGTGGTTGAGGATGCCGACGGGGCCGCTGTAGCCGCTGGCGCGGATCTGGCGCAGCACCTTCACGTCCTCCGTGCCCGCGCCCAGCGGGAGGATCTTCCGGCCGCGGGTGTCACCGGCGACATCCATGCCGTTGAGGTTGAGGCAGAGCAGCCAGGGCTTCATCGCCGCGAGCGCCGTCGGCAGGCGGTCGAGATGGCTGTGGCCGTGGTGCAGGTTGTACACGATGCCGACGTTGCCGACACCGTGCTGCTGGCGCAGATGCTCGCAGACGGCGACCAGATTCTCCGGTTCGCCGCCCCAGCCGCCGTGGTTGTACAGGCCGACCTTGCAGCCCAGCGCCTTCGCCCGCGCCAGGGTCGGCAGCAGCGCCTCGGCCGCATGGCGGACCTTCGCCTCCTGGCTGTCGCCCGCGACCTGGAGCATCACCCAGAGCTGCGGCCGCAGCCGGTATTTCTCGAACAGCCGGAACGCCTCTTCATGCGCCCCCCAGAAGGCGAGCATCTCCAGGCCGTGCTTCCGGTAGGCGAGGATTTCGCGCTCAAACTCCGCCACATGCTCCTGGCGCCAGTCGTAGGCGACGCGCTTCAGCCCCAGTTGCGCGAGCATGGCGGCGCGCTGCTCCGGCGTGCGCTTCTTGGCATCGAACGGCACGATGCACCAGGCGGCGAGGTTGGACTTGTCGAACAGGCTGTCGGCGGCGCGCAGGGACACCGCGGCGCAGGCGCAGAGCAGGAGAGGCAGAAGGCGGCGGAACATGGAGGCAGAAGACGCGGCTGTTAACGCAGAAAGGCAGGCGATGTTCACCCCATCGTGACGGCATTGTCCCAGGTGTTCTCGGTGCGGGTGAGCCGGCCGGCCTTGATGACGCCGCCCTGCAGGACCGCCAGGAAATTCCGGCGATCCTCCAGCAGGCGGATGTCGCGCAGGACATCGCCGTCGACCAGGAGCAGGTCGGCGAGCTTGCCCGGTTCGACCGTGCCGAACTCGTCGGCGCGGCCCATGATCTCGGCGCCGGTCCGGGTCGCGCAGCGGATGGCCTCGAGCGGGGTGAAGCCGACGTCCGTGACGAAGAAGCTGATCTCGCGGGCGTAGTCGCCGTGAGGGTTCCAGGCAAAGCCGTAGTCGCCGCCGAGGCCGATGCGGCCGCCGGCGCGCAGGATGCGCAGAGCGGAGGCGGCGCCGCCTTCCAGGGTTTCCTGGTGGCCGTCGATCACCGCCTGCGACAGGCCGAACTCCCGCCCGCGCAGCACGCTGGCCTTCTCGAAGTACAGGGCCGGCACGCAGGGCACGTCGCGCGCCAGCAGCAGGTCGAGCGCCTCGTCGTCCATGAAGGTGCCGTGCTCGATGCAGTCGTAGCCGGCGCGCAGGGCGTTCTTGATGCCCGCGGTGGCGCGGCAGTGGCCGGTGACCTTGAGCTTGTGGTTGTGCGCGGTGCGCACCACGGCGTGCATCTCCTCGAAGGACATGCACAGGGTGTGGTGGTCGTTGCTGTCGGGCGCCGCCGCATCGCCGGTCGGGTAGGTCTTCACCCACTCGATGCCGTCCTTGACCAGGGCGCGCACGGCGCGCCGTGCGTCCTCGACGCCGTTGATGATGAACACCAGCCCCTCCATGCCGATTTTGCGGTACTCGGGGTTCCAGTCCATGAGGCCGCCGGCGCTGCAGATCTCCCGGCCCGAGGTCGCCAGGCGCGGCCCGGGGATGAGGTCATGCTCGATCGCCCGGCGCATCCAGACGTCGATGTTGAACAGGCAGCCGCCGCTGCGGGCCGCCGTGTAGCCGCAGTCGAGCGCGAGCTTGGCGTTCACCGCGGCGAGCAGGCTGACGTACTCGACCGGATACTTGATGTCGAGGTCCTGCAGCTCGTGGACGTTGAAGTAGGTGGCGTGGAAATGCGCCTCGACCAGGCCGGGCAGGATGCTGCCGCCCGCGGCGTCGAGCACGCGCGCGTCCGACGGCACCGGCGGCGCCGCGGCGGCCGGACCGGCGTAGGCGATGCGGCCGTCCTCGATGAGCACCGCCGCCTCCGGAACGGCCGGGCCGCCGGTGCCGTCGATGAGCTGGCCGTTGCGAACGAGAGTGGTGCCGGGCTGCAGTTTCATGATGCCCGAGCCTAGCCGCGCCGGCGGTTCCGGGGATAGAACAGGAACGGCAAAGCCTGGAAGGGAAACGGCGCCGGCCTAGGCGGGCGCACCGGCATACTGCTCCCGGTAGCGGGCCGGGGTCAGGCCGACCAGGCGGCGCAGCGCGCGCGTGAAGTGGCTCTGGTCGGCGAAGCCGCAGCGCAGGGCGACGGCGGCGATCGACTCGCGCGTCTCGACCAGCGCCCGGCAGGCGGTGCGCACGCGCAAGCGCTGCAGGTACTGCTGCGGCGGCAGGCCGTACTCGCGGGCGAAGCCGCGCTCGAAAGCGCGGGTCGACATGCCGGCGGCGCGGGCCAGCTCCTCGTTGCCGACCGGCTCGCCCAGCCGCCGGGTCATCAGGGCAATAACGGCGCCCAAGCGGATGTCGGACCGCTGCTCGATCTGCACGGCGTCGAGAGCACGGGTGATGCCGGCAGTGCCGACGATGCGGCCCGCGGCGTCGCGCACCGGCAGCTTGGTCGTGAAGCACCAGCAGGCGGTGTGGTCGAAGCGGCCGACCAGTTCCAGCCGGCCCTGCACGGCCCGGCCCTGGAGCACCGCCTCGTCGCCGGCGCGGAAGTGCGCCGCCAGGTGCGCGGGCGACAGGTCGTCATCGGTGCGGCCGCGGACGTCGTCGAGCCGCTGCAGGCCGTAGTTGGCCAGGAAGGACCGGTTCACCCAGAGATAGCGCCGCCGCGCATCCTTGATCCAGGCCTGCACCTCCGGCAGCGCATCCAGCAGGCTGCGCAAAGCCTCCAGCATGCCGGCGGACGGCACCTCGAAGGCGGCGGGTACAGGGGCGGGCTTCACCGGTTTCAGTTGGCGGAGTATACGGCGCCGGCCCACGGAGGTCCTTCACTCCGGCTGCACGACGATGAACGTCGACTGCGTCTCCCCGGTGCGCCGGTCGCAGGCGAGCAGCTCGTGCCGGCCGGGCACCAGCAGGGCCAGCCAAAGCCCGCCCTCCCGGCGCAGTTGCAAAGTCGCGCTGCGCCACTCCACCTCGCCCTCGGCCTGCAGGTGCAAGCGCCGGCCGCCGCCGGGCAGGTCGGCGTCGAGCAGGATGACCGTACCGGGCGGCGGATAAACCAGGCGCAGCCCCGCCGGTGCCGCGGCCGGTTCGCAGGCGACCTGGTCGCCCATCCAGTTGTCGGCGCTGCGCACCCAGTCCGCGTATTCGGGCCCGAGCAGGGCCCGGCCGCGGGCATCGTAGTCGGCGGCCTGCGCCGCCGGCGGCAGCCGGTCCGGCAGGCACCACTCTTCGCGGCCGATCGCCTGCGGCTGAGCGGCCGTCAGTCGCCGGCCGGTGCGCGGATCGATGCGCACGCGCACCAGCCCGCCGGGTGCGGCGTACCAGCTCAGGCGGAAACGCCGCTGCAGTTCCAGAAACACCTCGCGCCAGATCGGCGCCGCGCCCGTAACGCCACTGACCGCCTGCATCGGCGAGCCGTCGAAGTTGCCGGCCCAGACACCAACGGTGAATTCCGGGGTGAAACCGAGGCACCAGTTGTCGCGGTAATTCGTGCTGGTGCCGGTCTTCACCGCCGCCGGAAACGGCAGGCGCAGCGGCGAATGCGGCCCAAACGTCAGCAGGCGCGCCTGCGGATCGCTGAGCATGTCGGCGATGACGAAGCAGGCGCGCTCCTCCAGCCGCCGCTGCTCCGGCAGCGGCCGCGGCACCAGCGTCCAGGGGCGGTCGAGACCGAGCCGGGCCAGACAGGCGTAGGCGTTGGCGAGCTCCAGCAGACGCACCGAGGCGTTGCCGAGGGTCAGCCCCAGGCCGTAGTGCTCCGCCTCCTCGGTCAGCGTGGACAGGCCGAGCTCGCGCAGCCGGCTCCAGAGCGGCGCCGCCCCGCCGAGATCCGCCAGCACCTTCACCGCGGCGATGTTCAGGCTGTTGCCGAGGGCGTCGCGGCAGGTCACCGGGCCGTAGCAGCGCTGCGCGTAATTTTCCGGACGGTACAGGCCGGTGGCCGTGGGGTACTCAACGGGCAGGTCGGCGATGACGTCGGCCGGATTGAGCCCGCGTTCCAGGGCCAGCTGGTAGGTGAAGGGCTTGAGCGCGGACCCCGGCGAGTGCGGCGTCCAGGCCCCGTTGATCTGGCCGCCGTCGGGCGCCGCAAAGTCGCGCGACCCGGCCAGGGCCAGAACGTGGCCGGTGGCGTTTTCCAGCACCACCACCGCCGCCTGCGTGACGTGGCGGTCGCGCAGGCTGGCCAGCCGCCGGGCCAGGATGGTTTCGACCGCCTGCTGCAGGTCGCCGTCGAGGGTCGTGCGCACCGTTCCCGAAGCCGGCGCCTCCGCCAAGCGCAGCATTTCGACCGCATGCGGCGCGGCAAAGCCGCCGTGAAACGGCCGCAGGCGCAGCGGCTCTGCCAGGGCTGCCTGCAGGGTCGCGCCATCCAGCCAGCCGTGCGCGTGCATCAGTTGGAGAATCCGCCGCTGCCGCGGACGCACCGCCCCGGGATGGCGCAGCGGATCGTGGCGCGCCGGCGCCTGCGGCAGGGCGGCGAGCAGGGCGCACTCGGCCACGGACAGATCGCCGACCGGCTTCGCCAAAAAACCCTGCGCGGCGCTGGCCGCACCGGTGCACAGCCGGCCGTAGCTGACCCGGTTCAGGTAGGCGGCCAGCACCTCCTCGCGCCGCCACTGCATCGCCAGGCGGCGCGCCTGCAGGGCCTCGATCAGCTTGACGCCAAGATGGCGCCGGCCCCGACGGTCGGCGCTGATCTTGACCAGCTGCTGGTGCAGGGTGGACGCACCGGAGACGACGCGCCCGGCGCGGGCGTTGTCCCAGGCCGCCCGGGCGATGGCGAGCAAATCCAGGCCGCCATGGCTGAAGAAGCGCTTGTCCTCGGCGGCGAGCGTGGCTTCGACCAAACGGGCCGGCACTTCCTCCGGGCGCAGCACCTGAGCCACCCGGTCGCCTTCCGCCGTGAGCAGCTGGCGCAGCGGCCGGCCGTCGCGGCTGAGGTAGCGGATCGACGGCTGCTGCGGCTGCCGCAGGCGTTCCGGCAGCGGCACCAGCCAGGGCAGCGCGTACCACGCCAGGGCCAGACCGGCCAGCACCGCCAGCCACGGGCGCAGCAGGCGGAGCAGCAGGTGAAAGACAACCCGGGCGGCGGCAGGCATCGGTGCCGACAGTCTGCCCGAAACGCGGGCGGCCGACAATCCCGATCAGTCCAACCGCTGGCGCAGGGCGTGCACCGTGCGCACGATGTGCGCCTCCACCTGGTCGCTCCAGCGGGTCGGATGCGTGCCCCACTTCATGGCGTCGCCGCCCTCGTAGCCGCCTTCCCGCCAGACGCGCAGGCTGGGGATGTAGGTGGGCACGTCGTTGGTGTAAGCGGACACCCAGACCTGCGGGTCGCGCAGCTCGCGTTTCAGGCGCAGCGAGTAGTCGACGACCACCTCGCCGGCCAGCATGACCCAGGTGAGCTGGTCGCCCAGCCGCAGCACCTGCACCGGGTAGGGGTAGGTCTGCGGCAGTTCGCCCTCCGCCTCCAGCCGGGCCAGCACGCGGCCGGCGTGCTCGGCATCCAGCTTGGTCTTGGACTGCCGCTTCTCCAGCAGCTCCGCGCGGCTGGGCAGGCGGTCGTAGGCCAGCGGAATCTCCTCGTAGGCGGCGCGGATCGGGCCGGTCAGCGGCAGCAGCCGGGTGGTCAGCGCCGCCTCCACGGCGGTGGCCAGCGCGCGGCCGTGGTTCTGCGCCAGTTCGACGGTGCGGCGCGGGTAGGGATTCTGGTCGCCGCTGCAGCCGTTCATGAACATCGCGGTGACGCCGGGATGGGCGGCCTGCAGGTACTCCTGAGCGTAGCCGGCGTAGTCGCCGCTGAATTTCTGATGGCCGAGCGTGGTGCAGTGGCAGGCGTAGCCGAAAACGACGGCGAGCTCCTTGCCGGCGGCGTCCGCCACCTTGAGCACCGGCACCGCGTGGTCGACGGGGCCGTCCGGATTGGGAAAGTTGCTGTAGCCGCCGCGGCCGTCGGGCAGGCGGCGGTTCATGGCAAAGCCGGCACGCGCACGACCGAGTTCCAGGGTGGCCGGCGCCGCCTTGGCCGCCGCCTCGCCGACCAGGCGCACCAGCGTGGCCTGCAGTTCGTTCGTGTAGGCCTCCGCCTCGGCGTTGCGCTTCGCCCCATCATCGGTGCCGTGCGTGCGGCTGGTGCGCAGCTCCGGACCGCTGTGGGTGTGCGAGGCGTTGATCGCCAGCCGCGCCGGTTCAATGCCGAACTGCTTCTGCACCTGCTCGGCCACGAACAGCCGGACATTGCGCGGCACGCCGATGAGGTCGAGGGTGATCAGGGCGAACTTGCCGCCCTGCGCGTCCTCGACCACCAGCGCCTTGGCGAACAGGTCCTGCTCGACACCCTCCGCCGGCTCCTTGCGCGAGGCGTAGCCGGCCATCCACATGCGCGTGGCCGGCGTGATTTTGGCGCTCGCGGCGCCGGCCTTCCAGGCGGGCGCCGGCTTTTCCTGGGCCGGCCCCAGCAGGGCCAGCCCGACGACTCCCAGCAGAGGCAGCAGCAGCGATTTCATGGCAAGGCTTCTTCATACGCCGCCGCGCGGGCCGTTTGCGCAGAGCGCCCGCCTTCGCTATGAAGCGGCATGCCCGCCGCCGCGCCGATCCAGTTCTACAACCGCCTCACCCGCCGCCTCGAAACCGAGGCGGTCTACGGCGAGGGGCCGCTGCGCTTCGTCTACGAAAGCGGCCCGGGCCGGCTCGCCCTGCACGCCCTGGTCAAGCGCGCGCTGTTCTCGCGCTGGTACGGCGCCCGCATGGACCGGCCGGCCAGCGTCGCCAAGATCGCGCCCTTCCTCCAGCGCTTTGACGTCGACACCCGCGAGTTCGCCGATCCGGTGGCCAGCTTCCGCACCTTCAACGAGTTCTTCTACCGCCGGCTCAAGCCCTCAGCCCGCCCGATCACCGCCGATCCGGATGCGCTGGCGCTGCCCGCGGACGGCCGGCACTTGGTGCTGCCGGACATCGGCGCCTGCGACGACTTCTTCGTCAAGGGCGTCCGCTTCGACCTGGCGGCCCTGCTCGGCGACGCGGAACTGGCCCGGCGCTACGCGCGCGGCAGCCTGCTCATTTCGCGACTCTGCCCGACGGACTACCACCGCTTCCACTTCCCCTGCGACGGCACGCCGGAGGCGCCCAAGCACATCCGCGGGCCGCTGTATTCGGTGAGCCCGATCGCCCTGCTGCAGCGTCCCAGCATCCTCTGGGAGAACAAGCGCTGCCTGACCCGCATGCGCACGCCGGCCTGGGGCGAGGTGCTGCTGCTGGAGGTCGGCGCCACCTGCGTCGGTTCGATCGTGCACACGGCGCCGGCCGGCCAGCCGGTGCGCAAGGGCGATGAGAAGGGGTACTTCCGCTTCGGCGGCTCCTGCTTCATCTCGGTGTTCGAACCCGGCCGGCTGGAGTTCAGCGCCGACCTGCTCGAGCACAGCGCCGCCGGCCGCGAGGTCTACGCCCGCATGGGCGACGTCGCCGGCCGGGCGCGCTAGGGCGGCGGGCCGAGACCGGCGCGCAGCTGGCGGTAGCGCGCGCGCAGCGCCTTGAGCGACGCCGGCAGGTTGGCCTCGTCAGCGGCGGGGATCTCGCCGCCGTTCTGCAGCAGCTGCAGCTCGCGCTGAAGATGCGGCAGGTCATCGAGCCGGACCTTGTCCAGCGCCTCGGCAGCGGCGGCCTGCACGGCGGCCAGGTACTCGCTGCGCAGGCGCTCAAGCGGGTCCGGCGGCGGGGGTGGCGG
>CAYYJK010000029.1:0-20483 GCA_964472185.1 uncultured Prosthecobacter sp.
CCTGGATCTGTCCGGCATGCAGGTCGACGGTCAGCACCCGCTGCACGCCGCTGGCGACCAGCAGGTTGGCCACCAGCTTGGCCGTGATCGGCACCCGCGGCCGGTCCTTGCGATCCTGGCGCGCGTAACCGAAAAAGGGCAGCACGGCGGTGATCCGGTTGGCGCTGGCGCGTCGCACCGCATCCACCATGATCAGCAGTTCCATCAGGTTCTGGTTGGTCGGCGGGCAGGTCGGCTGAACGATGAAAATGTCGCGCCCGCGGATGTTTTCGTGGATCTGCGCGAAGGTCTCCCCGTCGGGAAAGGTCGTCAGCGTCGCCTCGCACAGCTTGATGCCGAGATTGTCGCAGATGCGCCGTGCGAGCTCGGGGTGCGCCGAGCCGCTCAAAACCTTCAAAGTGTCGTTCATGCGCGCGCAGGTAGGCCGGTTCCGCGGAAAAATCAACCGCGCTTGGCGGATAAGTGGCGGCCGTGTCCGCCGGGCAGCCGAACGCCCCGGCGCCAGCCGGTCACTTGCGCTCGGCCACGCTGGCGCGCGCCCGGGAATGCTCCGTGCGCTCCTCCCAGTTGGTGTCGTAGTAGCTCGAGGAGTAGTGGTAGTAGTAGTAGTGGTTGCGCCGCTTGGTGAAGTCGACGCAGTTCAGGACAAAACCGTAGAAGTGGGCGCCCAGTTTGCGCAGCGACGTCACCGCATCCTCGACATCCTTGCGCAGGGTGACCCCGCACCGGGCCACCACCACCACGCCGTCGGCATGGTTCTGCAGGAAGGCCGTCTCGCTCAGCCCCAGAATCGGCGGGGTATCCAGGATGATGCGGTCAAAACGCTCCTTCAGCTTGTCGAGGATGACGCTGAAGACGCCCGAATTGAGCAGCTCGGTGGTGCCGGCGATGACCGGCCCGCGGGGGATGATCCAGAGGTTCTCCGCCTCCGCCTTCAGCACGCAGTCATCGAGGGTCGCCATGCCGGTCAGCACATTGGTCAGGCCGATGGCGTTTGACACGCCCGCGACGTCATGAGCACGGCCGCGGCGCAAGTCGCAGTCGATGAGCAGCGTGCGGTCGCCGAGCGAGGAGAACGCCCAGGCGACGTTCGATGAAACCGTGGTCTTGCCCTCGCCCGGCCGGGCGCTGGTGAGCATGATGACGCGGCCAGGCCCCTTCGGACTGACGTTGAGCAGGATGCTGCTGCGGATCAGCCGGAAGTTTTCAAGCAGCGCATTGGGCACCGCCGCACCGATGGTGGGCGCGCGGTTGAGCTGCTCCAGCACCTCCTTGTCCGTCTTGGGCACCAGGCCGATGCCCGGAATGCCGGTGGTGTTCTCGAACTCGTTGAGGTCCATCACCGAACTGTCGAACCGGCGCAGCATGAACGGCACCCCGCCCGCCAGACCGAGCCCGAGCAGGCAGCCCATCATCAGCAGCTTGGATTTGTTCGGCGAAACCGGGACGCCTGCACGCAGGTTGGTGAACCCTTGGAACTCCAGCGTGAAAGAGGAGCGCTCGTCCTCGAACTGCAACCCTTCCATGCGCTTGCTGAGTTTCTCGTAGGCCTTGTCCCAAGCCAGCTGGCTTTTCTGCATCAGGTCATAATCAAGGCGTTTCTCGTCGAAGGTGCGCGTCGCCTTGTAGTAGTCCGGCAGCTTCGCATCCAAGTCGGCGATCAGCTGCTTGAGCCGGGCCTGCTCAAGCTCGAAAGCTTTCAGCGCGACCCCGAGTTCGAGCTCCAGTCCCGCTTCGACTTCCTTCAGTTCGTCGCGCAGGCGGCGCACTTCCGGGTGATCATCCAAATACTTCGTCTTGGCCAGCCGAATGCTTTCCTCGGTCGCCCGCTTGCGCTTCTCCAACTCAGCCCAAGGCTCGATGCCTTCGACCATGTTCGGCTGCACGACGACTTGGGCGACTTGCCTGGCCGTCGACGGGCTGCTGAAGGTGTAGGGAGAAGCCGTTGCGGACTGCCTAACAACGCGCCCGGCCTCAAGCGGATCCTTCTGGCGCTTGTTGATGTTCGAGATGAGCGACAGCTTGCCGATGGTGTCGAGGCTGTTGCGCTGTTCGTCAAGAATCTTGGCCGCTTCGTCATACTCGCGCAGCCGGTAGCGCGCGCTCACCAGTTCCACCGGCAGGTTGCTCAGGCGCTCCATCTCGATCTGCGCATTCGCCAGCGCACTCTGCTCCTCAAACTTGAGCTTGCTGGACATCTGTTCGGTGACCCGTTTCCGAATCTCGGCCACCTCCTCGGCATAGCGGCGGATCGCCTGGTCGCGATAGTCGTTGCGGAGCTTGCTACGAACCTTTTCGTATGCGTCCAGAACGGCTTGGGGCATCTCCTTGACGACCCTCGGATCGAAAGCCAGCACCTGGACCTCCAAGTAGTTGGAATCCAGCACTCCAACCCGGAACACCGGCAGCGTGGTTTCCTTCAAAAAATCGTAGGTCGTGCTCGAGTCCGCAATGCCGATCGTGCGCGCCGCCTCCAGAACGATGGACGCCGAAGTCAGCTGTTCGGCCAGCGCGCGCATGCCTCGGGCGCCGTCGTCAGGATCGCTCCCTTGGGCTGTCGCAGAACCCACGATGAACTGGCTGACTCGGATCAGTCCGCTCGACTGAAAGGTCGCCGTAGCAAACACGAAATAGCAAACCCCCGCCAGAAGCCCCGCCAGGAAAAGCAGCGCCATCAAGCGCAAGTAATCCTCGTAGCCGAAAAGAACCCTGAGGACGCTGGCTGCGTCCACCTTCGACTTCGTCTCTCCCTGCGGCTTGATGCCCGTGTTCATATGAAGGAATGCTGGTTGAGCAGGTGTAATATGCGCGCCTCGCCTACCGGGATTCCCCGGGCTGAAACGGAGATGGCGAGGGGGGTGCCGGCACTCGTCCAGCTCAGAATCCAAAAACCTTTGCCGGAACGTGGATGATGTCACCGTCGGCGATCGGTGGATCCTCCGCCTCGCCTTTCATGATCGGCCTGAGATCAATGACGGCACGGCGGCGCTTGCCCGAGTCATCGTGACGAAAAACCTCCACTTTGTCCACCTGGGCGAACTTCCCAAACCCGCCGGAAATCAGCAAAGCTTCATAGACCCCGACCGTCTTGCCCTCGGGAATCGGAATGGTGTGCCCACCTGAACGAGCCACGTTGCCGGTGATGAAAACGAGGACGCGCGGCATGCCCGGCGCCTGCGCTGACAGTGCGCCCGCCTGGGCGTTGAGCCCAGGCGTCCTTTCCACGATCACATTAGCCTCCTTGAGCTGAGTGCGCTGCAGAACATCGCGGACCAGCGGCTCCGCCGCAGTCCGCGTCAGACCAGCCACGGCGATGCGTCCTGCGCGCGGGATGACGATGTACCCGCCTTCGCGCACCAGATAGCTGCCATTCAGAGTCGTGTCTTCCTTGACGAACAGCTCCAGCGTGTCACCCGGCTGAAAAACGGGCTCCGTCTTCTGCGCGGCGGCCGCGACCGCAACAGGTTTGGGCGGAGGCAGCGAACCGGAATTGTCGGAAGCGCAGTGGGTCAGGGCGGCGCACAGCAGAGCGAGCAGGGCGACGGGCGAATGAATCAGCTTGGAGGGGAGCATGCAGTCGGGTTTCGCTTGTGGCCCACTGTGAAGCAGGGCCGGAGACGGGTCCAGAAAAGAAATGAAGAGGATTGATCACTCAATCCTCTTCATGACTGATCAAGGATTCAACTCTCCATCCAGTCAGTATTGGCCTTTGGGGCTGACCCAGACACCCTCATTGTTGCCGTTGATGAACTCCTTGGGAGCCGGCTCGGGCTGGACGGTGAAAAGGATGTGGTCGAAGCTGGTGCGGAAGCTCTTGATCAGGGGCTTCTTGCGCTCCGGCGCCGGTTCGACGAACTTGCCGGACGTTTTGGCCGAGACAGGCTGCACCGGAGCGTCTTCAAGGCTGCGATGCGAGCAGGTCACCAGCAGGCGGATGTCGCCGCTGTGGATCGCGGAGGGCTTGACCCCCTCAACGAACACGAAGCGCGGCACCGCCAGCGGCAGGTTGTAGGGATAGGTTTTGTACTGCGTGGTGAATTCGACCACGCGCTTGGCCGGATCGCGCGAATCCAGCAGCAGCTCCTTCTTGGTGGAATCCTTCCAAACCCGGATATGCCCCATGGAAGAAAGCTCCTCGTCGAGCGTGGCGAACTCGCCGGAGCGGGCCGAACGATTGATGCCTTCGACCTCGAGGGAAACCACCACCTCGCCGTCAAAATCGACGCGATAGGGATTCAGCCGGATGACGACCCGGGTCAGCTCGCCGGTGCCGAGGATGAGCCCGGGAGGCGTCGCCTCAAAAGCCCCCTGATCCGCCGGATCCGTGTTGCTGATGGTGCCGTCGTGGTTCATGTCGGCGTCCATGTCGAGCTTGGCAATCTGCCGCTCGCGGTCGCGGAAGCTGTTGACGCGCTGGCCGAAATACTTGTGGAAGTCCGAGGGGACGTCCTTGTTGGTCTGCACAGCGGTGGCAGCCGGCTCAACTGGAGCCTTGGGGTCGCCGGCCTGCAGGAGCATGGGGGAGGCAGCCAGGGTCATGACGAGCCAGGCGCGGAACGGACTTTGAGTTGCGGATTTCATGGATCGTTGGCGGTGAGTTGAATTGGATGGAGAGGTGGTGGACGGAACGGGCGGTGATCAGAAGTAGCGACGCAGGGACATGCCAAAGAAGTGCTCGGTGAACGCATTGTCGTCCTGATCGATCTCTTCGTATTGGTAAAATATGTTGCCCGTCAGACGATGAGCAAGCTGTTGATTGACCTCGAGACGATAAAGCCAGCGGTGCAGGTCTTCATCCGTGGTGATCTGGTCCAGCTGCTCGTAGAGAACCGAAGCCGTGATGTTGGTGAAGTCGAGCGGGCGGTAGACCAAGTCCAAGCCGACAGCGAAACGATCGCGAGCCGGGAAAAGATCCCGCGATGAGGTCTCGTTTTCGGAATATTGCACGAAAGCGCGCCCATGGAAGCGTGAAGTGAACCGCTGATCAATGCCGTAGCGGATGTACTTCATGGTGCGGGTTTCCGCCTGGTATTCGTTCTTCGCGAAAGTCTCGCCGAGCGACAGCCAGTGGTGCGTCGAGCGCGTCAGGGTGTGGTCGAGGGCCGCCTCCCAGATGAAGCCGTTGCTTTCGTCAGTGTCTCCCGTGGAGAACATGTAACCGGCGCGGCCGAGCCAGCTGACATTCTCGGTCAGACGACCGGTGAGCTGCAGTTCAAGCGCATGCATAAGGCTGCGGTAGCCGTCGGTCGAGAAATACTGGTAGCTCAGCATCGGCGCAAACGGAATGACCGAACCTTCGTACTGCAGCCAGATGCCGGCCGTATCGAGGGTGCCGTGATCGTCAAAGTTGAAACTTTGCCAGGAGTCGGTGTGCTCGATGAGGAAGCCCAGGCGCCACTGGTTGTCCAACACCGGCCGCGAGGCCCGGAAACCCACCGTGTTGCTGAAAAAGACCAAGTCGTTGTTGAAGAACCCTGCGGAACGCTGGCCCATGAAACCGAAGGAATAGCGGCCAGCCTGATCGAAGGCTTCCGCGTCGGCGTCCGGGAAGAAGTTCAAGCCTGGACGCCCCAGGAACTCGTCAAAGAACATGATTTCCCAGCCGGCAATGACCTCATTCAGCGTGAAGCGCACATTGATCCCGGCATACTGACTGTTGCCAAAACCAATGCCCAGCTCGTTCTCGAATGGCAGATAAATCACGTTGGCCACAGCCGAGAGGTAAATGCTGTCCGTGAAGCGGATCAGCCCACGCACGCCGAGTTCGACAAAGCCCGTCCAGCCATCCTCGGCATTGTCGCCATTGGCCTCACGAGGGGCCAGAGCCTGCTCTCCGTTGTAGTCGGAGTACGCAACGCCAGCTCCAAGCCAAAGAACGTCAAAATAAAGGGGGCCAGCCTTGATGTGGGCGAGATCGGGGTCAAAACTCCGCGTCAGCAGACTCAGATCCGCATCCACGGTCATCACGGCATTCTGAAGCCGCTCCGACTCCAGAGTGACGGCATCGAACGGGGTGAAAACCCCGAGGGCGCGGTTCAATGGCCGGAAGAAGTCACGCTTGCGCTCGTAAAAGTCGCCGTTGGGATTCTGGTAGGGAAAGATGTCCTGGGCAATCTGAGCATCGTTGTCCGGTCCGTCCACCACCATCCCGGTGCCAAGGCTGCGCGCATCGAAGGATCCGCGCAGCAGAATGTCCTCCGTCACCGTCGGGAAGTAACCCGTAGCCTCGGTTGCGGCCACAGTGTGCGGAAGCGTGGGTTCATAGGTCTGCGCCAGCACGGGTGCCGAGGCGACCATGGCTGAACCAACCAGTAGACCTCGAAACTGACGGCTGACCGTGGCTGCAAGCGTGCTCATAGGATGGGGAACGAATCTGAACTTCGACATGAACTTTGTGATCAGCTTCGCGGCGCGCACAGCATCAGCTGTATTTGCCATCGGTGGCCTTGCTGGAAAAAAAACCAAATTGTTTCAACGCGGTGACGTCTGCCGTGATCAAACAAGAGAGGCAGTAAACGATACAACCCAAAAAAGGCACCCCAGTAACAATCAGAATCCAAAAGAGTCGCCCCCCCCAACCTGCGTGCGTCTTCCAAATGCTGGTGAAGCACACCAGAACGGCCATCGCGTAAATCCCGAGCATCGCCCAGATCACCTCGGGGATGACGTTTTGGGCTTGCAGCGTGAAGAGACGCAGTAGGACGGTGAGCATAGAGCGATTTCGGCTAGGTTGATTCCTAGAGCGTTCTCTGTCCACTTGAAATTTTGTGATTTTCCAGCGGTTTTTTACGGATTTACCGTTTTATTACAGAGTTGGCACGCTTTTTCACCCAGCTTTAAACCAGCCTAAAATCTAGGCAAATCTTGCAAAAAGCGACGAACTGTGATTTTTTCGGCACATCATCTTGCAAAACGCATTGCTTTGTAGCAGCGATGTTCCAAGAGTGATGATCGCAAGCCCTGCACCTCGGGACGTGCAAGGTGGTTGCGCACATACCAGTAGATGGGCAGCACCGGCAATTCGTCGAGCAGCAAGCTCTCGGCTTCCGTTAATTTTTGCAGGCGCCGGGCCGGATCAGCTTCGCGCAGCGATGCCTGCATGAGACCGTCGTAGCGGGCGCTGCCCCAGCCGCTGTTGTTGTTGCCGTCGCCAGTCTGCCAAATGCTCAGAAAGGTGTACGGGTCGAGGTAGTCCCCCACCCAGCCAGCCCGGCAGACCGCGTAGTCCAGCTTGCGCTGATTCTCGAGGTAGACGTTCCAATCCTGATTCAGCAGTCCGACCGGAATGCCCAGATGCTGGCGCCACATCTCTTGGATGGCCTCAGCAATGGTCCGATGCGACTCCAGCGTATTGATCAGAATGTCGAACTTGGGAAAGCCCTTACCGTTGGGGTAACCCGATTCGGCTAGCAGACGGCGCGCCTCCACGGGATCAAACGCCAATTCGCCAGGGCTGCGGTAGCCGGCACCGGCGCCAGGCGGCGTGAATCCGGTGGCAGGTTTCTGCCCGCCGCGCAGCACGTTGCGGATCAACCCTTCCCGGTCGATGGCCAAGGCCAGGGCCCGGCGCACGCGCTTGTCCGTCAAGGGCGGTCGGGTGACGTTGATGCGGTAGAAGTAAGTGCCCAGCAGGGGGTTCTCGTGAAACACCTCCGGCTGGCTTTCGCGGTAGTGGGGAATCTTGGCCAGGGGCAGCGTGTTGGAGACATGCAGTTGGCCGTCGCGGAAGGCGCGCTCCTCGGTCGCATCGCTGACAATCGGCAGAAAGACAATCTGCTTGAGGCCGACGGTCCCGGCATCCCAGTAATGCGGATTGCGCTCCACCGTGATCGAGTGGGTATAGCGCCACTCGCGGAGCCGAAAGGCGCCGTTGCCCACCAAATGGCCGGGCCGCGTCCAGGCCGTGTCGCGGTCCGTCATGCCGCCGTGGCGCAGGACGACGTGCCGGGGCAGCGGATGCCAGGAATAATGCTTGAGCATCGACGGGAAGTAGGGCGCAGGACCCTTCAGGACGATCTGCAATCGGTGATCATCCAGAGCCTTGACACCCACCCGTGAAAAATCGGTGATGGCGCCCTTGTTGAACTCCTCGGCATTCAGCATCGGATAAAGCATCGGCGCATAATCCGCCGCCAGCGCCGGGGACAGGATGCGCTGGTAGGAGAACAGGAAATCCCGCGCCGTCACCGGCGTGCCGTCGCTCCAGCGGCCGTCGCGGCGCAGATGAAAGGTCCAGGTGACAAAGTCCTCCGTCTCCCAATGCGTCGCCGCTCCCGGGCCGTTGGCGTCCGGGTCATCGGGCAGCGGCGCCACCAGGCCTTCAAACAGCGCATCAAACAGATGGTGCTCGGGGACCCCGGTGGCCAGATGCGGATCGAGCGTCGCCGGCTCCGCACCGTTGCCGATCAGCAAAATTCCCTGTTCGCGGGCGGCGTCGACGCGCAGCGGGCGGCTGACCCGGCTGCGATGAAAGGCCAAAACAGCGCCGGCCAGGCAGAAGGCGGCGGCTAGACGGACGATCCAGACAGTCATGGCGGGCCTGTCTCAGGAACCCGCCGCGGCGGCCGGGCTGGGCTGAATGACGCCGGCGGCGCCTTTCGGCCAATCCGCCCCCTGCAGGATCCACTGGTAGATGAGTTCGCGCTCGGCGTCGGGAATGCGGTGCCCGGCGGGCGGCATGGCCTTGGGGTTCTTCGGCGGCAGGGTCAGCACCCGGTAGAGAAGGCTGCTGTCCGGCCGGCCCGGCAGCAGGATCGGGCCGGTGCTGCGCTTTTTGAAGGCCATGGCGCGGTTTTCCAGGTTCACCTCGCCGAGCAGCGCGCCGGCATGGTGGCAGTTGATGCAGCGGTTGGCGATCAGCGGCTTGATCTGGCCGGCAAAATCGATCTTGGCCGCCTGGGGGGCGGCGGAAGCGCTGGCGAACAGCAGAAGCGCGATACTGCTGAGGGCGGTGAGACGGGAGAGGTTCATTCGGAGGGTGGGGAAGTCCGGAGCCAGCCTGCGGAAATCCCGCGCCGCAGGCTCACCCCGGTTTGGCTTTGCATGCGCGGCATTTAACCGTGCGCCGGTCCGGCAGGCGAGTCAAAAACATCGGTATTCCTTGTCTCCCGGCGCCGTATGTCTGAACATCCGCGCCTGCGCCGACCATGCGAGACTATTTCATCCGCCGTTTCCTGCTCATTCTTCCGACGCTGATCGGGGCGACGATGGTGGTCTATTTCATCACGCGCATGGCCCCCGGCGGGCCGGTCGAAGCGCTGATGCGAAACTCCATGGCCCTGTCGGCCAACCGCAGCCAAAAGGACGCCGGCGGCTCGCTGAGCGAGGAGCAGAAGGAGCAGATCAAGGCGCGCTTCAAGCTCGACCAGCCCTACTTGGTCGGCTACCTGATGTGGCTCGGCGTGCTGCCCGACGAACTCGACAAGCGCTTCCTCAAGTTTGAGGAGGGCAAGGACCGGCTGGCGGTGACCCTGAAGTCGCTGCTGCCCCGGTCCGAGTGGCAACCCAACAACGCCTACCGCATTGTCGAGGCCAGCGTCGGCCGGGACGGATCGCTGACCGACGCGCAAGGCCGGCCGGTGCCCGGCTGGAAGGTGCGCCTGGAGCCGGAGAAACAGCGGGCGGTGGTGTTCCGGCAGCAGTTCGACGGCCTGCTGCAGGGCACGCTCGGCTACTCGCTCCGCTACAACGACAGCGTCTGGCGGATGATCGTCGAGCGCATGCCAATCTCGATCTTCTTCGGCCTGGCGTCCTTCCTGATCATGTATTCGGTCTGCCTGCCGCTGGGCGTGCTCAAGGCCATCAAGCACCGGACGCTGCTCGACAACGCCAGTTCGCTGCTGATCTTTGCCGCATACGCCATCCCCTCGTTCGCGCTGGGCAGCGTCCTGGTGGTCTACGCGGCGGCGCGCTGGGGCTGGTTCCCCTCGGGCGGCTTCACCAGCGAAAACTTCGCCGACCTCAGCCTGCCGGCCAAGCTGCTCGACGTGCTGCACCACGCGGCGCTGCCCCTGCTCTGCTACCTGATCGGCAGCTTCGCGCTGCTGACCATGATGATGAAAAACAACCTCATGGACAACCTGGCCGCCGACTACGTGCGCACGGCCGTCGCCAAGGGGGCCAGCTTCCGGCGCGCCGTGCTCGGCCACGCGCTGCGCAACTCGCTCATCCCGGTCGCCAGCACCCTGGGCGGCATCGTCATGATCTTCGTCGGCGGCTCGGTGCTGATCGAGCGCATCTTCGACATCAACGGCCTGGGCATGCTGCATTTCCAGGCCGTGCTGGACCGTGACATCACCCTCATGATGGGCATCCTCACGGTCGACGTGTTCCTGATCATGATCGGCAACATCCTCTCGGACTACTTCGTGGCGCTGGCGGATCCGCGCATTCGTTTCGACTGACGCATGAGCCCGCGCACTCTCGGACTGCTTCTCACCGGATTCGCCGCGCTGGCCGCGGCCTTCCGCGCCCTCGACCTGTGGGTGCCGCTCTTCAAGCTGCCCTTCCTGGCCGGCGGCCCGGGCGGCTGGCTGCTCGTGCTGCTGGCCGCAGCCGCCGGCCTGCGGCTGATGCGGCGCCGGGAATGGCACCTCAGCCCGCTCACCCTCAAGCAGATCCGCCGCTTCCGCTCGCTGCGCCGCGGCTATGTGTCGTTCCTGATCCTGCTCGGCCTGGGCGGCCTGGCGGCGCTCGACAACCTGGTGGTGGGCAAGCGCGCGCTGATCGTCCGCCACGAAGGGCGCTGGCACTTCCCGTTCGCGCGCAGCGACGTCCTTCCGGGCAAGGTCTTCGGCCTGCCCTACGAGGCGGAAACCAACTACCGCGAGCTGCAGCGGCACTTCCGCGCGCAGAACCGCGGCGACTGGGTGCTGCTGCCGCCGGTCCCGTACGCGCCGTCGCTCGACGCCGAGGACATCGTTGAAACGCTCGAAGTCCGCGCGGACGGGCAGGTGTACCGCACCGGCGAAGCGCAGCCCTTCAACGGCCGCGCCTACACCGTCTTCCGCGACAGCCCGGCGCAAAAGCGCCAGGAATTCACCTTCCGCGGCGGCCTGCGCCAGGGCGAGATGCGCGGCTGGGACCGCCAGGGCGAGCAGGTGGAGCGCGCGAAGTACGAGCACGGCCGGCGCAGCGACTACGCGGACTACAGCCAGGGCCAGGCCGCGGCGCTGGAGGGCCAGGCCGGGCCCGAGCTGCGCACGATCATCTATCCGCCCTCGCCGCCGTCCTGGCAGCACGGCCACTACCTCGGCACCGACGCCTCGGGCCTGGACGTACTCGCCGTCCTGTTCGGCGGCATGCAGCAGGCCTTCATCGCCGCGGCGCTGTTCCTGACCTTCGTGTTCACGGTCGGCATCGCCATCGGCGGCGTGGCCGGCTATTTCGGCGGCTGGGTCGACCTGGTCGGCCAGCGCCTGATCGAAATCTGGAGCGTGCTGCCCTTCCTGTTCGTGGTGATGATCGTCAGCTCGCTGATCCAGCCGACGCTGGTCATCCTGGTCGGCATCATCGCCGCATTCGGCTGGATGGGCACCGCCACCTACCTGCGCACCGCCACCTACCGGGAAAAGGCGCGCGATTACGTCGCCTCGGCGCGCCTGCTCGGCGCCAGCACGGGGCGGGTGCTGTTCAAGCACATCCTGCCCAACACCGTCGCCATCCTGGTCACGCTCGCCCCCTTCGAGATCGCCGGCATCATCACCTCGCTGGCGGCGCTGGACTTCCTCGGCTTCGGCCTGCCGCCGGAGGTGCCGAGCTGGGGGCGGCTGCTGCACGAGGGCACCGAAAGCTTCAACTACCCGTGGATCGTCAGCAGCGCCTTTGCCGCGATGGTCGGCACGCTGATCCTCGTCACCTTCGTCGGCGAAGCCGTGCGCGAGGCCTTCGATCCGAAGAAGTTCACGACCTACCGGTGATGCGCCTCCTGCCCTCCGTACTCCGCGCCGGCTGCCTGGCGCTGCTGCTCGCCCCGCTGGCCGCGCCGGCGGACGACGACCGCTTTCCGCCCTACGACAACACCGAGGAGGTGAAGGCCTTCTGGGCCGCCAAGCCGGAATTTTTCCGGTGGAAGACGCCGGCCGACCTGCCGCAGGACCTGCAGTGGCAGGACGGGGCGGACCTGCCGGAAATGGGCGATCCCGCCGCCGTGAAGGGCGGCACCTTCCACGACCAGATCGACTCCTACCCGGCGACCTTCCGCTTCGTCGGCCCGGACGCCAACGGCTCGTTCCGCAGCGAGCACTGGGACAACATCTACGTCTGGCTGGTGCAGCCGCATCTCAACGTCGACGGCTGGGTGCCGGGCCTCGCCGACGCCTGGGCGATCTCGCCGGACCGGCGCACGATCTACTTCCGTCTGGACCCCGGCGCCACCTACTCGGACGGCGTGCCGATCGCGGTCGAGGACTTCTTCATGACCTTCTTCATCATGCTGAGTCCGCACCTGCAGGACCCGTGGTACAACGACTACTACTCGAAGGAGTTCACGGCGATCACCAAGTTCGACGACCGCACCTTCGCCCTGACCCTGCCCGAGCCGAAGCCGGACCCGCTCTGGTACGTCGGCGACTTCCCGCCCTGCCCGCGGCACTTCTTCAAGGAGTTCACCGACGACTTTCCGGCCCGCTACCAGTGGCGCAAATCACCGACCACCGGAGCCTATGAAATCCATCCGGACGGCATGAAGAAGGGCCGCAGCGTGACCCTGACGCGCGTCAAGACCTGGTGGGCGAAGGACAAGAAGCACTACCGCCACCGCTTCAATCCGGACTTCATCGAATACAAGGTCATCGGCAGCATGGACAAGGCTTTCGAGATGTTCCGCCAGGGCCAGCTCGACTGGTTCGCCATGGGCCTGCCGCGCTACTGGTACGACAAGGCGGAGATTCCGGAGATCTACCGCGGCTGGATCGAGCGGCAGGTCTTCTACAACGACTACCCGCGCATCTCGCGCGGCATCTACCTGAACCAGAGCAAGCCGCCGCTGGACAACCTCGACGTGCGCATCGGCGTCGCCCACGCGCTCAACTTCCAGAAGATCATCGACGTCGACTTCCGCGGCGACTACGTGCGCATGCGCAACACCTCGGCCGGCTTCGGCCGCTTCACCAACCCCGACATCCGGCCGCGCGAGTACGACGTGGCGAAGGCGCGCGCGGCCTTTGCCAGGGGCGGCTTCAGCAGCGCCGGCCGCGACGGCGTGCTGGTCAACGCCGCCGGCCGGCGCCTGTCGCTGACCCTGTCGCTGCCCCAGGGCCCCTTCGGCCCGATCGCGCTGCGGCTCAAGGAGGAGGCGCTCAAGGCGGGCCTGGAGATCATCGTCGAACCGATGGACTTCACCCAGCTGATGAAGAAGAGCGACCAGAAGAACCACGAGATGATTTTCGCCGGCTTCGGCGCCACGCCGCCCTACCCGCGCTTTTGGGAGACCTACCATTCGGTCAACGCCTGGAAGACCGAGCCCGACGGCACGCGCAAGATCGTGCCCGACACCAACAACCTGACCATGACCGCCAACCCGGCGATGGACGCGATCATCGACCAGTATCGCAAGGCGCAGACCGAGGACGAGGTGCAGCAACTCGCCTGGAAGCTGCAGGAGATGGTCGAGGCGGAATGCGCCTCGATTCCGGCCTGGGAGTCGCCTTCGTACCGCTTCGGCTACTGGCGCTGGGTCAAGTGGCCGCGCGACGGCAACTTCAAGCGCAGCCAGCTGCCAATGGACACCCATGTCCACTGGATCGATCCCGTCGCCCGGGAGGAGACCCGCAAGGCCATGCGCGAAGGCGCCAGCTTCGGCGAAACCATCCGCGTGTTCGACCAATACAAGCAGAAGTGATGAGCAGCTCCGATCCCATCCTCCAGGTCGACCGGCTGGTCACCGCCTTCGACACCGACGCCGGACAGCTCACCGCGGTGGACGGCGTCAGCTTCGACGTGCCGCGCGGCAGGACGCTCGGCATCGTCGGCGAGTCCGGCTGCGGCAAGAGCGTCACCGCCTTCTCGGTCACCCGCCTGCTGCCGCAGCCGCACGGCCGGATTCTCGGCGGCAGCATCCGCTTCGAGGGGCGCGACCTGCTGGCGCTGCCGCTGGAGCAGATGCGCCAGGTGCGCGGCCGCGACATCGGCATGATTTTCCAGGAGCCGATGACCGCGCTGAACCCGGTGCAGACCATCGGCCGCCAGCTCGCCGAGGCGGTGCTGCTGCACACCGACTGCAGCAAGGCCGAGGTGCTGGCCCGCAGCATCGAGATGCTCCGGCAGGTGCGCATCCCCGCGCCGGAGACCCGCCTGGGCGAATACCCGCACCAGCTCAGCGGCGGCATGCGCCAGCGGGTCATGATCGCCATGGCCCTGATCAACAAGCCGCGCCTGCTGATCGCCGACGAGCCGACCACGGCGCTCGACGTGACGGTGCAGGCGCAGATCCTCGAGCTGATCGCCGACCTGCAGCGCGAGATGGGCATGAGCGTCGTGCTCATCACCCACGACCTCGGCGTCATCGCCGAAACCTGCGACGAAGTGGCGGTCATGTACGCCGGCCGCGTCGTCGAGCGCGCCCCGGTGCACGCCCTGTTTGCCCGGCCGAAGCACGCCTACACGCGCGGCCTGCTCGATTCGATCCCGCGCCTGGACAGCACGCCCAAGACGCCCCTCAAGGCGATCCCGGGCAGCGTGCCCTCGCTGGAAAACCTCAACGCCGGCTGCCGGTTTGCCGCCCGTTCGGGTCTGGCGCACGACGCCGGCCTGCTGACCACCCGGCCGCCCTTCCGGGAAGCCGAACCCGGCCACTGGGTGGAACACTGTCCCATCTGCACCGCATGAGCCTGCTCGCCGTCGAGAACCTGAAGATCCATTTCCCCGTGCGCGGCGGCGTCCTGCGCCGCGCCGTGGCGACGTGCAAGGCGGTGGACGGCGTCAGCCTGACCCTTGAAGCCGGCGAAACCCTCGGCCTGGTCGGCGAAAGCGGCTGCGGCAAGACCACGCTCGGCAAAGCGATCGTCCGCCTGCTCAAGCCCAGCGCCGGGTCCATCCGCTTCAACGGCCAGGACATCAGCCACGCCAGCCAGCATGCCCTGCGCCCGCAGCGCCGGCATCTGCAGATGATCTTCCAGGACCCGGCCGAGTCGCTCAACCCCCGGCACACGGTGCGCGACATCCTTGAGGAGCCCTTTCTCGTCCAGCACCTGGGCAGCCGCGAGGAACGCCGCGCCTGGGTGGCGGAGCTGCTGGAGAAGGTCGGGCTCAAGCCCGAGCACGCCGACCGCTTCCCCTTCGAATTCAGCGGCGGCCAGCGCCAGCGCATCGGCATCGCCCGCGCCATCGCCCTGAAACCGAAGCTGATCGTCTGCGACGAGCCCGTCAGCGCGCTCGACGTGTCCGTGCAGAGCCAGGTGCTGAACCTGCTGCTCGACCTGCAGCGCGACATGGGCCTCAGCTACCTGTTCATCGCGCACGGCCTCGACGTCGTGAAGCACATGAGCGACCGCGTGGCGGTCATGTACCTCGGCAAGATCGTCGAGATGGCGCCGGCCGAGCAGCTGTACCGGAACCCGCGGCACGCCTACACCCGCGCGCTGCTCGACGCCATCCCGGTCCCCGACCCGGCCCGCCGGCACAAGCGCCAGCTGCTGCAGGGCGATGTGCCGTCACCGATCAATCCGCCGGCCGGCTGCGCCTTTGGCCACCGCATGCAGCACCCGCGCTGGCAGGAGAGCGTGAGCGCGGACCTGCGGCTGCGCGAGGTCGTGCCCGGCCACTGGGTGCAGCCCTGCCCCTGCTGCACCTGACCGCTTCAGGCGGTCAGCGCTTCGGGCGACTGCTCGGCCGATCCCTTGACGGGAGGTTCGGGCGGCACAAAAGCCGCCATCGAGAAGCGCTTGAACAGCGAACCCGCGGCCACGTAGGCGAAGCCGCCCATGAACAGGGCCAGGAAGGGCAGCGAGCCCCACTGCGCCCGCTCGACCGCCAGCCAGGCCAGATGGCCGAAGTAGGCGACCAGGGCGAGTTCGATCCACAGGCACAGCGACTTGCCGGCCTTGTAGCGGAACGGTTTCGCCGTCTGGCCCTTGCGGTCGACGCCGTACTTGGGCGTGCGCACGAACTCCGATTCCTGGCCGAGCAGCGCCTCCAGCACGGCCTTGCCGTTGTTGATCGACATGCCGATGCCGAGCGCCATGAACAGCGGGATGTAGGGGATCGTCCTGAGCCAGCCCCAGCGGCTCTGCGCGCCCTGGGCGGTCAGGTAGAAGGCGATGACGGACACCGTGGCGAACAGGAAGACCGGCAGGTCGACGAACACCGCGCGCTGCCAGGTGTAAGCGGGCAGGAAGTCGACGGGATAAAGCAGCACCAGCGTGCAGACCGTGAGCAGGTTGGTGAAATTGGCGGTCAGGTGGGCCGTGGCCTCGATCTTCTTGCCCAGCGGCTCGTCGCTGCGCCAGACCCGGCCCAGCATCTTGCGGCAGACCTGCACGGAGCCCTTGGTCCAGCGGTGCTGCTGCGACTTGAAGCCGTCCATGTCGGGCGGGAGTTCGGCCGGCACGACGATGTCCTTGAGGTAGACGAAGCGCCAGCCGAGCAGCTGCGAGCGGTAGCTGAGGTCCATGTCCTCGGTCAGGGTGTCGTGCTGCCAGCCGCCGGCCTCGTCAATGGCGGCGCGCCGCCAGATGCCGGCGGTGCCGTTGAAGTTGCAGAACTCGCCCTGGCGGCTGCGCGAGGTCTGCTCCAGCACGAGGTGGCCGTCGAGCAGGATGGCCTGCAGGCGGGTGAGCAGCGAAAAGCTGCGGTTGCGGTGGCCCCAGCGCGCCTGGACGATGCCGACGCGCGGATCGGTGAAATGATGGATCGTGCGCTTGAGGTAGTCCGGCGCCGGCTGGAAGTCGGCGTCAAAAATGCAAATGAACTCGCCTTTGACGGTGGCCATCGCCTCGTCGAGCGCCCCGGCCTTGAAGCCGCGGCGGTTGCTGCGGTGGCGGTACTCGACGTCGAAGCCCTGCTGCTTGAGGCGGGCGGCGTGCCGCTCGCAGGCGGCGGCGGTCTCGTCCGTGGAATCGTCGAGGAACTGGATCTGCAGCCGGTCCCTGGGGTAGTCGAGAGCGCTGACCGACTCGACCAGCTGGGTGACGACGTCGGCCTCGTTGAAGATGGGCAGCTGCACCGTCACCACGGGCAGTTCGGCAAAAGTCGCGGGCGCCTGCGGGGCGTTGCGGCGGTGTTTCCAGAAGGTGTACAGGACTTTCAGCTTGTGCGCCCCAAAGGCGGACAGTCCGGCGGAAACGAAAAGATAGCTGGTGAACCAGAGGAGCTTGTCCCACTCAATCATAGGGAGTCCCTTGCGGGGCGCACCAATCCCTGAGGCCGCGGCATCGTCAAGTGCAATCCCCCCGCCGGCACCGGCAGCTTCAGGGCCGGTCCCAGCAGCGCCAGGCGCACTCGGTGACGAGTTCGTGCACGGTCAAGTCGTGGGTTTCCCGCGGCAGGCCGGCGACCAGCTGGCACTCGTAGGCGACGCCGATGCGCCGGGCGCCCAGGCCGGGCCGCTCCAGCAGACGGTCGTAGAAACCGCCGCCGCGGCCCAGGCGGCCGCCGTTTGCCGGATCGAAACCCAGTCCCGGCACCAGGATCACCTCCAGGTCCGCCACCGACGCCTCGCACCCGGCCTGCGGCCGGGGCTCCCAGACCCCGAAGGCGCCGCGCACCAGATCCTCCGGCCCGAAGACCTCGTGGGGGATCAAGGCGGTGCCGTGCACGGCAAACACCACGGGGCGCCAGCCGCGGTCGCGCCACCCCGGCAGGGACTCGGGCAGCAGGGCCGGTTCGCCGGTCAAACCGCCGAACAAGGCCAGCAGGCCGGAGGCCTGCGGCTGCGGCAGACGCCAGTGCAGGCGCTGCAGGATGCGCGCACCGCCCCGGGCCAGTTCGGCGGCGTCAGCCCGGCGCAGGCGCTCACGCAGGCGGCGGCGCAGTTCGCTTTTGCGATCGCGGTCGGGATGGGGCTCCATGAGCGTCAACCTGGGCGCATCCGCGGCGCTTGGCAACGCCGCCCGCAGCCGGCCACTCCGACACTTGCCTGCCGGGGCCGCCCCTGCATCTTGGCCGCGCATGCTCGCCTTCCTTCTCCGCCGCCTGCTGAGCAGCCTGATTGTGCTGTTCTTCGCGGTGTCGCTCACCTTCCTGCTGACGCGCTCGCTGCCGGGCGGTCCGTTCGACAAGGAGAAGCAGGCCTCCGCCCAGGTGCAGGCGGCCCTGCTCGCCAAGTACAAGCTCGACGGCAGCCTCTGGCAGCAGTACACGGCCTACCTGCGCGACCTCGCGCAGCTCGACCTGCGCGTCTCGTTCAAGTACCGCGACTGGAGCGTCGCGGAGATCCTCGCGCAAAAGCTGCCGACCTCCCTGCAGCTCGGCGCCCTGGCATTCCTGCTCGCCAGCACCCTGGGCGTGCTGATCGGCGCCGTCGCCGCCCTGCGCCGGGACACGCCCGTCGACTGGGCGGCGATTTTCGGGGCGCTGCTGGCCATCTCCATCCCCTCCTTCATCACCGGCCCGGTGCTGATCGCCATCTTCGCCCTCGGCCTCGGCTGGCTGCCGGTGGCCGGCTGGGGCACGCCCGCCCATCTGATCCTGCCCGCCGTCTGCCTCGCCGCCCCCTACGTGGCCTACGTGGCGCGGCTGATGCGCAACAGCCTGCTCGACGTGCTGAAGAGTGACTTCCTGCGCACCGCGCGCGCCAAGGGGCTGTCCTCCGGTCAGGCGCTGGTGCGCCATGCGCTGAAGGTCGCCCTGCTGCCGGTCATCACCTTCCTCGGCCCCCTGGCCGCGCACCTGCTGACCGGCTCGATGATCGTCGAGAGCGTCTTCAACATCTCCGGCGCCGGCAGCATCTTCGTCAACGCCATCCAGAACCGCGACGCCTTCCTGCTCTGCGGGGCGGTGGTCGTGTACTGCACGCTGCTCATCGTCTTCAATCTCGTCGTCGACCTGCTCTACCGGGTGCTCGACAAACGCATCCAGCTGCATGCCTGACCCCGTCTTTGCCAGCCGGCCCGATGGCTGGGCCCTGGTGCGCCGCAACCGGCCGGCCATGGTCTCGCTGGCCTTTCTCGGCCTGCTGCTGGCGGCCGCCTGCCTGCTGCCGCCCCTGCTGCCGGAAGCGCTGAAAACCACCGGCAGCGGCAGCTTCCTGCCGCCGCTCGCCCCGGCCGGTGACAGCGGCCTGCGCCACCTCTGCGGCACCGACGTCAACGGCCAGGACCTGTTCTACCGGCTGCTCACCGGCGCCCGCGTCTCGCTGGGCGTCGGACTGGTCGGGGCGCTGATTTCGCTGCTCATCGGCACGCTCTACGGCATGGTCAGCGGCTACTGCGGCGGCCGGATCGACGCCTTCATGATGCGCTTGGTGGACATGCTTTACGCCATCCCGCGCATCCTGTTCATCATGATCTTCATCGCCGCCTTCGACGGCGTCTTCAAGGACTGGCTCGACGCCGCCCGCCTCTGGGCCCAGGCCGGCCACTGGCCCCGGCTGGAGACGCTGGCCCGCCAGCTCATCCCCTACTCGAAGATCCTGGTCATGATCCTCTCCCTCGGCCTGGTCGAATGGCTGACCATGGCGCGCATCGTCCGCGGCCAGGTGCTCGTGCTGCGCGAAACCACCTTCGTCACCGCCTCGCGGGCGATGGGGCAGAGCGGCTGGCCCCTGCTGCGCAAGCACTTGCTGCCCAACCTCAGCACCGTCATCCTCACCTACCTGACCCTGACCATCCCGGCGGTCATTCTGGACGAGTCCTTCCTCAGTTTCCTGGGGCTGGGCATCGAGGATCCGGCGGCCAGCTGGGGTTCCCTCCTCAAGGACGGCGCCCAGGTCATCAATCCGCTCGACAGCAAGTGGTGGCTGCTCGCCTTCCCCGCCCTGCTCATGTCGCTCAGCCTGCTGGCGCTGAACTTCCTCGGCGACGGCCTGCGCGACGCCTTCGACCCCCGGTCCTCCGACTGAAAGCCGCCCGTTGACTTTGCCGGGCAGCGCGCCTTGTTTGACCGCGTTCCGCAGCGGGCGCTGCGGACTGGCAGCCGCCAAAGCTCCTGTTCCCATGGCAAACCACGGCCAGCATCAGCAGGGCAACTCCGCCAACCAGCCGGGCGGAGGCGCACAAGCCATCGTCGAACTCTGCGACATCCGCCCGGGCGGCCTGGTGTTCTGGTCGCGCCACCCCTTCGAAGTCGGCGCCGAACTGCAGATCCGCATCCGCCGCGATGCGCTGCCGGCGGCGTTTGACGTCGCGGCCTTCGGCGACTGGGTCACCGTGCGCGGCTTCGTCGTCGAATGCCCGCCCGTGCGCCGCAAGGACGGCTCCTCCTGCTTCCGGGTCTCCCTGCTGCTCGACAGCGCCCTGACCCGGCCCGCCCGGCGGCAGGCCGCCATCCCGCCCGGGCTGCCGCCGGGCGGGCCGGGTCAGGGCGCTGTCGAGCAGCAGGGAGACCCG
>CAYYJK010000030.1:0-3929 GCA_964472185.1 uncultured Prosthecobacter sp.
TGGCCATGACCACCCCGGGCGACACCAGCATGGCCACGCTGACCGAGGTGCAAAAGCTCGCCGAGGGTGGCGACGCCCGCGTGCAGCGTTGATCCCCCGCCCCGGGCGGAACCCCTGTCCATGAGCCATGCGTTCGAGCGTCTGACCCTGCAGCCCGACTGGGTCCGGGCGCTGCGGGCAACGAACGCCTCACGCGCGGCCTGGCCATGGCCTGCCTTCCCCTGCGCGGCCGCTGAACGTGCGCCCTCAGGCCTCCGGCCCCGCCTTCGGCGGCGCCGGCACCACCAGCACGGGACACGCGGCCTGCTTGAGCACTTCGGCGGTGACGCTGCCGATCAGCAAGTTGTACAACGGCCCGTGCCCGTGCGAGCCGACGATGATCAGGTCGGTGTTGAGCAGCCGGCACTCGTCCAGCAGCGCCTCCAGGCTGGCGCCCTGGAACTGGCGCGAGGTCGTGCGCACGCCTTCGCGGCCGAGCGCGTCCTGCAGCTGCTTGAGCCGGGCCTGGTCCGCCTGGACCGCGGCCGCCGACGGCGGCTCCATGACGGTCGGCGCCACGACAAAATCCACCACGACCGGCTGGGCCGGGACGATGTGCATGAGCACGACATCGCTGTCGAGCGCCCTCCCCAGGATTTTGGCCTGCTCAAGCACCTTGTCGGTGACGTCGGAATAATCAATCAGGGCAACGATGGTCTTCATGGTGGTGGCTCGTTCGTCAGAGGTTCATGCGTTCGTCCGGAAACAACCGCCCGGCAGGCCGCCGTCTTTCCGCGCAGGAAATCATTCCCTGCGGTCGCAAAACCGGTTAAACTGCACAGACAACCCCGGACCGCCATGAATCCTAATGAATCCGCCGGAGCATTACAAGACTTCATCCGGGCTGCGGGCGCCACGCTGTCCGATCTGACGGCCGCGCAGGCCCTGCACCTCATGGCGGCTTTCTACCGGGAACGCCGGGCCGACGCCTGCGTCAGCGGCGAGGAGGCCGACATGCTGCTCTGCCACTGGGGCACCCACGACTGGCGCCAGGGCGAAAGCTTTCAATTCAACCTCACCCGCCAGTTCATCGAGCCCGGCGACGAGGACGAGGACGGCATGAGCCAGCTGTCCCTGACGCTGCATTACGCCCCGGGTGCGGAACTGCGGGCCCTCGAGCACGGCAACGAATGGTGTGACCGCCCTGCCGGCGCGGCCGACTGGGAAACCCGGATCCTCGGCCTGCCGGCCTGCCGGGCGGTGCTGCCCCTGCAGCCCCAGCGGGTGGAGCTGGACTGGTTTCTGGTGTGAAGAGGCCGGCTCAGCGCCAGCGCAACCTCGCCGCATAGGCCTCGGCACCGGCGGGTGATTCCATGCGCGCGTCTCCAAACGAGGCCGGTGCGGCGCAGGCGCCGGCGATCACCAGACCGGCCTGCGGATGCCAGGTCATCGTGTAGGCGTTGTCGCCCTTGGGACCGCCGTTGGCCAGCAGCCATTCCAGCCCGCCCTGCGCATCCAAAGCGGCCGTGTAAATGTCCGTCGTGCCCAGGCTGTCCAGCGTCCGGCCGGCGAACTGCGCCCGCGCGGAAAACTCTCCGGTGACAAACACGCGGCCGGAGCCGTCGGTGGCCACGCCCAGGCAGTAATCAGTGCCGGGGCCGCTCACCACCTGCGTCCAAGCCAGGCGGCCGTCGGCCGTGAAGTGCGCCAGGAAGCCGTCGCTGTCCTTACCCCCCGTGGTTTCGGGCGTCAGCGCACCGGCCTCGAGCCGCCCCTTGAACATGCCGGCGCCCCAGACCCGGCCCGCAGCATCCACCGTGATCTCGTGAAAGCCCGCACTCGGCTTGCCCGCCACCGTGGCGGCCCAGACCGGCGCGCCCTCACGATCCAGCTTCAGCACCACGCCGGCCTGCCCCCCGCTGACCGTGATCGGCAGACCGGCCCAGGCGCCCGTGCCGCCGCCACTGCCGCCGATGTACAGGTTGTCCTGGCCGTCGACGCCGATGCCGTGACCGCTGCCGGAAAAACTCCCCGACGTGGTTTTGACCCAGCGCAGTTCGCCCGCGGCGCTGTACTTGGCGCAGAAAATCGCGCGGGCGCTGCTGCCGGCATTCACGGCCGATTCGCCAAAGCGCGCCTCACCCGCGACCGCGCCGGTGATGACCACATCGCCGCGGCTGTCGAGGGCGATGCCGTGACCGTAATCGTAGCCCTTGCCACCGGCGGTGCGCAGCCAGAGCAGCCGGCCGTCCGCATCGTACTTGGCGGTGAAAATGTCGTAGTCGCCGGCATTCGGCAGCAGTTCGCCGTTGGCGCGCGCGTCCTGACTCTGGTAGTGGCCGGTGACGTAGGCGTTGCCGGCCGCGTCGACCGCCACGCCATAGCCGCGATCGATCAGGCTGCCGCCCAGACTGCGCACCCACAGAAAGCGGCCATCCGGAGCGGTCTTGGCCAGGAAGAAGTCGGTGCTGCCCAGGCCGGTGCGCCGGAGGCCGCCGAAGACGCCGTCCTCGGTGGTTTCGCCCGCCTGCCAGACGTTGCCGGCTTGGTCGACCGCGACGGCGCGGGTCTTGTCGCTCTTGGCGCCGCCGCCGGCGGCCACCCATTCAAACACGGGTTCGCCCGCCTGAAGCGAGCCGCCCACCAACGCCACTGCCAGGATGCGGGGAAAAGTCATGCCCGCAGCATACGCGGCGGCGGGCATGACTGTTGCGCGGCATCACTCCTCGAGCACCGGATTGGTCAGGGCGCCGATGCCCTCGATCTCGATGGTGACGCTGTCGCCGGCCTTCATCCAGAGCGGCGGCTTGCGCGCCATGCCGACCCCGTGCGGCGTACCGGTGAGGATGACCGTGCCGGGCAGCAGCGTGGTGCTGGCGCTCAGGAAGGCGATGATGGCCGGCACGTCGAAGATCATGTCGTTGGTGTTCCAGTCCTGCACCGTCTCGCCGTTGAGCACGGTCTTGATGGCGAGCGCGTTGGGATTCGGAATCTCGTCACCGGTGACCAGCACCGGACCGAGCGGGCAGAAGGTGTCGAAGGTCTTGCCGCGGCACCACTGGTTGCCGCCGCCCTTCAGCTGCCAGTCGCGCGCACTGACGTCGTTGGCGCAGGTGTAACCGAGCACGTACTCCAGCGCGTTCTCGCGGCTGACGTTCTTGGCCGCCCGGCCGATGACCACGGCCAGTTCGCACTCGTAATCGACGCTCTCGCTCTTCAGCTTGGTCGGCAGCAGGATCGGATCGCCCGGATTCTGCACCGCGCCCGGGCTCTTCATGAACAGCACCGGATTCTCCGGGATGGCGGCGCCGCTCTCCTCCGCGTGGAACTTGTAGTTCAGGCCGATGCACAGGATCGCCGTCGGCTGGACCGGCGCCAGCAGCTTGGCCACGTCGGCGGCGCGGTCGGTGACACGGTGGGCGCCGTAGATGTCGCCCTCGATGACGAGCGCGCTGCCGTCGCTCTGGCGGGCGGCATGACCGATGTTTCCTTGGGAGTCCTGATAGCGGATGATTTTCATGTTGGGGAAGAAGGGTGAATAGAACGGCGGTTGCGCGCCTTTTTTATGGGCAGTCTCGCCGATTGAAGGCGACGCAGTCCGCGTAGCGCGCGCCGCTGCCGCCGAACAGGTCCAGCGCGCTGCCGATGGTGCCGTCGACCCGGCCGCCGCTGAGTTCGTCCACCCGCCGCAGGTCCTGCAGGTCGCGGATGCCGCCCGCGTAGGTCGCCGGGATCGGGCTGTGCTCGCCCAGGAAGCGCACCAGCGCCTCGTCGATGCCTTCGCACTTGCCCTCGACATCGACGGCATGGATGAGGAATTCGGCGCAGGCGCCGGCCAGCGAACGCAGCACCTCCGGCGTGACATGCAGGTCGGTCAGGGTCTGCCAGCGGTTCATCGCCACCGTCCAGCCCTGCGCCGTGGCCTTGCAGCTCAGGTCGATGACCAGCCG
>CAYYJK010000030.1:4029-20014 GCA_964472185.1 uncultured Prosthecobacter sp.
CCCTGCGGGAACATGCGCTTGCGCAGGGTCAGAATCTCGGGCTCGCCCTCGGTCACCAGAACGACGTGCTCGTAGTGCGCGCTGGGCTTGCGGTCCTGGGTGATGGCCGTCCAGTTGTCGGCCAGCACGCGCGTCTTGCCGACGCCCAGGTTGATCATCGGCTCGATCGCCAGCGTCATCCCCGCCTTGAGGCGCGGACGATCGCCGCGCTTGCCGTAGTTCGGAATCTGCGGCTCCTCGTGCAGCTTGCGGCCGACGCCGTGCCCGACAAACTCGCGGACCACCGAGTAGCCGTACTGGATGACGTGCTCCTCCACCGAGGCGGAGAGGTCGCCGAGCATCCAGCCGTCGCGGGCGTGGTTGATCGCCACGTGCAGCGACTCCTCGGTCGCCGCCATCAGGTGCAGGGTCTCCTTGGCGACATTGCCGGCCGGCACGGTCAGCGCATTGTCGCCGATCCAGCCCTGGTACTCGATGCCGACGTCCACCTTGACGATGTCGCCGTCCTGGATCACGCGCGGTCCGCCGATGCCGTGGACGACCTCCTCGTTGATCGAGATGCAGATGTGCCCCGGGTACTGGCGGTAGCCGAGGAAGGCGCTCTTGCAGCCGCGGGCCTTCATTTCCGCCGCCGCGAAGCGGTCCACCTCGCCGGTGGTCACGCCGACGGCGATCTGAGCCGCCGTCTTCAGCAGGATGTCGCGGGCCATCTGGCAGGCCGTGCGGATGCCCTGCTGCTGGGCGCCGTGGCGGACGGGAATGCGGCTGGAGTGCAGGAGGCTCATGCGGGGATCCGGATCAAAGGCCGCCTTTCGAGATCAGCCAGGCCACGCCCACCAGCGTGATCAGCGCGATCACCACCCAGAGCCAGACCACCGTGGTCGGATCGGCCACCTGGCCGGTCTGCTGCATGCGGTCGAAGCGGCCGCGGATGCGGCCCTTCTTCAGGAAGCCGTCGTAGTGGCTCTGCAGCAGGTGGGTCTCGATCTGGCGCATGACATCGAGCACGACGCCGACCAGGATCAGCAGGCTGGTGCCGCCGAAGAACTGGGCCGTCTGCGGGGCGATGCCGAGCGAGGCGCTGACGATGCCGGGCATGATGTACAGCAGGGTCAGGAAGATCGCACCGGCGAAAGTCAGGCGGCTCATGGTGAAGTCGAGGAAGTCCGCGGTCGGCTTGCCCGGGCGAATGCCCGGCAGGTAGCCGCCGCTCTTCTTGAGGTCCTCGGAGATCTGCGTGGGCTGGAACATCGTCGCCACCCAGAAGTAGCTGAAGAAGAAGATCAGCGCCGCCGACAGGGCGTAGTAAACGAAGCCCGAGCTGATCCAGGCCGAGAACTCCTGGATGCCGCGCACGTCCGGGAACATCGAGCTGAGGATCTGCGCCGGGAACAGCAGGATCGCCTGGGCGAAGATGATCGGCATGACGCCCGAATAGTTGATCTTCAGGGGCAGATACTGGGTCTGGCCGCCGTAGACCTTGCGGCCGACCACGCGTTTGGCGTACTGGATGACGATTCGCCGCGTCGCCTGCGTGAGGGCGATGACCCCGGCGATGACCGCGACCATGAAGGCCAGCAGCAGCACCAGCTTGGCGGGTTTGCTCATGTCACCGCCGACATTGCCGACGTAGGTCTGCCACACCTGCACCAGGGCGCCGGGCAGGTCGGAAACGATGTTGACGCAGATCAGCAGGGACACGCCGTTGCCGATGCCGCGCTCGGTGATCATCTCGCCCAGCCACATCATCAGCATGGTGCCCGCGGTGATCGTGATCACGGTCGGCAGCACGAACTCGAAGAAGCCGAAGTTCGGCACGAGCGGACGCTGCAGCCGGTCGATCACCTCCTGCAGGCCGCCGAGGAAGATGTTCTGGCCCGGATTCTGCAGCGACTTGGCGAGCAGATAACCCTGGAACAGGCAGAGCAGGATGGTGGCGATGCGGGTGTACTGGGTGATCTTCTGCCGGCCGCCGTCCTCGCGCGCCATCTTGCTCAGCCGCGGCACGACCGCGGTCAGCAACTGCAGCATGATCGAGGCGCTGATGTAGGGCATGATGCCCAGGGCGAAGATGGCGCAGTTCTGCAGGCCGCCGCCGCTGAACACGTTGATCAGCGCGGCCACCTGGGCGGCGCCCGAGCCCGCGTCGGCCGTGCGCGTCCGGATCCATTCGTCCAGCACGGTCACGTCCACGCCCGGCAGGGTGATGGCGGCACCGATGCGGACGATGACGATCATCGCCAGCGTGAAGAGGATGCGGGAACGGAGGTCGGGGACCTTGAAGCTGTTGGCAAAGGCGGAAATCATGGGCAAATGGGGTCAAAGAAAGCGGGCCAAATCAACAGCCAGCCTTGCGACTGGTCAGTGACTGGCCCGCTGACGGGTTGAATTCGATCCGGTAATCAGGCGGCCACGGAGCCGCCGGCCTTCTCAATCTTCTCGCGGGCCGACGCACTGACGTTGCCGACCTCGATGGTCAGTTTGCGGGTCAGATCGCCGGAGCCGAGGATTTTGATGGCGTCGCAGTTGCGGTTCACCAGGCCCTTCTCGCGCAGGGATGCCTCGTTGATGACGGCGCCGTCTTCGAAGGCGTTCAGAGCGCCGACGTTGACGACTTCGTACACGTCGCGGAACTGGACGTTGCTGAAGCCCTTCTTGGGCAGGCGGCGGTGAAGGGGCATCTGGCCGCCTTCGAAGCCCGGGCGGATGCCCTTGCCGGCGCGCGCCTTCTGGCCCTTGTGGCCTTTGCAGGAGGTCTTGCCGTGGCCGGAGCTCTCGCCGCAGCCGATGCGCTTGCGGCGTTTTTTGGCGCCCGGACGGGGTTGGACGTCTTGAAGTCTCATGTGTCTTGAATCGGTCGGGGGTTGTTAGAGAGCCTTGCGCTCCTTGATCTCCTTGCCGCGGGCGCGGAGGATTTCGTCGCGCGGACGCAGGGCGCTGAGCGCGGCGAGCGTGGCCTTGACGACGTTGGCGTGGTTGCTGGAACCCAGCGACTTGCCGATGACGTCCTTGACGCCGGCGGCTTCGAGGACGGCGCGGGCGCCGCCACCGGCGATGATGCCGGTACCCGGGGTCGCGGGCTTGAGCATGATGCAGCCGCCGCCGTGCTCGCCGATCACCTCGTGCGGGATCGTGTTGTTGTTGAGGTGCACGCGGAACATGTTCTTGCGCGAAGCCTCAGTGGCCTTCTTGATGGCGTCCGCCACTTCGTTGGCCTTGCCGAAACCCCAACCGACCTTGCCCTGCTGGTCGCCGGCCACCACAAGGGCGGAGAAGCTGAAACGACGACCGCCTTTGACGACCTTGGCGCAACGGTTGATGTGCACCACCTTCTCGATGGAGTCCGGGCGGTTGTCGCTGCCGGAATTCGCGGTGGTGGGACTGAATGTAGCTGCTGCTGACATAGGGGATAGCGTCGGAATTAGAATTTCAGGCCCTTCTCACGGGCGGCGTCGGCAAGCGCCTTCACCTTGCCGTGGTAGCTGAAGCCGCCGCGGTCGAAGACGATCTGGGTGATGTTCTGCGCCAGCGCGCGCTCGGCGACGGCCTGCCCGACCTTGGTCGCGGTGGCGACGTTGGCGCGAGTTTCGCCGAAGCCCTTCTCCTTGGTGGAAGCCGAGACGATCGTGCGCCCGGCCTCGTCGTCGATCAGCTGGGCGTACACGTTGCTGTTCGAGAAGTAGACGGCCAGGCGGGGGCGCTGCGGCGTGCCCCGGAGGGTCTTGCGGATGCGCGCGTGGATGCGCGAGCGGGTAAGTTTGCGGTTTTTGACTGCCATGATGACGTTCCTCCTCGGTTACTTCACGCTCTTGCCGGCCTTGCGGCGGATCTGTTCGCCGGCGTAACGGACGCCCTTGGCCTTGTAGGGTTCCGGCGGGTAGTAGGCGCGGATGTCGGCGGCGAGCTGGCCGACGATCTGCTTGTCGATGCCTTCGATCGCGATCTTGGTGTTGTCCGCGACCGTGACCTTGATGCCCTCGGGGATGGGGTGCAGGCGCGGGTGCGACTGGCCCAGGTTGAGGTCGATGACGTTGCCCTTGACGGCGGCGCGGAAGCCGACGCCGTGGATTTCAAGGTCCTTGCGGAAGCCCTTGCTGACGCCTTCGACCATGTTGCCGAGGAGGCGCTGGGTGGTGCCGTGCATGGCGCGCACCTTGCGGTCCTCGCTCTCGCGGGTGACCTGGACGGAGGCGCCCTCGGTCGTGACGGTGATGCCCTCGGGGAGGGACCAGGTAAGCTTGCCTTTGGGACCCTCGACCAGGACGCTGCGATCCGCGCCGATCTTCAAGGAAACCTTCTCAGGCAGAGAAATGGGTTGTTTGCCGACTCGTGACATGATGATGATTCCTCGTGTTACCAGATTTGGGCCAGAAGTTCGCCGCCCACCTTGGCTTTCTTGGCGCGGGCACCGGTCATGATGCCGCGGGAGGTGGACAGAATGGAGATGCCGAGGCCGCCCAAGACGCGCGGGATCTCGTTGCTGCCGACATACTTGCGCAGGCCGGGCTTGCTGATGCGGGTCAGGCTGCGGATGACCGGGGACCGGCCCTGGTACTTGAGCTTGAGCTTGAGGCGCGGGTGCGCCTGGGTGGTGTCGAGCTCGTAGCTCCAGATGTAGCCTTCTTCCTGCAGGATGCGGGCAAGCTCGGACTTCATCTTCGAGAACGGCACGTGCACTTCCGGCAGGCCGGCGGCGGCCGCGTTGCGGATGCGGGTGAGGAAATCGGAAATCGGATCAGTCATGGTTCGCGGGGTGTGTGCGTTTCACATTAGGCGGCTTCGGCGGCTTCGCCGGCCTTGGCCTGGGTCTTGCCGCGGAACGGCATGCCGAGCGCGCGCAGGAGCTCCCGCGCATGGTCGTCGCTGTTCGTGGAGGTGACGAACGTGATGTCGAAACCGAGCGAACGCTTGATTTTGTCCAGTTCGATTTCCGGGAAGATCGACTGGTCGGAAATCCCGAGCGTGTAGTTGCCGCGGCCGTCGAAGGCGCGCGGGGCGACCCCGCGGAAGTCGCGGATGCGCGGAATGGCGGTCTTCAGCAGGCGCATGAGGAAGTCGTACATGCGGGCGCCGCGCAGGGTGACCTTGACACCGACGGGCTCACCGGCGCGCAGCTTGAAGTTGGCGATCGCCTTCTTGCTGAGGGTGACGACCGGCTTCTGGCCGGTGATCAGCGTCACTTCGTTGACGGCGTCTTCGATCGCCTGCTTGCGCTCGCCCTGGGAACCGACGGAGCAGTTCAGGACGATTTTGTCAAGGCGGGGAACCTGGTGAACGTTGCCGACGCCAAGCTTGGCTTGAAGCTGGCTGCGCAGCGTTTCTTTGTACAGTGTCTGGAGCTGGGGTTGCATGGATCAGTTTTGGCTGGCTTCCTTTCCGCTGGGGATCCCGCGGGAAGCGGGACGGAGCCAGAGGGGGAGGCATATTGGGTGACGACTACTTCTTCGCAACTTTCTTCTTCGCCTCTTTAACTTTTGTTTCGGCGAGCTTGACGTTGGAAATGTGGATGGGGCCTTCCTTCTCGATGATGCCGCCGTTGGGGCGTTCCTGGGTCGGACGCACGGTCTTCTTGATCATGCGCACGCCCTCGATGATGACGCGGTTTTTGGCGGGCTGCACCTCCAGGACGGTACCCTGGGCGCCTTTGCAGGCGCCGGAGATGACGGTGACGGTGTCACCCTTGTGGACGTGGGTCTTGGTACGGCTCATAGCACTTCGGGGGCAAGGGACACGATCTTCATGAAGTTCTTGTCGCGCAGCTCGCGGGCCACGGGACCGAAGATACGGGTGCCTTTGGGGTTGTTGTCTTTGTCGATGATGACGATCGCGTTCTTGTCGAAGCGAAGGATGGAACCGTCGTTGCGGCGGATCGGATGCGCGGTGCGCACGACGACGGCGCGCACGACTTCACCCTTCTTGACCGCAGCGGTCGGCGTCGACTCGCGGATGTGGGCGGTGATGATGTCGCCCACATAGGCGAATCGGGAATTCTTCTTGCCGAGAACGCCGATCATCTTGGCGACTCGGGCGCCGGTGTTGTCGGCCACCGGGATTGACGACTCCATTTGCAACATAACTCTTCTTCCTCGAATGGGTGGGTTGAACTGACCTGGCGGGGCTTAGTGCTTGAGCACCTCCTGCAGGGCCCAGCGCTTCAGCTTGCTGAGCGGACGGGACTCGACGATGAGGACCTTGTCGCCCACCTTCGCCTGCTCGCTCTCGTCGTGCGCATAGAACTTGGAGGTCTTGCGGATGATCTTCTTGAACCGGGGGTGCGGCACGCGGCGCTCCACTTCGACCACGATGGTCTTGTTCATTTTGTCGGAAACCACCACGCCGACGCGCGACTTGCGGACGGGGACTTGGGCGGTTTGCGCTTCTGCGGTTGTAGCCTCACTCATGATATTGCGAAAGGGTCGGGGTTAGCTTGGGCTTCAGGCGGCCTGGGCGGTCCGGCTGCGCTCCGTGATGATGGTTTCGATCCGCGCCACTTCGCGGCGGAGCAGGCTCAGGCGGGAGGGGTTCTCCAGCTGGCCGATCTGCTGCTGCACGCGCAGGTTCAGCATTTCCTGGCGAAGTTCGCGGCGGCGGGCGGAAAGCTCGTCCACAGACAGCTCGCGGAGTTCTTTGATCTTCATAGTCGGATGCGGGGCGGAAGGGGGTTAGATGGAGGCGCCGCGGCTGACGAAGCGGGTGCGCAGACCGAGTTTGTTGGCGGCCAGGCGGCAGGCTTCACGGGCGGTGGCCTCGTTGACGCCGGAGATTTCGAACAGCATGTGGCCGGGGAGGACGACGGCAACCCAGAATTCCGGGGAGCCCTTGCCCTTGCCCATTCGGGTTTCCGGCGGACGCGCGGTGACCGGCTTGTGCGGGAAGATGCGGATGAACACCTTGCCCTTGCGCTTCAGGTTGCGGTTGATCGCAACGCGGCAGGCTTCGATCTGGTTGTTCTTGATCCAGCCGCGGTCGAGCGTCTGGAGGCCGAAGTCGCCGAAGTCCAGTTTGTTGCCGCGGGAGGCGGTGCCGGAGCGGCTGCCGCGCTGGGTTTTACGATGCTTAACGCGACTGGGAAGAAGGGCCATAGGTCAGCTGGGGGTGAATGCTTGGGAAAAGGGACGGAAGTTACTTGGCGCCGGCCGGGGCGGACTGGGGGGCCGGACGCTCGCCGCCGCGACGGCCAAGGCCGCCGGGAGCGCGGTCGCCACCGCGGTCGCCGCTGCGTTCGCGGCGGCGGTCGTTGCGCGGCTGGGTGTTTTCCGGGGCGTTGCCGCGGTTCATCCAGACTTTGACGCCGATGATGCCGTACACGGTGCGCGCTTCGGTGAAGCCGTAGTCGATCGGGATGCGCAACGTCTGCAGCGGCACCTTGCCCTGGCGATACTGCTCGGCGCGGGCGATGTCGGCGCCGCCGAGGCGGCCGGCGACGCGGATGCGGATGCCGTCGCCGCCCATGTCCATGGCGGTCTGCACGGCGCGCTTCATCGCGCGGCGGAAGCTGATGCGGCGCTCAAGCTGCACGGCGACGCTCTCGGCGATGAGCTGGGCGTCGAGTTCCGGCTGCTTGATCTCGAAGATGTCGATCTTCACCTGCTTGCCACCGCACATTTCGGAGACCTTCTGGCTCATCACCTCGATTTCCTGGCCCTTGCGGCCGATCACCAGGCCCGGACGGGCGGTGTGCAGCGTCACGCGGACCTGATTCCAGGCGCGCTCGATGACGATGCGCGAGACGGCGGCCTGCATGAGCTTCTCCTTGAGGTACTTGCGGATGGCAAGGTCGCTGTGGAGGGCGTCGGCGAACTCCTTGCGGGGAGCGTACCACTTGGAGCGCCAGTCCTTGGTGACTGCAAGGCGGAAGCCGATCGGATTAACTTTCTGTCCCATAAATCTGTGTTTGGTGGCTGAGTGATTATTCGGCGGCGGCGACCTTCTTGCGGGAGGGCTTCTCGGCCTTCGTCTCCTCGGGCTTGGCGCTCAGCACGACCGTGATGTGGGTCATGCGCTTTTTGATCGGCGAAGCCGAGCCGCGGGCACGCGGGGTGATGCGCTTGAGGGCGGGTCCCGGGGTGGCGACGGCGCTGCGCACGACGAGCTCGTCGGCATCCAACTCATGGTTGTTTTCCGCGTTGGCGACCGCCGAACGAAGAACCTTGCCGACCAGCAGCGCCGCCTTCTTCGGAGTGAAGTCGAGAACGCTGAGAGCCTGCGACACCGGCATGCCGGTGATTGCACGAGTGACCTGACGCGCCTTCTGCGATGAGATGCGGGCGTATTTATAGATTGAACGCACTTCCATAAACTTAGAATGACCTGTTGATATCCACTTTGCCTTTGTCTCCGACTTTCACCGGATCGGCGGCATTTGCCAATTCCTGAACCACGGCGCCGCTGATGGAGCTGCGCACTTCGGTGACAAGAACTTTCGCGATGGGTTTGTCCTCGCGGAAAATTTCGAACGGCATGCCCGGTTTCACGCCATCGCGCGACCCCACGGAGAGCACGGCAATGCCGAGATCGGGTTTCAAACTGACGATCCGCGCATTTTGCAGATCGGCCGGCCGGGCTTCCGGAGCCGGCGCGGACGCCGCGGTGAGCACCCCTTCGGCGCGGCTGAGAGCCTGCGAGAGACGGCCGGCGGCGGCGGCCTCGGGGTTGGGGACGGTCTTGGCGAACTGCAGCGAGGCCTCGGCCAGTTCCATGAGGCTGTCGGCGAGATTGCGCCGGGAAGTCTCGGACAGGCGCAGGTCGCCCAGCGAGGCGAGCAGGCGGTCCTGGGTCTGGTCCTTGGAGTTCTCGAGAGCGCCGATGCCCAGTCCTTCGAGCAGGCCGCGCAGGCGCTCGTAGCGGTCCTTGAGTTCGGCGGCTTCCTGGCTCGAAGCGGCGGCGCTCTGGGTGAGCGCGGCGTTCCGGTCCTTGGCGGCGGCCAGCTCGGACTCGAGCTTCTGGATCTTGGCGGCCGCCACCTGCAGGGTGGTGTTGAGCTCCTGCAGCTCGAAGGAACTCTGGGCCCGGGCAGCCCCCAGCATCGCCGCGGCTGCGAAAAGCAGCGAGGCGCGCCGGGCAAAGAGGCTGTTCGGGAAGAAGATCATCCGGGGTGCGGGAGCGGTTGCGGTTACTTGGAGGACTTGACCGTGTGCGAGCCGTGGCCCTTGAACAGACGGGTCAGGGCGAACTCGCCGAGGCGGTGGCCGACCATGTTTTCCGTGGCGTAGACGCTCACGAAATCCTTGCCGTTGTGGACCAGGAAGGTGTGGCCGACCAGGTCAGGCGTGATCATCGAGCTGCGTGCCCACGTCTTGATCGGGCGTTTGGCGCCGGCGTCGTTGAGCTTGTCAACCTTGTCGAGCAGGGCCTGCTGGACAAAGGGTCCTTTTTTGAGAGAGCGTCCCATGGTGAATCGGAGGTGCGGTTGCGAACGGATTACTTCTTGGCGTGGCGGGTCTGAACGATGAGCTTGTTCGTCGCCTTCTTCTTGTTGCGGGTCTTCTCGCCCTTCGCGTGGCCCCAGGGGCTGAGCAGGTGCTGGCGACCACCGCCCGACTTCGAGCGGCCTTCACCACCACCGTTCGGGTGGTCGATCGGGTTCATGCACATGCCGCGGACGGTCGGGCGGACGCCCTGCCAGCGGGTGCGGCCCGCCTTGCCGGAGATCACGTTCATGTGCTCGGAGTTGCCGACCGAACCGATGGTGGCGTAGCACTCGGCGTGGATCTTGCGGACTTCGCCGGAGGGCATGCGCACCAGGGCGTAGTCACCTTCGCGGTTCGACAGGATCGCGGCCTGGCCTGCGGCGCGGGCGGCGACACCGCCGCGGCCGGCGGTCAGCTCAACGTTGTGAATCGAGGTGCCGAGCGGGATTCGGCGCAGCGGCAGGGCGTTGCCCACTTCCGGAGCGGCCTTTTCGCCGGCCATGACGCTGGCGCCGACCTGCAGGGTGTTGGGGGCAAGGATGTAGGCGCGCTCGCCGTCCTTGTACTCAACCAGCGCGATGCGGGCGGAGCGGTTCGGATCGTACTCGATCGCGATCACCTTGGCGGCTTCATCGCGGCGGGCGCGCTTGAAGTCGATCAGGCGGTAGCGCCGTTCGTGGCCGCCGCCGATGTGGCGGCAGGTGATGCGGCCGGTGTTGTTGCGGCCGCCGGACTTGCGCAGGGCAACGGTCAGGCTGCGCTGGGGCTTGTCCTTGGTGATCTCCTCGAAGGAGTTCCACTCCTTGTAGCGGTTGGCCGGGGTGTTCGGCTTGAAAGTTTTCAGCGCCATGGCTCTGCGTCTTTCTCTTTAAAGGTTTACCAGGGGGGGTTGTTACACAAGGTCCAGACGCTCGCCGTCCTTCAGACGCACGATGGCCTTTTTCCAGTGGTTGGTGCGGCCGGCATCGGCGCGGCGCTCACGGCGGGATTTGCCGAAGAAGTTGGCGGTTCGGACACCGGCGACCTTCTTGCCGAAATGCTGTTCGACGGCCTGCTTGATCTCAAGCTTGTTGGCCTTCGGATGGACGACGAACACGTATTCGTTGTTCGTGTCGCCCAGCAGGGTGGCTTTTTCGCTGAGACGGATCGTTTGAATCACGGAATGCGGGTCTTTCATATCAGGCGGTCCTCCGGGCTAGAGTGGGAAGCGCGTCGGCGGTCACCACGACCTGCGCGTAGCGCAGCAGGTGTTCGGCGTTGACCTCGTCGGCGGAAATCAGCTGCACGTCCTGCACGTTGCGGGCGGAGCGGAAGGTGGGCTCGTCAAAACCCTGGCCGACGATCAGAATCTTGTTGGCGGTGGCGAGGTTCTTGATCGCGCCGACAAAGCTCTTGGTCTTGCCGTCGGCGACGGCGAAGCTGTCGACCGTCAGCACGGCGCCGTCGTTGATGCGGGCGGTGAGGGCGGCGCGCAGGGCGAGCTTCTTGACGTTCTTGGTGATCTTCTTGGAGTAGTCGCGGGTCTTCGGGCCGAAGACCACGCCACCGCCGCTCCAGATCGGGGAGCGCTTGCTGCCCATACGGGCGTTGCCGGTGCCCTTCTGGTTCCACAGCTTCTTGCCGCTGCCGGAAACTTCCGCGCGGGACTTGGTGTGGGCGTTGCCCTGGCGCCGGTTGGCGCGGTAGGCGACGAGCACGTCGTTGAGGGCCTGCTTGCCATGATGACCTTCGACGAGGTTCAGGCTGGCCTGCTTGGCTCCTTCAGTTGAGAGAACGGTTGCTGACATGGTTCAAATCCTCCTGGTTACTGGGCGGCGGGCTTCTTTTTGGCGGGGCGCACCACGACGATGCTGCCCTTGTTGCCGGGGATGGTGCCGCTGATGAGCAGCACGCCGTCTTCCGGACGGCTCTGGATGACCTTGAGGTTCTGCGTGGTCACGCGGTCGACACCGTCGTGGCCCGGCATTTTCTGGTTCTTCCAGACCAGGCCCGGAGTCAGACGGCAGCCGATGGAGCCCGGCCGGCGGTGCATCATCGAGCCGTGGGTGGCCGGCTGACCGGCGAAGTTCCAGCGCTTGACGACGCCCTGGAAGCCCTTGCCCTTGGTGGTGCCGATGACGTCGACCCACTGGCCGTTGCTGAACAGGCTGGCGTCGATCTTGGCGTCGGCGGCCGGCAGCTGCTCATCGGAGGCCAGGCGGAACTCCTTGACGATGCGCTTGGCGCCGCAGTTGTACTTCTTGAAGTGGCCGAGCAGCGGCTTGGTGACGCGGCTTTCCTTCTGGTCGCCGTAGCCGATCTGCACCGCGCTGTAGCCGTCCTTGCCGGCGGCCTGCTTGACCTGGACAAGGGCGTTGCCGCTGACGTCGACGACGGTGACCGCGATGGCCTCACCCTTGTCGGTGTAGACGCGGGTCATGCCGAGTTTTTTTCCAATCAATCCTAAAGACATAGTGTTTTACCTCCTGGGGTCGTGCGGGGGTGGGACTAGATTTTGATCGTGATGTCCACGCCCGAGGGAAGGTTGAGCTTCTTCAGCTCGTCCACGGTGCGGGAGGTCGGATCGACGATGTCCAGCAGGCGCTTGTGCGTGCGGATTTCAAACTGGTCCATCGACTTCTTGTCGACGTGTGGGGAGCGGTTGACCGTGAACTTCTCGATGCGGGTCGGCAGCGGGATCGGGCCGGCCACTTTGGCGCCCGTGCGCTTGGCGGTTTCCACGATGTCGGCGGTGCTCTTGTCGAGCACGCGGTAGTCGTAGGCGCGAAGGCGGATTCGGATTCTCTGATTGTTCATGACGTGGGTCCGGCTGGAAGGGTGATTCTGAAGCTTCAGTTCTTGGAGCCGCCGCGCTGCTCGACGATCTGGTCGACGATCTGCTGCGGCACCTGTTCGAAGTGCGAAGGCTGCATCGAGTAGGAGGCGCGGCCGGAGGAGAGGGTGCGGATCGCCGTGGAGTAGCCGAACATTTCGGCCAGCGGCACTTCGGCGCGGAGCACGGCGGTGTTGCCGCGGGTCTCCATGCCCTGGATCTTGCCGCGGCGGCGGTTGAGGTCGCCCATGATGTCGCCCTGGTAGTCCTCGGGAGTCGAGGCTTCAACCGCCATGATCGGCTCAAGCAGGATGCACTTGGCCTTCTTCAGCGCGTCCTTGACCGCGAAGATGGCGGCCATTTTGAAGGCGTTTTCGTTGGAGTCGACTTCGTGGCTGGAACCGTCAAGCAGGTCGATGTGCAGGTCGATGACCGGGTAGCCGGCGATGATGCCGTTGGTGACCGCCTCGAGGCAGCCCGATTTGCAGGCGTTGATGTATTCCTTCGGGATGGTGCCGCCGACAACCTTGTTGTCGACCGTCACGCCCTTGCCCTTTTCGCCAGGCATGATCTTCAGGATCACGTGGCCATACTGGCCGCGGCCGCCGGACTGCTTGACCAGCTTGCCTTCGCCGTCGGCCTCGCGGGTGAGGGTCTCGCGATAGGCGATCTGCGGCTTGCCGGTGTTGGTCTCCACCTTGTGCTCGCGCTTGAGGCGGTCGCAGAGAATTTCCAGGTGCAGTTCGCCCATGCCGGCGATGATGGTCTGGCCGGTCTCCTCGTCGGTCTTGACGAAGAAGGTCGGATCCTCTTCGGAGAGGCGCTGGAGCGCGTTCGCCATCTTTTCCTGGTCGCCCTTGGTCTTGGGCTCGACGGCCATGGAGATGACCGGCTCGGGGAAGGTCGGGGGCTCGAGCTGGATGTCGAGGTCCTCGTCGCAGAAGGTGTCGCCGGTGCGGACGTCCTTGACGCCGACCAGGGCGGCGATGTCGCCGGAGTAGCAGGCGTCGATGTCCTTGTGGACGTTCGCCTGGATCTGGATGAGGCGGCCAACGCGCTCGCTCTTGCGGGTGCGCGGGTTGTAGAGGGTGTCGCCCTTCTTGACGCAGCCGGAGTAGACGCGGAAGAAGACCAGGCGACCGAACTTGTCGGACCAGAGCTTGAAGCCGAGGGCAACGAACTTGCCGTTGTCGTCCGGGATGGCCTCAAAGGTTTTTTCCGGCTCGTCGGTGTAGATGCCCTTCTGGGGGGCGATGTCGAGCGGGCCGGGCAGGTAGTCGACGACGGCGTCGATCAGGTACTGCACACCCTTGTTCTTGAAGGCGGAGCCGCCGGCCATCGGAATGATCTTGTTGGCGATCACGGCGCGTCGCAGGCCGGCCTTGAGTTCGACCGGACCGATGGGCTGCTCCTCGAGGAACAGCATGCCCAGCTCGTCGTCGGCGCTGCAGACGGCGTCAAGCAGCTCGTCGTAGGCGGCTTTCGCCTTGTCGATCTCGGCACCCTCAAGGTCGCGCACAATGTAGGTCGAACCCCACTTGTCGCTGTCGGAGTAGATGATCGCCTTCTGGTTGACCACGTCGATCTGGCCGATGAGGTTGTCCTCGGCACCGATCGGAATCAGGATCGGATAGGCGGGGGCGCCGAGCTTTTCACGGGCCTCTTTGACCACGCGCTCGAAGTTGGCGCCGGTGCGGTCCATCTTGTTGACGAAGGCGATGCGCGGCACGCCGTATTTTTCGGCCTGGCGGTAGACGGTTTCGGACTGCGGCTGCACGCCGGCCACGCCGCAGAGCACGAAGATGGCGCCGTCGAGGACGCGCAGGGAACGCTCCACCTCGGCGGTGAAGTCCACGTGCCCGGGAGTGTCGATGATGTTGAGGCGGAACTCCTCCAGTTCGCGGCTCTTGTAGACGCCCTCTTCCTTGAGCTGCTTCCACTTGGTCGTGACGGCCGCGGAAGTGATGGTGATGCCGCGCTCCTGCTCCTGCTCCATCCAGTCCGTGGTGGCGCCGCCGTCATGCACCTCGCCGATCTTGTGGATCATGCCGGTGTAAAACAGGATTCGCTCGGTCGTGGTCGTCTTGCCCGCGTCAATGTGGGCACAGATCCCGATGTTTCGGGTGCGCTCCAGAGGGAATTCGCGGTTGGGGGAGTTCGGGTTCGACATGGACGGATGGATGTAAAGTGGACGGCAGCGGACGGTTTAGAAGCGGAAGTGGGCGAAGGCGCGGTTGGCCTGGGCCTGCTTGTGGACGTCGTCACGCTTGCGGACGGCACTGCCCTGCCCCGTGGAGGCCTCCTTGAGTTCGTTGGCGAGGGCGCGGTGCATCGGCACCCCTTTGCGACCGCGGGCATAACCGACGATCCAGCGCATGGCCAGGGACTCGGAGCGGGCGGCGGCGACTTCCAGCGGCACCTGGTAGGTGGCGCCACCCACGCGGCGGGCCTTGACCTCAACCTTGGGCTTGGCGTTGTCGATGGCGCGATTGAACAGATCCAGCGGATCGATGGCCTCCGACTTCTCGTTGAGCTGGTCGATGGCAGCGTAAACAATGCGCTCAGCAAGCGACTTCTTGCCGCTCTGCATGACGCGGGCGATCAGATGCGCCACAAGCTCGCTGTCGTAGCGGGAGTCCTTGTGAACCGGCTTGTCGTAAACTCGTTTTCTGCGGGCCATAACGTTGGGTCTTCGTGAAGAGGTTGAAGGGAATCAGTTCAGCCAGGGATTACTTCTTGCCCTTGGCGGGAGCCGCGGCAGCGCCGGGCTTCGGACGCTTGGCGCCGTATTTGGAGCGGCCACGACGGCGCTTATCAACCCCAAGGCAGTCCAGAGTGCCGCGGACAATGTGGTAACGGACACCCGGCAAGTCCTTCACGCGGCCGCCGCGAACCAGGACGATCGAGTGCTCCTGAAGGTTGTGACCCTCGCCGCCGATGTAGGCGATCACTTCGAAACCATTCGTCAGGCGAACCTTGGCAACCTTGCGAAGCGCGGAGTTCGGCTTCTTCGGCGTGCGGGTCATGACCTGGAGACAAACACCGCGGCGCTGCGGACATTTATCCAGCGCAGGGGACTTCGACTTCACCGCCTTGTCTTTGCGGCCGTGTCTGACGAGCTGATTGATGGTGGGCATGGTCTGAAAAAGTTTCCGTTCCTTGAGTGCCGCCAGGGGCAGGGTTCGGAAAGAGACAGTGCTTCCACCTTCGTAAAGGTTCCGCACAGTGTTTTTCCGGGCACTGCTCCGATAGCGCAGATTCGCTTGCGCGAATCGTTGGCTTGCACCCACTGAGGGTGCATGGGCCGGGGAGCGGGCACTTTGGGGTTAATCCCCTCTTTGGCAAGATGTTTTTTGCAGGAAAACGCGTTTTTCGGCGATTCCGGCGGCTATTTTGCCGCGCATTCAGGGCACTGGCCGAAGAATTCCAATTCGTGATACAGCCGCTTGAAGCCGGATTTCCGCGCAATCTCCGCCTCCAGGGCCTGTACCGGGCAGGAAATGTCGAGTTTTTCAATCCGGCCGCACTCGCTGCAGATCAGATAGTCGCTGTGCTCGCCGGGCAGGATCGCGGTGTAGTAGGCCGCCCGGTCGTGCAGGCCAAGCCGGCGGATGAGCGCCCGCTCCTCCAGCTTCATCAGCAGCCGGTAGACGGTGGCCTTGTCGGCGCCGCTGCCAAGGAGCTCCGACTCGGCGATGTCGGCCAGGGTCAGCGGCTGGCAGGCGCGGATGAGGATGGTCAGGACGTCTTCCAGCGCCTTGGT
>CAYYJK010000031.1:0-1649 GCA_964472185.1 uncultured Prosthecobacter sp.
GTGCCGAGCGGACAGGCCCGGTAAAACTTTTCGGCCATGTGGCCGGGCAGGCGGATGCAGCCATGCGAGGCCGGATACCCGGGCAGGTAGCCCTGATGCAGGCCGACGCCGCCGTAGATGCGCATGAAGTAGTTCATCTTCGCCCCCTCGAAACGGCTGCCCGGCGGCCGCGGATCCTTGCGGTTGTCGATGTTGGTGCGGACGACGTTGCCGTGACGGTCCTCGTAGTCGCCGTAGATCGAGGACTTGTGGTCGATGTCCTTCTCGATGATGCGGTAGCGGCCGGGGCGGGTGTCGTAGCCCTCGGCGCCCGAGGAAATCGGCGACCCGCCCGCCAGGCGGCCATCCTTGTAGAGGTAGATCATCTGCTCGCCCAGATCGATGCGGATGGACGGCTTGCCGGGCATCGCGTCGGCTTCCCAGAAGGAGCCATCCCGGCGCAGCAGGTCCGCCAGGCGCGCGGGCAGCCGCCGGGCCGCTTTGGGCACGCCCACGACCAGATGGTGGCGGGCGTAGCGGAAGGCGGAGCCGCCATGCTGGGAGACCTGACTGCACCCGCTGGCGAACACGAGCAAAGCCAGCACCGGCCCGAGAAGAAAGAAGCGTTTCATGCAGGAACCGTGAATGGCCTGCATGGAACAGTCGGCGCCCGCGCCTTCCAACTGGAAAGCATCGTGCAATGTTCACGCTCCCGCCCTTGCATCCGCGCCGGCCTCGTGCTTGATGCCGGGATGAAGTCCCCGCTTTTCGCGCTGGTGCTGGCCGCGGCCAGCCTGTCCCTGAACGTGACGGCCAAAGAACCCGTCGCGCCAACCCTCGGCGCCCCGGCCGAACTCAAGCCCTGGGAGCAGCACCGCTTCGACCTGGAAGCCGGCTACCTCTGGAAAGTCGGCGGCGACACGCCGCTTAACTACGGCATGGCCCCCGTGCTGCTGACCTGGCGCTCGCCGGAGGTGCTCGGCCTGGACTTTGCCAACGGCTCCAGACTGTTTGTGCGCAACCGCCTGAACCTGATCGGCCAGTGGATCGAGACCGGCCCTGAAAACCACTACTTCGGCCTGATGGGCGCCCCCTCGATCGAGTGGACGACGCCCAGCGGCCGCTGGTCCGTTTTCGCCGGCATCGGCGGCGGCGCCGGCTGGATCGATTCGCAGGGGGTCGAAGGCGGCCAGGGCCAGGATTTCACGCTGAACTGGTTCGCCACAACCGGCGTCGCGCGCGCTCTGAGCGACACCCTGGAACTGCGTCTTGGCGCCCTGTTCCAGCACCTGTCCAACGGCGGCGCCACGGATCCCAATCCGGGCGTCAACTCGCTGGGTTTCACGCTAGGCGTTTCCTGGGGCTTCTGAGCCCTCCGGTTTCCAGACCCGCAGCCGGCGCGGCTTTTCCCGCGGCCGTTCGAATTTCCCTACGCCCCCGTTTTTGCCCATGTTCTGCATTGTCGAGGCCATCCGTCAGCGCGCCCGGACCGACGCCGTGGCCCTGGTGCAACAGGATCAGCAACTGAGCTACGGCGGCCTGCTGCAGCGCTGCGACGCCCTCGCCGCCGAACTGCGCCCGCTGCTGCCCGCCACGGCCGCGGCGCGTCCGCGCATCGGCGTGCACTTCCCCAGCTGCCTGGACTACGTGCCGCTGGCGCTGGCCACCCT
>CAYYJK010000031.1:1749-19995 GCA_964472185.1 uncultured Prosthecobacter sp.
TCGGCGTGCACTTCCCCAGCTGCCTGGACTACGTGCCGCTGGCGCTGGCCACCCTGGCGGCCGGCGGCTGCTTTGTGCCCGTGCCCGACGAACTGGCCGACGAGGAGAAGCGCGACCTGGCGCTGCGCACCGCCCTGGACCTCGTGCTGGTGGCGGAGGACGCGGCCGGCTGGCTGCCCGAAGGCAGCCGCGTTCTCGGCCGCATCCGCGTCGGCGAGCGCACGGTCACCGTCGCCCAGCCGCCGGCGGTCACGCCCGGTTTTCCGCTCGCCGACTTTGAAGCGCTGAACCCGGCCTTCATCCGCTTCAGTTCCGGCACCACGGGCAAATCCAAGGGCGTGCTGCTGTCCCACGAATCGCTGCTCGAACGCATCACGGCCGCCAACGCCGGCCTCGGCATCGGTCCCGGCGACCGGGTGCTCTGGGTGCTGCCGATGGCGCACCACTTCGCGGTGTCGATCGTGCTCTACCTCTACCACGGCGCGACGACGATCATCGAGGAGACCCACCTCGGCGAGGACCTGCTGCGCGCCGGCGCCGCCCACCAGGCGACGGTGATGTACGGCAGCCCGGTGCATTACCGCCAGCTGGTCGAAGCGCCGCCCGCCGCGGAATGGCCGCACCTGCGGCTGGCGGTGGCCACCGCCGCCGCGCTGGACGCCGCCACGGCGCTCAAATTCCACAGCCGTTTTGGCCGGCCGCTCATCCAGGGCCTGGGCATCATCGAGCTCGGCCTGCCGCTGCTCAACCTCGACGGCGCGCTGGAGGCGCCGGAGGCCGTCGGCCGGCCGCTGCCGGCCTACGCCTGCCGTCTGGCGGATGAAGACGGCCAGGAGCCGCCGGCGGACGAGCCGGGCGAGGTCCTGCTGCGCGGACCGGGCCTGTTCGACGCCTACCTCGCCCCCTGGCTGCCGCGCCGTGACGTGGTCGACGCCGCCGGCTGGTTCGCCACCGGCGACCTGGGCCGGCGCGATGCCGCCGGGCGCATCCGGCTCTGCGGCCGCAAGAAGACCCTGATCAACGTCGGCGGCATGAAGGTGTTTCCCGAGGAGGTCGAACGCGTGCTCGACGCCCACCCCAAGGTGCAACGCGCCCTGGTCGAGGCGCGGCTGCATCCGCTTTACGGCGAAGTGCCAGTGGCGCGTTTCATCCCGGCCGCGGACGGCGCGCCGACCGCCCTGGAGTTGCGCAACCACTGCCGCCAGCACCTGGCCGGCTACAAGATCCCGCTGCTGTTCAGCGCGGTGACGGAATTGCCACTGACCGCCAGCGGCAAGCTCAAACGGGCCTGAGCGGCCCGCTCAGCGGCCGCCGATCATGACGTCCACCTGCTGGCCGACGTAGAGCTTGCGGTCCTTGGGCACCTCCAGCCGGTAAATCACCTGCAGCACGCGGGTGTCGACCCGCTCGGTGCTGACGCCGGTGAGCGACTGCTTGGGAATCACGTAGGGCTCGATGCGGACAAACTGCAGCGGCAGCGGACGGGCCGAGTCACCCTTGATGTAGGCAACCGCCCCCTCGCGTTCGCGCACTTCCACGGCGTTCTGCTCGTCGACATCCGCGCGCACCTGGAGCTGGTGCAGGTCGCCGAGGATCATCGGCGCCAACCGGTTCTGCGGCGAGGCATACTCCCCTTCCCGGATGTTCACCTGCAGGACCGTGCCGGCGCGCGGCGCGCGCACCACCAAGCGCTCGATCAGCAGCTCGGTCTGGCGCACCTCCGCGTGCGCGGCCTGCAACTGCGCCTCGGCCGAAGCCACCTGGGCTTCGGCCACGGTCAGGTCATTGATCCGGTTGCGCAGATCGTCCTGGCTGATCGCCCGCTGATCCGGCACCGATTTCAGCCGGTCCAGGATGTCCTGCACCTTGGTGCGCTGGGCGGCGGCCACGGCCAGCTGCGCCTGATTGACGGCGATGGCGGCCTTGTGGCGCAGCAGCTGCGCCTGCAACTCGCGGTCATCGAGCTGGAACAGCGGCGTGTCCCGGGCCACGGTGTCGGCCACCCGGACCAGCACGCGCGTGACCAGTCCCGGCGCCGGTGCGCCGACGGCGACGTTCTCCTCCAGGGCTTCGAGGATGCCGGTGGCCGCCAGCCGGGTGCCTTCCAGCTTCGCCGGCGGCGCGACCGGCGGCGGCGGAATGACCGCCTCCTGGGCGCGCAGCAGCTCGAACACCTGCACCATGCTGAACACGCCGGCGACGGCCAGGGCGATGGTTCCGTAGCGGATGACAACCGGGAAAAACTTCATGACGGATCGATGGAGCTACGTCAGCCGCACGCCGGCTGACGCCAAACCATGGCACGCGAAGCGGGCGCCGTCGCGCGCAATCCTCCGGCCGCCCGGCCCTAGATCAGAAGTTCACCTTCTTCTCGTCGACGATGATGACGTCGTTGTTCCGGATGTACACGTCGTAGTCCAGGTTGCCCTGGCGCATGATGCTGTCCAGATTGACGAGAATGGTCTTGTTGCCCTGCGGCGTCTTGCGCACGAGTTTGACCTTCTGCGGGTTGGCGAACTGGGCGAAACCGCCGGCGCGCAGGATGGCCTGGCTGATGGTGATGTCCTCGTCCTGGGGCAGCTCGTACTTGCCCTGGCGGAGCACCTGGCCGTAGACGGTGAAGAAGTCGATCTCGGAGCTGGCGTAGCGCGTGCGGGCGTTGGGGTCGTCCTGGCGCTTGAGGTCGATCGCCACAACCACCGTGGCGGCGTTGTAGTAGTTGAGCTCAAGCCGGCGCTTGACCTCGAAGGCCAGCTGGCGGCAGGTGCGCCCGGAGGCTTTCACCAGGCCGATGTGGGGGGCGTTGATCTCGCCCGTGGCGCCGACGCGCAACTGCAGGGGCGCGGTCCGGTCCTCAACAATGCGGATGCTGATGATGTCGCCCGGCTCGATCGGCTGGGTGTCATCCAGCACGTCCATGGAATTGATGACGGCGGCGGAGCGGGCGATGTCGCCGGTCGGCGCCGTGGCGGCCGCCGGCTGCGGCCGGCGCTCGTCGATCTCCCGGAAGCCGGGATCCTGCGCCAGCGCGGCGGCGGCGGTGAGGGCGAACAAGGAACAGAAACGGAGCGAAAACATGTCGGAAAGCAGCGGAAAAGGAGCTGTCAGGCGCGGACCAGGCACGGTCCGGGGCTCAGAAGTTGTAGTTCAGACCCAGGATGAAGCGGTTCTGCTCGAAATCCTGGTCGTTGAATTCACCGGCACCGGCGGTGACGTCGGTCACGTAGTAGCGGTAGCCCAGCGACAGGTTGAACTTGGCCGACAGCGCGTAGCTCAGGTCCAGGTTGAGGGCGTGCTGGTCGAATTCGCCGTAGTTGGCGGAGCGGCCGACGGCGTCGGTGTCGGTGTGGCCGAAGTGGTAGCCGGCGCCGACGGTGACCTTGGAGGACAGGCGGTGGCTGACATGCAGGTCAAAGCCATACTGCGTCAGTTCCTGCTCGTAGGCGCCGCCCGACATCCCGGCATCCTCCAGGTAGCCGCTGAGCGAGATGCGGCTGCCCTTCCAGGCGATGATCGACATGCCGTAGTTGACGTAGTTCGAGGTGATGAAGTTCGAGGTGACGTTGAGCGAGGATTCGCGGCCGAGCGACAGCGAGTGGCTGATGCGCGAGTTGAGCTGGTTGCTGAGCGTGATGCCGTAGTAGAAGTCACTCAGGTCGGAATTGTCCTCGTTGGTCATCGGCTGGCCGCCGGCATACTGCGGGAACTTGCCGAGGATCTTCTGGACCTCGTCGAACTCAAAGTTCTGGTAGCCGCCGGCCACGCGCAGGTAGGTGGTCTTGCCAACCGGCAGCACGAAGAAGGCGCCGAGGTTGCTCATCAGCGCGTCGTTGTTGAACCGGCCCTCGTACTCCATCGCGGTGATGCCGCCTTCCAGACCGGCCGACCAGGTGCCGGTGGGGCTGAAGCTCAGCGAGCCGTGGATGGAATCGGTCGTGCGGCTGAAGTTGTCGGTGTCGTTGATGCCCTGGAGCTTGGTGCCGTCGTTGCGCTGGCTGTCATTGAGCGCCTGGGCGGTCGAATGCATATAGTTGAGGGCCAGCGTCCAGGCCGAGTTGATGCGCCAGTTGGCGGCGATGCCGGCGTCGTTCTGGAACACGCCGAAGGTCTGGTTCTGGGTGAGCGCGAAGTCGTTGCGCACCGCCGGACGGACCGACATGCGGTCGTAGATGGTGATGAAGACCGGACCGGCCTTGATGTCGAAGGCGATGGTGCTGCCGGGCAGGACGTTGAGCACGAAGCCGTCGTTGCCGTAGGGGGCGAGTTCCGGATTGTCAAAGTAGTGGTCGAAACCGATCGCCGTCGAGATCGACAGGCGGTTGTTCTGGGTGATCTGGTAGTTCGCGTCGATGTTGAGCAGGGTCGTGCTGATGACGTCCTCGACCGGGTCCGTGCCGGAGCGGTTGACGTTGTCGTTGTATTCCAGCCCCTGGTAGAGGCCGAAACCGACGTTCACCGGGCCCACCTTCAGGTTGCGCCGGCCGTTGAGGAACGGGTCGGAGATGTAGGTCGGAGCAAAGAAGCCGGTCGGCGAGGTGTACTGGCCGGCGTAGTTGGTGTAATCGCCGACCGTGCGCGCCGCATAAGCCGCGCTGCCGCTGCGCACCGACGGCCGGGCGACCTCGCGGGCGGCCTGGTAGTCCGTGCTGCGCTGGCCCATCGGCTCCTGCTCCGCGGAGCGGTAGATGCCGCTGTCGTAGTCGTAGGTCACGTCGCCGTCACGCGTGCCGGTCGAGGTGGTGGCGGCCTGCTCCGCCTTCTGGCGGGAGCGCAGATCGTCAAAGAACATGCCCGTCTGGGTCGGTGACACGCCGTACTGAGCCTGGACTCCAACCGCTCCCAGCCATTGCAAAACGCCGACAGCAAGAATCAGACGCAGACGGGAAAGGTGCGGAAGAGAAGCGCGAAAACTCATAGGACGTGTCGGAAACAAGCCGGAAGGGGTACAAAATTCGGGAACGGACAAAAGGCGATAAAAGCAAGAGCGGTGCCGATTGTCCATTCGAAACCCATTCCAAACGCCGGGAAAGCGCTCAAAACTTCTGTTTTTGTCACCTTTTGCACCCCTTCCCCCCGGCCGGAGACCGATCCGCGGACCCGGGCTCAGCGCCAGGCGACTTGCGGCAAACCCGCAGGCTCCGGGCGCCGCACCGGGCGGGCGCTGACCAAGTCCAACTCCAGCTGGACCTCCCCCTCGCGGGCGGACAGCAGGTCCCGGCGACGCACCCAGCGCTGGGAATCGGCGTGGATCAGGTGGCGAAGCTGGCGCAGGAGACGGGACGTACGGGAAGTGCGATTGTTCTTCATAATAACGGACTGTTCGAAGGCGCTGACTTTATTGTTCACTTGAACAAATAATGCAAGCACTCAAATGAACAGTGTGCGCATTTTCTCGCCTCAAGGTTCCCATTGACGATCCGGCTGCAGCGACGTCAATCAGCGCCATGCCGGCGTCCGAGCCCCTTCCCCGCACCCGCCTCACCATTCCCGAGTACGCCATGGCGCTCGCCCACGTCGCCAGCCTGCGCTCCGAGGATCCCTACCGAAAGGTGGGCGCCGTGGCCATCGACTTTGACAACCGCGTCATCGGCACGGCCTACAACGGCCTCGCACCCGGTTACGATGCCGCGGCGGACTTCTGGAGCGACCGCGACGAGCGCCGCAAGTACATGCTGCACGCCGAGGTCAACCTGTGCAGCCTGTTCACGCGCGGCAACGTCAAGCTCGTCGCCTGCACCACCAAACCCTGCACCAGCTGCATGCAGATGCTCTGCGCCTACGGCATCAAGGAGGTGTACTACCGCGACGACTACCCCGAGTCGGAAGCGGAAGCGATCGCCCGCCGCTACGGCATCCAGCTCGTGCCGATGAGCGACTACCCGCAGATCATCGCGCCGTTCGGCCAGGCTCAGGCCTGAGGCGCCCGCCCGCAGGCGGAGACCCATTTGCCGCGGGTGACGATGCGGTCCCAGCGCACCCCGAGCTTGCGCGCCACCTCAAGGCAGGCTGCGGCCTGGGTCTTCAGAATGCCGGAAACGATCAGGGTGCCGCCCGGTTTGACCGAGCGCACGATCTGCGGGAAACCCGCCTCGAGGATGTCGTAGAAAATGTTGGCCGCGACGATGTCGAAGCGCTCGCGCGCATTCCAGCGGAGCACGTCCGTCTCGGTGAAACGGATGTCCGGGGTGTCGTTGCGGCGGGCGTTGTCCTGCGCCACCTGCACCGCCTTGGGGTCGAAGTCGCAACCCCAGACGGCGCCGGCGCCGAGCTTGACGGCGGCGATCGCCAGGATGCCGCTGCCGCAGCCCAGATCCGCCATCTTCCACGGGCGGTCGTGCAAAGCGCCGGCCGCGTCGGCCAGCATGCGCAGCACGGTCGCCGTGGTGGCGTGGTGGCCGGTGCCGAAGGCCATGTCCGCCGGCACCGCGATCACTTCGCGCCCCGGAAACTCGCGCCGCGCCGCCTGCAACTCGGCGCGCGTGCGCGCGCCGCAGATGACCAGCCGGCCGCGCACCTGCAGGGGCGGCATCGGCTCCTGCGACAGCGCCGCCCAGTTGCGGCTCTTCACTTCGCGCACGCTGCCGCCGAACAGCTTCTGCACGGCCAGCACGTCGCGGCGCTTTTCGGCATAGGCCTCAACGCGGATGGTCTTGCGGCCCGGCACGGCGGTGATGACCAGACTGAGCTGGTCGTTGCCGGCAAAGCGCTCCTCCCAGGCATCGCTCCATTGGGCCGACGAAAGCTTGGACCAGACAAACATGAAAACGGCTTGAGTGAAGTTTGGCCAGCGGTTCCAGTTCTTTGGTTGGAGAACTGGAGCGGGTGACGCGATTCGAACGCGCGACATCTTCCTTGGCAAGGAAGTGCTCTACCACTGAGCTACACCCGCTTTTTGGTGGGCCGCTAGATTGGAACAAAATCCGAATCCCGCAAGCGAGAATTCCAACTTTTCGCACTTTTTTTCCACGAAGGCTGATCCGCGCAGCCACGGACGCGGGATCACGTCCATGCCCCGCCGCCGCAAAACCTGAAGACGCTTCTTCAAAGTCTGAATGAAGCGCGCCGGCGGCTGGCGTTGAATCAGCACTTCCAGCCGCACGCCGCCCATGAACCGCCGTCACTTCCTGCAGACGCTTGGCGCCCTCGCCACGCTCCCCGCCAGCGCCGCCGCCAGCCCCTGGCGGCTCAACTACCTGCTCGCCTCCAGCATGTACGGCAGCCTGCCGCTGGCCGAGATCCTGCCGGAGGTGAAGAAGACCGGCGCCGGCGCCATCGAGCTCTGGCCGCGCAAGCACGGCAGCCAGCGCGAGGAGCTGGACGCCATGGGCGAAGAGGCCTTCGCCAGCCTGCTGCAAGGGCACGGCGTCGGCTTCGGCGGCACCACGCGCTACGACCTCGGCCCGTTCAAGCTCGCCGACGAGATCCGGCTGGTGCGGCGTCTGGGCGGCAGCTGCATCGTCACCGGTGGCGCCGGCGACTACAAGGTGCCGCCGGAGCAGCTCAAGGCCAACGTCCGCGACTTCGTGGAGAAGATGAAGCCGCACGCCGCCCTCGCCGCCGAAAACGGCGTCACCCTCGGCATCGAGAACCACGTCAACAACCTCATCGACACGCCGGACTCGCTGCGCTGGCTGGCCGATTTCAGCCGCGAGGTGCCCGGCCTGGGCATCGCCCTGGCCCCCTACCACCTGCCGCAGGATCCCGGCCTGCTGGCGGAACTCATCCGCCACAGCGACCGCAAGCTGACGCTTTTCTATGCCTGGGAGCACGGCCGGGGCTGCATGAAACCGATGCCCAAGGACGAGGAGCTCCAGCAGATGCCCGGCCGCGGTCCGCTGGACTGGAAGCCGCTGCTGCAGGCGCTGCGCGCCATCGACTTCCGCGGCCCGACCGAGATCTTCATGCACCCGACGCCGCGCGGCATTCCAATCCTGCCCACGGCGGCCGAAACCACGGCCGAAATCGTCCGCGCACGGCAGTTCCTCGACGCCCTTGTTTGAACCCCAGCCCCCATCCATCCACCCTTATGCCTGAAGCCAAAGTCCTGCTCATCGTCGGCGACGCCACCGAAACCGTCGACACCCTCTACCCCTACTACCGCCTGATCGAAGGCGGCTACCGGCCGGTCGTCGCCGCGCCGGAAAAGCGGAAGTACCAGATGGTGCTGCACGAGATCAAACCCGGCTGGACGATCACCAAGGAGTGGGAGGGTTACAGCATCGACGCCGACATCGCCTTCAAGGACATCCGGCCCGAGGAGTACGTCGGCATCTTCTTCAGCGGCGGCCGCGCCCCCGAGTACATCCGCGAGGACGCCGACCTGCTGCGCCTCACCCGCTGGTTCTGGGAGCAGCAGAAACCCTGCGCCAGCGTCTGTCACGGCGTCGAAATCCCGGCGCGCGCGGGCATCGTCCAGGGGCTGCGCATGGCCACGGTGGCCAAATGCCAGTTTGACCTCGAGGTCTGCGGCGGCGTCTACGTCAACGAGCCCTGCGTGATCGACCGGCACATGTACTCCGGCCGCACCTACCACGACAGCGGCCACTTCGTCGGCCCGTGGATCAGGGCCTTGGACGCCGAACGTCAGCGCATGGGTCTGTGACACCCGCCATGAACCGCCCTTCCCTCCACGTCCGCGGTGGCCGGCTGCTGGCGGCCGGCCTTGCCCTGGCCGGCGCGCCGCTGCAGGCGCATCCGCTGCAGGCGGAGCCGATCAACCACGCCTACGTCTACACCTTCGACCAGTTCAACCTGCCCGAGGACCCCGACGAGCACGTGGTGGAAGGTGGCGACCTGCTGCTGGCCGAACTCAGCTGCACAGCCTGTCACGCCGCCCCCGCTTCCTGGCGGCAGCGCCTGGCCGCCAAGCCCGGTCCGAATCTCGCCAACGTCGGCGCCCGCTACGACGCCGACACCCTCTGGCTGATGATCCGCAGCCCGCAGCACCGCAAGCGCGGCACGCAGATGCCGGGCCTGTTTGCCGGCGAGGAGGGCGACGCGGAAAAGGTCGAGGCGCTGACGGAATACCTGGGCAGCCTGCGCGCGCCCGCCGCCGAAGCGGCGCCCGTCGGCGGCGACGCCGAACGCGGCAAGCAGCTCTACCACAAGGTGGGCTGCGTGGCCTGCCATGAACCGGCCACCAATTACCGTCCGGAGAAGGCGGCCGCCGACGCCGATTTGGAAAAACCGGGTCTCGGCTCCGTGCCGATCGCCCTGGCGGACGCCTACGAGTTCGGCGAACTGGCGCGCTTCCTGCAGGACCCGCTGGCGCACCGGCCGGCCGGCCGCATGCCCAGCCTGCGCCTCAGCGCCCAGGAGGCGGCCGACATCGCCGCCTACCTGCACACCGGCCGTACCGCCGAGAAGGCCGCCGAGCGCGCGGCCCTGAAGCTGGCGCCGCAAGGGATCGACCGCGGCAAGGCCCTGTTCGTGCAGCAGCGCTGCGCGAGCTGCCACAGCACGGGCGCGGAACCCAGCCTGCCGCCGCCCGCCAAGCCGCTGCGCGATCTGGCTGTCGGCGCCGGCTGCCTGGCGGACAAGCAGCCCTCCGGCATTCCGCGCTACGACCTGACCGAGCTGCAGAAGCGCGCGCTGCGCCTCGCCATCACCCGCCTGCAGCGCCAGGAGGCGCCGGTCCTGACTGCCGCGCAGAAAGTCGACTGGCAGATGACCCGCCTCAACTGCTACGCCTGCCACGACCGCGACGGCAAGGGCGGTCCCGAAGACCCGCGGGCGCAGTACTTTGGCAGCAACGACGGCAGCGCCGAATCGCTCGGCGAGTTCGCCCACCTGCCGCCCAACCTCGACAAGGTCGGCCGCAAACTGACCCGGGGCTGGCTCGAAAAGGTGCTGTGGGGCCAGGGCGGCAGCGTGCGCCCCTACATGGACACGCGCATGCCCGATTTCGGCCGCGCCCAGACCGAAGCGCTGGCCGGCTGGCTGGCCGAGGCCGACCGGCGCGAAACGCCGGTGGCCATCGATGTCAGCGGCCTGGCCAAGCATCATCGCGCCGAAACCGGCCGCCAGCTGATCGGCTCGACCGGCCTGGCCTGCGTGGCCTGCCACGGACTCAAGGACCGCAAGTCGCTGGGGCCGCCGGTGATCCGGCTGACGCACACCGTCGAGCGCCTGCAGCCCGAATACTTCAAGGAGCTGCTGCTCAATCCGCAGGCCACCCAGCCCGGCACCATGATGCCGCCGCTCTTCCTCGGCCGCAAGAAGGCGGACCAGGAGATCGAGTCGCTGTGGACCTACCTCAAGGAACTCGAGGGCCAGCCCCTGCCCGAAGGCCTGCTGTCGACCGGCGACTTCGAGCTCAAGCCCGCCCAGGACGGCCGCCCCATCGTCTTCCGCAGCTTCATCGAAGGCGCCGGCAGCCACGCCATCGGCGTCGGCTTCCCGCAGGGGGTGAACGCCGCCTTTGACGCGGCGCAGGTGCGCTGGGCGCTGGTCTGGCGCGGACGCTTCCTCGACGCCCTGAGCAACTGGCAGAGCCGCGAAATGCTGCCCATCCGGCCGCTCGGCACGGACGTGCATGCCCTGCCCCCGGCGGCGGGCGAACGCGAGTTCCTGGGCTACCGCCTGGAGCGCGACGGCACCCCCGTCTTCCGCTACAAGCTCGACGGCCGCGAGGTGGAGGACCGGCTGCGTCCCGGCCAGGACGGCCGGAGTTTCGAACGCGAAATGACGGTCGACGGCAAGCTGCAGAAGGAGGTCATCACATGGTAAGACGCACGATTCTGGCACTGCTGGGCTGGAGCAGCTTCGCTTGTGCGGCGGAGCCCAACCCCTACTACCGCGTCGTCACGCTCGAGACGCCGGCGAACGTCAACTTCGAGGCCAGCGGCCTGGCGCTGCTGCCGGACGGCAAGTTGGCCGTGGCGCTGCGCCGCGGCGAGGTGTGGCTCGTCGACCACCCCACGGCCGAACCCGCCACGGCCGCCAACCTGGGCTACCGGCGTTTCGCGGCGGGCATGCACGAGATTCTCGGCATGGCCTGGCACGAAGGCGACCTGTACGTCACCCAGCGCGCCGAGGTCACCCGCCTGCGCGACACCGACGGCGACGGCACCGCCGACGAGTATCGCACCGTCGCCCAGGGCTGGGGCGTTTCCGGCGCCTACCACGAGTACGCCTACGGCCCGGTCTTTGACCGCGAGGGCAACATGCACAACACCCTCAACTGCTCCATGGGCAAGAAGTGGCCGGGCGCCGGCCCCGAGGGCGAGGCGCCGCTCTGGCGCGGCTGGTCGGTGATCACGCCCAAGGGCAGCACCCGCGCCCGCGGTTTCAGCGCCGGTTTCCGCAGCCCCTGCGGCATCGGCAGCAACGCCGAGGGCGACCTGTTCGCCACCGACCAGCAGGGCAACTGGATGGGCACCAATCCGCTCATGCACCTGCGCGAAGGCGCCTTCTTCGGCCATGCCGATTCGCTCGTCGACGCGCGCCGGCCGGACTCGCCGGTGCGCCACCCCGGCAAGCTGCCGGACGGCATCACCGTCGCCGAGGCGATCCGGCAAGTGCCCGGCTACTGCCCGCCGGCCGTCTGGTTCCCCTACGTCAAGCTCGGCCAGAGCCCGACCGGCCTGCGCTGCGACCTCACCGGCGGCAAGTTCGGCCCGTTCGGCAAGCAGCTGTTTGTCGGCGAATTCGTCCTGTCCGGCATCAACCGCGTGTTTCTCGAGAAGGTCGGCGGTGAGTACCAGGGCGCCTGCTTCCCCTTCCTCGACGGCCTGCAGTGCGCGGTGCTGACCCTGAACTTCCTGCAGGATGGCTCCATGGTCGTCGGCCAGACCAACCGCGGCTGGAACAGCTACGGCAACCGCCCGTACGGCCTGCAGCGCCTGGTCTGGACCGGCCAGACCCCGCTGGAGGTGGAGAAGATGGAGGCCCTGCCCGACGGCTTCCGCTTCACCTTCACCGAACCGGTCGCGGCGGCCGACTGGTCCGCCACCCGGGCGCAGAGCTACACCTACACCTACACCGGCAAGTACGGCAGCCCGGAAGTCGACGCCCGGCCGCTGCCCATCCGCAGCGGCAGTCTTGACGCCACGGGCCGGGTGCTCGTGCTGAAGACGGTGCCGCTGCGTCCCGGCTACGTCCACGAGTTTGAGCTGCCCGCCCTGCAGTCGCGCTCCGGAAAACCGCTCTGGCACCGGCTGGCCTGCTACACCCTGAACCGCCTGCCGGCTTTTTGAAAAAAATGCCGGCTTTTTTCAACACTCGCCGCAGGACGGCATCTAATCCTTCAACAGTGATGGCGGGAGAAGTCCCCCAAAACTGGTCTTGAGAGTGATTGGTTGTTGTCACCACCCCTGCGGCAACGCAGGCCAGTGTTGAGGTTGATGCAAACATAGGGGCCGGGCGGAATCGGGAGCCGCCCGGCCTCAATTTTTTTCGGCCAGCGTGCTGGTCACCTGGATCCAGGCCGTGTCGCCGCACCAGCGCCGGGCCTGCTCGGCCAAGGCCAGGGCCGCCGCCCCCGATTCGGTCACGGCAAACACCGTCGACCCCGAGCCGGACATGAGCGCCGCCTGCACCCCCGGCTGGTCGAGCAGCCACATTTTCAAGGCGGGCAGCAGGCGGTATTTTTCAAAAACCGGGCGCTCCAGGCTGTTGACCATGGTGCCCCAGGGGCAGATCTGCGGCGCGTAGAGCACCCCGGGCAACTCCTGCGAAGCCGCCCAGCGCTGATAGGCCCACGGCGTGGGGATGCCGAACGCCGGCTTGATCAGGACCAGCGGCAGCTGCCAGGCAAAGGCCGCCGGCGCGACCTTTTCGCCCCGGCCCGTGCCGTCCGCCGCCGGACTGTCGAGCAGGAAGCAGGGCACGTCGGCACCGATGCCCGCGGCGATTTCCAGCAGATCCGCCAGACCGAGCGGCTCGCCCAGCAGTTCGTTGGCCACACGCAGCACGGCCGCGGCATTGCCGCTGCCGCCGCCCAGCCCCGCTCCCGCCGGAATGCGCTTTTCCAGATGCAGCTTCCAGGCGTGCGTGCGCCCCAGCCGGGCCTCCAGGAGGCGCAGGGCCTTCACCGCCAGGTTCGAGGCATCGAGCGGAATGCCGGGCTCGTTGCAGGTCACCTCGACACGGCCGCCGTCGCCCTTCAGCTCCAGGCTCAGCCGGTCAGTGACAGCCAGCTGGCAGAGGCGGGTGTCGACCTCGTGATAGCCGTCCTCGCGCTTGCCGAGGATGCGCAGCCAGAGATTGATTTTGGCGGGGGAGTTGAATTCGAGGATCACGGCGGCGTCAAGGTTGCAGACCCAGCAGGGCCAGCATCCGCCCCGTGCGTCCCTTTTCCATGCGGTAGGAGTAGTAGCGTCGCAAGTCCGTCGACGTGCAAAGCCCGCAGTCCGAATAGTGCTCCGGCCGCACGCCCGCCGCCAGCGCCGCCGCCCGGATTTGTGCGGCAAAATCCACCTCGTAGGCCGGCGGCCGGATGCACGGCCCGACCTGCACCCGCACGTCCTGCGGCCGGCTGCCGGCGCAGGCGCGCATCCGCTCCAGGGCCGCGGCGACAATGCCCTGCTCGGACCCTTTCCGGCCGGAATGGACCAGGCCGCAGACCCGCGCCACCGGATCGACCAGATACACCGCCGCGCAGTCCGCGACGTAAATGCCCAGCGCCAGCCCCGGAACGGCGGTCACCAGACCGTCCACCCCGGCAACAGGCCCGGACGGCACCGACTCCAGCACCGCCACCTCCGCCCCGTGCACCTGCTCCGCCAGGCAGAGCCGCTCCTCGGCAAAGCCGGTCGCCCGCACCTGCAGGCGGTGCCAGCCGCTCAGGCGCTCCACCACCTCGGCGCGCTCGGCATCCACCGGCAGCGTCGGATGGCGGAGCACGAAGCGATGCGCGAGCCCCGGCAGGCCGCTCAGCAGCGGAAAAGCGATCCAGCAGTCGTCCATGCCAGCACCGATGCCACAAAAGCAGCAGGGCGCACGAACTCCGTGCGCCCCGCCTCGCCATCAACCTTTTAAAAATTACCGGGAAGCCGCCGCCGTGTCCATGGTCTGGTAGGCGGTCATGAAGGACTCGGCATTCGGCGCCGCCGTCACGTCCATGGCCTCGGCAATCTGCTGCTGGAGTTCGCCGCGCAGGCGGTTGACCAGTTCGATGCCCTTGGACGTGATGCGCACCATCACCTTGCGGCGGTCGTCGATCGCATGCGTGCGCTCCATGAGGCCGAGCTTTTCCAACCGGTCGACCAGCCCGGTGGCGGCCGCGGTGGAATGCCCCATCTTGCGGGCGATGTCGGTCATCGTCATGTCGCCGCTGGTGGCCAGGTAGCCGAGCAGGAAGAACTGCGCGAAGGAGATGTTATCACGGTTCAGTTCCCGGGACAGGTTCAGCAGAAACTCGCGCTGACTGAACAGGATGAAGTCGGCCAGTTTGGCATGGTCAGCCGATTCAGCGGAATGGAGTTGGGAGGCCATAGGTGAAGGGAAGATGGAGGGACGCTTACCGAGATATTTCAATCAACTGACGAACTACTGACTCAAGCCGAACATAAATGCAAGCTAAATTCATAGAATCCATAGATTGAAACGGCTCCTGATTGCTAAATTCTCACATTTTAGAATTTAATAATGCTGTATTATCAATGATGAGCGGTTCTGCACAAGATTTTTTTGCATTTGGCGCGGAGTTTTTAAAACTTCTCCGAGTCTAACCAATTTTCCAACTCAGAAAAGCGCACCTTGCCCAGTTCGCTGCGCGGCAGACGCTCGATCCGGCGGACCTCGGCGATGCGCAGCCAGGCCGGGTGCGCCGCGTTGAACCGTGCCATCAGGGCCTCGGCCGCCGCGGTCCCCACTTCCATGACCAGAACCAGGCGGGTTTCCGCCCGGGCATCGGGCCGCGCCAGCAGGACCGGCGGAACCGTCCAACCGAGCTCGAGCGCCGCCTTTTCCACAAACTGCTGCAGCGGCTGCAGGTGCACCAATTCGCCCAGAATCTTGACCCAGCCGGAGCCGCGGCCGACAAACTGCAGGAACTGCCGGGTGCCGTGCCGCCAGAGGCGGACCTGGTCGCGGGTGCGCCAACCCGCCGAAGCCTCGATCGCCTCCCAGCTCCAGGTACCCTCCGCCTGCCGGCGGGCATAGCCAAGGGCCAGGGCCGGCCCGCTCAGTCGCAGAGTGCCGTCGGAATCGGCCGCCACCTGCCAGTGCGGCAGCACCTCGAGGGACTGCAGGTCGAAAACCGGCCCGAAGCTGTTGTAGGGCTGGGTGGCGATCTGCGAAGCCGCCTCGGTCATGCCGTAGCTCTGGAAGACCCGCCAGCCCAGCGCGAGGGCGGCCTCCGCCAGTTCGCGCGTCATGCCGCCGCCGCCGACCATGACCGCCCGCAGGGAATCGGGGCCGGGCAGCCGCTGGCGGACCAGATCGTAGACCTGCGCCGGCACCAGGGAGGTGAGGGTGATGCCCGCGCCCGCGCAGCATTCGGCAAAGGCCTGCGGCTGCCACTTGCCGGGCGCCAGGGTGACGCGGCAGCCGGCCAGGTGCGCCCGGGCCAGGATGGCAAAACCGCCCACGTGATGCAGCGGCAGCGGCACCAGCCAATGGTCCCCCGCCCCGGCCTCAAAATGCCCGTTCACCGCCCGCGCGGAAATCAGAAAGGCGTTCTTGTTCAAGGCAACCCACTTGGGCAGCCCCTCCGAACCCGAGGTCTGGAACCAGCAGGTGGAGGTCAGTCCGCGGGCCAGCGCAAACTCGGCCAGGCCCTCAGCCGCCCCGGGATCGGCCGGGTTGACGGCGACATGCGGCGTCGCGTCCTGCCAGAAACCGGCGCTCAGGGCCGCGGGGTTCATGCCAGCCGCCTCCAGGGCAGTCGTTCCAGCACCTCGCCAAACCCCAGGCCGCCGCCGTCGGTGTCCGGAGTCATCCAGCCGCCATGGACCCGGATGCGCTCCAGGAAAGCGTCCGGCGCGAACAGGTGCTGGGTGCTCAGGCCGCACAGCCCGACGGTGTCGCCCAGTTCCCGGCGCGCCAGCGCGGCCTGATAGGCGGCGAACATCTGGCCGACGGCGTGGTCCATCGCCGAAGTCAGCACCAGCGGCCGCCCGGGGTGGCGCGCCGCCACCGTGCGCCAGTCGCGGCGTGCGGGTTTGACGACCACGGCGTCGAAGCCGCCGTCGCCATCGCGCCAGCCCTTGTCGAGCGCCAGCCGCACTCCCCAGCGCTGCCGGCAGTGCTCCCAGAGCGCGGCGTCGTAGGGAAACGGGTCCTCGATGAAATCGAGCTGCCGGTAGACGCGCAGGGGCATGAACTCGATGAACTTCTGAAAGGCCGTGGCATCGAGACAGCCGTTGAAATCGACGCGGAAGGCCAGCTCCCGGCCCTCGGCCAGGCGGGCGCAGTTCTCCAGAAAGCGGGTGGTCTCGCCGTAATTGGCAAAACCCTTGGCCTTGATGGCCGGCCAGCCCTCGTCAAGCACCTGCAGGAACTGCCGGGAGGTGTCTTGGGCGAAACTCCACGAATAGTGGCTGCGCGGAATCTCCAGACCGTCAAACAGGCTGACCCCAGCCTCGCGCGCCGCGCCGTCCAGCGCCGCGCAGTGCAGCGCCATGGCGGTCACCGGCGTGGTCACGCCCTGCGCCAGCAGCCGCAGCTGCTCCTCAATCGGCGCATCCCCGAACTCCGGCCAGGGATGCACGCAGCCGAAACCCGAGCCGACGCGCAGCAGGGCGCCGGGGAAGACCCGGCGATGGGAGGCCGAATTGAGGGCCACGCCGCTGCGCAGCAGGTACTCGTGGATGTGAATGGGCGGGACGGCGCTCACGACGGAGTTACGTTCGAGCGGGAGACCCCCCAGCAAAAAAGCGCGGCAAAACCGAGCAGCTGCATGCCGCTGAGCGCCAGCAGCCGGTTGTAGGCGGAGCCGGGGGGCTGGGTCCAGACGCGCAGGATCAGGAACAGGCCGACCGGCAGGATGGCCAGGGGCACGGTGAACGCGCGGGCGAAGCCCTGCGCCCACCAATACAGGCCGGCGGCATGCGCCAGCAGGATCAGGGCGCTGATCTCCAGCCGGGCGAAGGTGGTGCCGAAGCGGACCGCCAGGGTGCGCTTGCCCGTGGTGCGGTCCTCGGCCTGGTCGCGCAGGTTGTTAATGGCGATCAGCACCGTCGACAGGCAGCCGATCTGCCAGCCTGCCACCAGTGCGCCTTCCAGCCACTCGCCCGACTGGACGAAGGCCGACCCCAGCACGGCGACAAAGCCGAAGAACAGGATGACAAACAGCTCGCCCAGCCCGCGGTAGGCCAGCGGCACCGGCCCGCCGGTGTAGCCGTAGCAGAAGTAGAGCGACGGGATGCCGATGGCCACGATCGGCCAGCCGCGCGCCTGGATGAGCGGCACCGACAGGGCCGCCGCCAGGCCCAGCATCAGGCAAGCGGCCAGCAGCACCGCCCGCGGGGACATCACGCCGGCGGCGGTGATGCGCTGCGGTCCGATGCGGGCGGCCGTGTCCTTGCCGTTGAGGAAATCCAGCGCGTCGTTGAACCAGTTCGTCGCCACCTGCAGGGCCATGCAGCTGCCGAGCGTGCAGACCAGCAGGGTCCAGCTCCAGTGCCCGCCGATTTTCCAGCCCAGGACGGAGCCGGCCAGGACCGGCGCAATCGCCGCGCCAAGGGTTTTGGGGCGGGCGGCGCGGATCCAGTCGGCAAGCATGGGTGGGGCAAGGTTTTGAACGGCCCACACCAAGCGGCGTTCCGGCGGCTTTTCAACATTCCATCGCCCAACCGGCTCTCAACCTGCAGGCCGGCGACTGAAAGAAATCTCTGGCATCCCGCCCCAGAAGCCCTTAACTCACCCGGACGGGCGCCAGCCGCCCACCTCCCCCCAAGGTCATGTCATCCCTCCAGGCTCTCCGCGACGCGCTCCAGCAGTCGCCCGACAACGTCTCCCTGCTTCTGCTTTTCGGTCAGGCCAGCCTGGAACAGCTGCATTTGGCGGATGCCCGGCAGGCGTTTGAGCACGTGCTCGCCCTGGATGCCGGCCACAGCGACGCCCAGCTGGGCATCGCGCGCATCCTGTTCATGGAGGGCGACGCCTCGGGCGCCGCCGTGCGCGCCGAGCGCGTGCTGCAGCAGGAACCGGAGAACGCCCAGGCGCATCTCCTGCTCAGCCGCGTGTTCCTTAGCGAGGACGACCGTGCCAAGGCCGTCGAACACTTCGACCGCGCCGCCCAGATCGACGGTTCGGTCACCGATCTCGCCCTGGAACGCGAGCTGGGGCGCACCGTCCGCG
>CAYYJK010000032.1:0-19964 GCA_964472185.1 uncultured Prosthecobacter sp.
CGGAGCCGTTCCAGTCGAGGTCCTTGCCGAGCGGCTTGCAGTGGAATTCGACGTCGACGCCGTACTTCTCGCAGAGGCGGACCAGCAGGTAGCGGGCCACCCAGACCTGGTCGGCGCAGTTCTTCGAGCCCTTGCCGAAGATCTGGAATTCCCACTGGCCCTTGGCGACTTCGGCGTTGATGCCTTCGTGGTTGATGCCGGCGTCCAGGCAGAGGTCGAGGTGCTCCTCGACGATCTGGCGGGCGATGTCACCGACGTTCTTGTAGCCGACGCCGCAGTAGTAGGGGCCCTGGGGGCCGGGGTAGCCGTTCTCCGGGAAGCCGAGCGGGCGGCCGTCCTGGTAGAGGAAGTATTCCTGCTCGAAGCCGAACCAGGCGTCCGGATCGTCGAGGATGGTGGCGCGGCTGTTGGACGGATGCGGGGTCACGCCATCGGGCATCATGACTTCGCACATGACCAGCACGCCGTTGGTGCGGGTGCTGTCCGGATAGACGGCCACCGGCTTGAGCACGCAGTCGGAGCTCCGGCCTTCGGCCTGGCGGGTCGAGCTGCCGTCGAAGCCCCAGTTCGGGAGCTGTTCCAGGGTGGGGAAGCTCGCGTATTCCTTGATCTGCGTCTTGCTGCGCAGGTTCGGCACGGGGGTGTAGCCGTCGAGCCAGATGTATTCGAGTTTGTATTTAGCCATGGTTGTTGTGTGGACTTGAGGTGTGGTGCGTCCCAGGTGGGGTTGAGACCGCACTGCGACACGCCTGCTGTCTGAAAGCACAGGCTGTGCCAAAATTCGACGGATTTTTTGAGCTTTGGCAAAAAAGCTGGCGAGCCCTCCTCGGGCTTGATTGTCGCCGCCTCCGCACCGACAAAAGCGCTGCAGCCCCCCCCGTCCGACGATGCAGGAAGCCAAAAACACCGCCCGCGCGCTGGTCCGCATCGGCTATGACGGCCGGGTGCACAAGCTGTTCCGCGGCCACCTGGCCCGTGAGCGCTTCGAGCACGAGGTGCGGGTGCTGCGCTACCTGGAGAAGCAGGGCTGCCCGTTCGTGCCGCGGGTTCTCGAGGCCGACGAGGAGCGGCTGCAGCTGGTCACCAGCAACTGCGGCGCGCGCGTCGATCACCTGACCGAGGACCGGCTGCGCCAGCTGTACGCCGAGCTGGAGCAGTATGGCGTCCGCCATGAGGATCCGTACATGCGCAACGTGACCTACAGCCCGCAGCTGGGGCGCTTCTGCCTGATCGATTTCGAGTTCGCCACCATCCTCGACCAGCCGGAGCTGGGGCCGCCGCCGCCCGAACCGGATCCGCACGAGCAGGGGCCGCGCGGCTGGTAGGTTTCGCAGTTGAGCGGCGCCGGGCGCTTGCTAAGCGTGTTCGTCTGGACGGGGCCGACCCGGGGCCTCGTCGTCCCGCCCACCTCCCGGGCCAGCCTTCGCCCGTGACTCCCGCCAGCTTCCCCAACGCCCTTTCCTGGTCCGGCATGACCCATGTCGGCCGGGTCCGCAAGAACAACGAAGACGCCTTCCTGGCGCTGACCTACGACGCCCAGGAGGTGCGCTATCTGGGCAAGGTCGGCGATGCCAGCTTCGACCGCGGCGACTTCGTCTTCGCCGTCAGCGACGGCATGGGCGGCGCCAACGCCGGCGAATTCGCCAGCCGGGTCGCGGTGGAGCGCATCACGCGCCTGATGCCGAAGGTGTACCGGCTCGCCGCCCAGCAGCTGGGCAGCGGCGTCAGCGACGCCCTCGAGGAGATCCTCGACCATGTGCACGCGGAACTGCTGCGCCTGGGGCGCAGCTACGCCGAGTGTTCCGGCATGGGCGCCACCCTCAGTCTGGCCTGCTTCTCCCCGGGCTGGATGCATTTCGCGCACATCGGCGACAGCCGCATCTACTACCTGCCGGCGGGCGGCGGCATGCGCCAGATCACCCACGACCACAGCTACGTCGGCTGGCTGCGCCGGGAGGGCAAGATCAACGAGCGCGAGGCGCGCAGCCACCCCGGCCGCAACGCCCTCAATCAGGCGCTCGGCGCCGGCCACCAGGTCCTGCACCCCCATTTCGGCTCGGTCGTCTGCCAGCCGGGCGACCGCTTCCTGCTCTGCACCGACGGCGTCAACGACGGCCTCTGGGACGCCCGCCTGGAGGAGTACGTGAGCGAGCCCTGTGACCGGCCCAAGGCCTTCCGGATCGTCGAGCGCGCCGTCGAGGAGTCCGGCCGCGACAATTGCACCGCCCTGGTCATCGAACTGGCCGGCGAAGCGCCGCCGGCCGCGGGCTGAGCTAAAGCATTTTCAAGTTGCCAGCTTCCCGGGGTTCGTGAAGCGTGCCGGTCATGTTTGAACTCGTGGAGTTTCCCCCGCACAGCTGGCTGGCCGCGCTGCAGGTGCTGTTCGCGCTGTGCATCGGCCACGCGGTCGCCGATTTTCCGCTGCAGGGGGAGTTTCTCGCCACGGGCAAAAACCGCCGCTTCCTGATTCATCTGGGCGATCCGTCGCGGCCGGTGCAGATCTGGGTCGTGTGCATGACCATGCACTGCCTGGTGCATGCCGGCGCGGTCTGGCTGATCACCGGCTCCGCGCTGCTGGCCGCCGTCGAGTTCGTCATCCACTGGGGCATCGACGTCGCCAAGTGCGAGGGCAAGACGACCTTCAACCAGGACCAGTGCCTGCACATCCTGTGCAAGGTCGGCTATTCCGGCGCGGGCTACGCCGGCTGGCTGGCCTGAGGCGACGCCGGCTCAGTCCTCCGGCGCGTTCTCCTCGCCGTGGCCCTCCTCGGCCATGCGCTGGATGATGCCGCCCAGGTACTCGATGTAGCCGTGGACGTCGAGATGGTCCGCTTCCGGCTCGCCGCGCACGGCGTACAGCCAGCCGGCCTCGTACGGGTCGCTGCGCACGATGCAGGCGTCCTGCTTCAGGTAGGGGTTGCCGCCGGCAAAGGCGCCCTGCATGACGCAGTAGACGTCGGAGGCGGCCTTGAAGCCCTCCACCCAGCCGATGTTCTGTCCCGGGGCGACCGGAGCGCCCTCGGCGGTCGGCCACTCGCAGTCGACCAGTTCGCCGAGCATGCGCGTGGCGAACTTGGTGAAGCCGACGCGCCAGAGCCCCGGCTGGTCCTCGACCGGCGCCATCCAGTAGTGGGAGCGGGAGTAGCGGTAGCCTTCCGGGAAACGGGCGGAGAAACGGGCGTGCTTGAAACGGACGGTGTTCACGGAATGGGATGCGAAATGGGCCTGCGGCTTGCAGGGCAGGGGGGCGCCTCGGCGGCTTATTTCCGGGCCAGGTTCAGGCAGACCACGTGGCCTTCGGCGTTGCGGAGGTACAGCAGGCCGTTGGCCAGTACCGGGGCACTCCAGCACTTGCCGCTGAGCACCTGGGCCCGGCTGACTTCATCAAACTTGGCGGGATTGGCGCGCGCCTCGATGATCTCGCCCTTGGCGGTGAGCACGAGCAGGCGGCCGGCGGCGGCGGTCAGCGAGCCAAAGCCGACTTCGGGCTCCGCCCAAAGCTCCTGGCCGTCGCTGAGCCGGACGCACTTCAGCGCGCAGCGGCTGTTGGAGTCGCCGTCGATGCCATACAGGTGGCCGTCGATGAGGACGCTGGAGTTGAACTGGTTTTTCAGCACCTTGCTCTCCCACAGCTTCTCCGGAGCGCCGGCGCCGAGCTTGAGCAGGGTGCAGCCCTTGTTGTAGCCGCTGGACAGGAACAGGGTGTCGCCGCTGAGGATCGGATCGGCGGCGTTGACGCCGTAGCGGGTTTTCCAGGGATGGCTCCAGACCGGCGTGCCGGTGGCCGTTTCGACCGCCACGTAGGCGTCGCCGGATCCGAGCACCGCCAGGGCCTTGCCGTTCCAGTTCAGCGGGTAGGGCGTTGAATAACCGGCGTTGTCGGCCTCGCTCTTCCAGACGATCGCGCCGGAGGCCTTGTCCACGGCCATGCCGGTCTTGCCGACGTTGAGGATGAGCAGCTTGCCCTGCACCAGCGGCGCGCCGGCATAGCCCCAGTCCGGGATGTTGGCGCCAGTCTCCTTCTGGACGTTCTTTTCCCAGACGACCTTGCCGGTGGCGGCCTCGAAGCAGAACAGGTCGCCCCAGCGGCTGAGGTGGTAGGCGCGGTCGCCGTCGAAGGTGGGCGTGGCCGAGGTGCCGCCCTCGTAATACTTGTCGCCAAGGTCCGCCGGGTAGGCGTGTTTCCAGAGGGTTTTGCCGGTCTTCGCCTCCAGGCAGAACACCGTGTCCTGGCCGTCCTGATGGCCGGTGGTCAGCACGCGGCCGCCGGCGACGACGAACGAGGAGAACCCCAGGCCGACTTCGGCCTCCCAAAGAACCGCCGGTTCGGCGCCGAGGCGCCAGTCCGTTTCGGCGGAAATGCCGGTGTGGGCCGGACCGCGCCAGACGGGCCAGTCAGCCGCCAAGACGGAGCCGAACGACAGGAGCGCAAGCAGGACAGGGGAGGCGTTCATGGGCCGTCACGATGCGCAGTCAAACCGCGTCTGGCAACTGCGGTGTGCGCTTTCCCCAATCGCGAGGGCGGCCTGCGGTGAGCCGGTCAGTGCTTGGCTTCCGGCTTCTTGTCGCCGTGGGCCTCGCCGTGGCCGGCCTTGGCATCGCCGTGATGGGCGTCGCCATGGGCCTTGTGCATGCCCTCGTGCAGCACCTGGGTCTGCTCCCAGGAATGCTTGTCGCAGGAAGTCGAGGCGAGGATCAGACCAGCGGTGGCGAGGACGGCAAAGGCGGTTTTCATGGAACGAACCGGAACTTTAGAGACGGTTGCGCCGCCTGCAATCAGCTTTTCGCCGCCGTGCGCGGTCACTGCCAGAGCATCCGGCCTTGGCGCCGGCCAACCCGCGCCGGGCGAGTCAGTCGGCGGCGCAGCCGCGCAGGGCGAAGGCGAAAAATACCAGCACCAGCACCGCCGCGGGCAGGATGGCGGCCAGGGAGACTTCGCCGTCGCCGTGTTTTTCCGGACTTTGGCGCAGAACCTTGCTGCGGAGTTGCCGACTGCCGCGGCTGAGCCCCTGCGCGATGGCGCCGATGAGCAGGCTGCTCAGGCCCATCAGCAGCAGGCCGCCCAGAATGCCGAAGACGAGGCGGGCGAGGGGCGGCAGGTCACTCATGGGGTTTCCCGGAAGACGCCCGGCAAGGCGAGGTTTGGCACGCGGGTGACCCGGGTGGTGGAGACAAGGGGATTCGAACCCCTGACCTTCTCATTGCGAACGAGACGCTCTACCAACTGAGCTATGCCCCCAAAACGACCGAGATGGCAAGCTAGAAGGGTTTGCCGAACTTTGCAAGCGCGGCGTTGCGGCTTCTCCGGCAGGCCCGCGCAACATGGCGCCGCCCGGCGGCGTTTAGGCAGCATGTTCTCCTCCCGGCGCACCTTCCTGCAGACCACGGGCTGCGGCTTCGGCTACCTGGCCGCCTCGGCGCTGGCCCAGCGCCAGGCCTGGGCGGGCGCGCCGCAGCCGCATCACCGGCCGCGCGCCAAACGCGTCATCTTCCTGTTCATGCAGGGCGGCGTCAGCCACGTCGATTCCTACGACTACAAGCCGCGCCTGCTGCGCGACGACCAGAAGATCGTCGACATCGCCGATGCCCGCACGGTGGCCAAGACCGGCAAGGGCGCGCCGCAGCGCCTGAAAAAGCCGCTCTGGGAATTCGCCCGGCACGGCCAGTCGGGGCGCTGGGCCTCGAACCTGTTCCCGCACATCAACCGCCACGTCGACGAGCTCTGCTTCCTGCACGGCATGCACACCGAGGGCGTCGCGCACGGGCCGGCGACCCTGTTCCTGCACACCGGCAGCACCAGCTTCATCCGGCCGAGCATGGGCTCCTGGGTGATGTACGGCCTGGGCGCCGGCAATGAGAACCTGCCCGGCTTTGTCACCCTCAGCCCCAGCCTCGGCAACGGCGGCCCGCGCAACTACGGCAACGCCTTCCTGCCGGCGGTGTTCCAGGGCACGCCGGTCGGCCGCAGCGGCCAGCCCGCCCGCGAGGCCGGCATCAAGAACATCGTCAACCCGGTCTGGACGCCCGAGCAGCAGCGCCGCCAGTACGAACTGCTCGGCCGCCTCAACGCCCGCCAGCTGCGCCCCGGCGACACCGAAATCGAGGCGGTCATCGAGAGCTACGAACTGGCCTGGCGCATGCAGAGCCAGGCGCCGGGTGTGCTCGACCTCGCCGGCGAAAGCGCGGCCACCCTCCAGCTCTACGGCATCGGCGACCAGGTGACCGACAACTTCGGCCGCCAGTGCCTGATGGCCCGCCGCCTGGCCGAGCAGGGCGTGCGCTACATCCAGGTCAACTACGGCGACAACTCCAACAACCCCGCCTGGGACCAGCACAGCAACCTGCCCAAGCACGGCGACCACGCCGCGGCGGTCGACAAGCCGGTGGCCGGCCTGCTCACCGACCTCAAGCAGCGCGGCCTGCTCGAGGACACCCTCGTCTGGTGGGGCGGCGAATTCGGCCGCACGCCCTACGCCGAGCGCAACGGCACCGGCCGCGACCACAACCCCGGCGGCTTCACCGTCTGGCTGGCCGGCGGCGGCGTCAAAGCGGGCTTCGCCCACGGCGCCACCGACGAGCTCGGCCACCTGGCGGTCGACGGCAAGGTGCACATGCACGACCTGCACGCGACCCTGCTGCACCTGCTCGGGCTCGATCACGAGAAGCTGACCTTCCGCCACGCCGGCCGCGACTTCCGCCTCACCGACGTGCACGGGCAGGTGGTGCGCGAGATCCTGGCCTGACCGGCCCGCCGGCCGCCGAGTTTGGCATTGAGCGATCGGGGCGTCTGGCGATACTGCCTGCCACGAATGAGCGCGCGTTACGATGTCGACGGACTGGTGGTGGTGATTCCCGGCGGTACGACCGGCATGGGCCTGTCGGCCGCTCGCGCCCTGGTCGATCAGGGCGCACGCGTGGTGGTGACCAGCCGCAGCGCGGCCAATGTCACCGCCGCCCTCGATCAGCTGGGCGGGCAAGCCTGCGGGTTTGCCGCGGATGCGACGCTGCCGGACACGGCGGACCGGGCCGTGGCGCTGGCGGTCAGCCGCTTCGGCCGTCTGGATGCGCTCTACCACGTCGCCGGCGGCAGCGGCCGCTCGCGCGGCGACGGCCCGCTGCACGAACTCACCGACGACGGCCTGCGCTACACCCTCGATCTCAACCTGGCGTCGGTGATTGCCTCCAACCGCGCGGCGGTGCGCCAGTTCCTGAGCCAGGGCGGCGGCGGCACCATCGTCAACATGAGCAGCGTGCTCGGCTGGTCGCCTTCGCCCGAGTTTTTCTCCAGCCACGCCTACGCGGCGGCCAAGGCCGGCATCCTCGGCTTCAGCAAGGCCGTCGCCAGCCACTACGCGCCGCACAACATCCGCGTCAATGTCATCGCCCCGGCCCTGGTGGAAACGCCGATGTCGCAGCGGGCCATGGGCCGGGAGGACGTCCTGAATTTCGTCGCCGCCAAGCAGCCGCTCGACGGCGGCCGGGTCGGCGTGCCCGCGGACGTCGACGGCGCGGCGCTGTTTCTGCTCTCCCGCGCCGCGAAGTTCATCACCGGCCAGGTCCTGGCGGTGGACGGCGGCTGGACGGTTTCGGAGGGGCGCCCGGCATGAGCCTGGCGGTCGGCATCGATCTGGGTGGCACGCAGATCAAGGCGGTGCTCGTCGAGCGCGCGTCCGGCCGCGTGCTGCAGCGCCTGCTGCGGCCCACCCGGGATGGCGAGCGCACCGCGGACGGTCTGCCGCGCTTTGCCGCCAGCGTGCGCGCGGTCGTGGAGGAGCTCGAGGCCGGGCGGGGCGCCTTGCCGGTCGGTCTTTCGGCCCCGGGGCTGGCGCATCCGAACGGGCGCTGCATCCAGTGGATGCCCGGGCGCATGCAGGGCCTGGAAGGCCTTGACTGGCCGGCGTTGCTGCAGCGCGAGGTGCGCGTGCTCAACGACGCCCAGTCAGCCCTGCTCGGCGAGCTCTGGCTCGGCGCCGCCCGCGGCTGCCGCGACGTCATCCTGCTGACGCTGGGGACCGGCGTCGGCGGCGCGGTGGTTTCCGGCGGCCGCCTGCTCACCGGCGCGCTCGGCCGCGCCGGCCACCTCGGCCATGTGACCACGGACCTGAACGCGCCGCGCGACGCCGTCGGCACGCCGGGCAGCCTGGAGGCGGCGATTGGCAACCTCAGCCTGGCCGCGCGCGGCGGCGGCCGCTACGCCAACACCCACGCGCTGCTCGACGCCTTTGCGGCCGGCAATCCCGAGGCGGGCCGGATCTGGCTGGAATCCGTCCGGCATCTCTCCGCCGCGCTGGCCGGCTTCATCAACGTGCTCGATCCGGAGCGCATCCTGCTCGGCGGCGGCATCGCCATCGGCGCCGGCGAGCGCCTGCTGCAGCCGCTGGCCGCCTGCCTGGACCGCGACGAATGGCGGCCGACCGGGCGCGGCGTGCCGCTGGCACTGGCGGCGCTGGGCGAGGAAGCGGGCGCGCTGGGCGCGGTGCGGGCCCTGGAACCGCTTGCCTGAGCCGGGCATCCCGTGCTTTCCTGCGCTCTCCCGGATGACTCCTGCCGAAACCTACCTCGACCGCTCCGCCGACCTGATCGGGCGCGTGCGCGCACAACTCCCGCAAATCCGCCAGGCCGCCGGCTGGTTTGCCGATACCATTCTGGCCGGCCAGATGGTCCACGTCTTCGGCTCGGGGCACAGCCGCATCCTGGTGGAGGAGATGTGGCCGCGGTACGGCTCCTTTCCCGGCTTCAATCCGATCGTCGAGCTCAGCCTGACCTTCCACAACCTCGTGGTGGGGGCCAACGGCCAGCGCCAGGCGATGTTCCTGGAAAATGTCAGCGGCCTGGCCGCGCGCATCCTGCGCAACTTCGACCTCAAGGCCGGGGACAGCGCCCTGGTCGTCTCCTCAAGCGGCTGCAACGTCGTGCCCGTGGAGATGGCCGAGGAGTTCCAGCGCCGCGGCGTGCGCGTCGTGGCCCTGATCTCCAGGGAGCACGCCGAAGCCAGCACGAGCCGGCATCCGGCCGGCAAAAAGCTGCAGGACTGCGCCGACCTGGTGCTCGACACCGGCGCGCCGGTTGGCGACGCCATGGTGGCCATCGAGGGGCTCGACACGCCGGTGGCGCCGGGCAGCACGGTCGGCGGCTGCCTGGTGGTCAACGCCCTCAAGGCCGAGGTGGCCGACCGCCTGACGCGGGCCGGCCAGCCGCCGAAGGTGCTGACGGCCGGCGTCGTGGCCGGGGCGGCGCGCGCCACCGAACTGTTCGAGGCGGCCTACGACGAACATGCGCGCCGTCTGGCCCGCTACTACGAGGGGTTGGGGCGCAGTGCCTGAGCGCGTGAACAGAGCCATCGGCAGCATGGCCGCCACCGGGATTCGGCCGGAGTGGGCCCCAGGGACGTATGGAACTCGGCCGCCGTGCCCGCGCATGCGTCTGATCTCCTGCCTGCTTCTGCTGCTTTCCGCCCAGTCGGCCCGCGCCGACGTGCCGGCCGCCTCCCGGCTGGTCTGGCAGCCGGTGCAGGAGTATTTCATCCGCACCCAGCCCGGCCGACCGCAGGTGCCGGTCAACGGCACGCGCCGGCTCAACTCCTTCGTCGCCTACACCCATCTCGGCACCGACTTCGGCTTCCACGGCCCGGCCGAGCACACCCTCCAGTGGCAGAGCGACGAGATCTGCGTGTTCCTCGGCCAGGAGCCCGATGCCTGGGCGGGGCTCTGGCACAGCCTGGACGGGCTGGCGCGCGAACCGGGGCGGTCGCTCAATTTCGCCGCCGCCTGGCCGGCTCTGATCCGCCCGCCTTACCAGCCGCGCATCAGCTGCCTGATGGTGCGCGCCAAAGGGCAGGGACGGCTCAAGCTCGAGATCAAATCGGCCGATCAGCGGACCCTCTGGGAGGCGCCGCTGGAGGTGCAGTCCGCCGGTTTCGAGCCCTTCGTGCTGCCGCTGCCGCCGCTGGCGCTGCCGAATGCCAAGCTGATCAACTGGACCGCGGAGCCGGGGTCGGAACTCTGCGTGGCCAGCCTGCGGCTCGGTCTTGAACTGCCGGCCGTGCCCTTCGACGCCTACGTCGTCGCGGCCTCCTACGCCAAGCTCGCACGCTGCCACGATCCCGTTTCCGGGCTGGTGAAGGACCGTTCGCACACGGAAACCGGCGCTTTCGAATCCCTGGCCTCGACCGGCATGTTCGCCCTGGCGACTGCCGCCGTGGCTCAGCCGCCGCTGCGCCTGGTCAGCGAGGCGCAGGCCGCGCAGGTCGTTGCCCGCACCTTCCAGGCCGCGCGCGCCTTGGAGCGGCCGATGGGCCTGCTGCCGCACTTCGTCCGCCGCGGCGCTGCGGGTTACGTCATCCACCCCGGCACGGAGTACAGCACGGTCGACACGGCGATCTTCTACCACAGCCTGCTGCTGGCGGCGCGCCAGCTCGGGGACGACGCCCTGGAGCTGGAACTGGCCTCGGCGGTGGACCAGATCGATTTCAACCGCCTGCGCCTGCCTGACGGCAGCCTCAGCCACGGGCTCAAGGACGACGGCCGCACCCTGCTGCCGCACGGCTGGTCGGACTGGGGCGGCGAGACGGCCCTGGTGATGATGCTCGAGCGCATGGCCAACGAGAACGCGCCGCGCCGGCGCATGAGCCGGCCCGGCCAGGCCTGGCAGGGCACCGGGTTCATCGCCGAAATCCAGAGCCTGTTCTATCCGGACTTCGACCGCGATGATCCCGACGCGCTCGACGGCGTGCGCTGGCTGAGCGCGCGCCAGCGCCTGCTGGCGGCCCAGCGCGACTACGTGCAGCGCGCCTGGCCGGACAGCCTGGCGGCGCGCATTGGCCTGTACGGCCTGTCCGCGGGCGAGGGCGGCCACGGCGTCGGCTACCAGGTCGGCGGCGTCGATTTGCCGGACCAGCGGCTGATCCATCCGCACTACGTGCTCATGGCCGCCGGTTTGCAGCCGCCGGCCGCCACCTACGAACTGCTGGCCAGGATGGAGAAGGCCGGCTACTTCACGCCCTGGGGCATGGTCGAGAACATCGAGATCACCGGCCAGCACTACCTGCCGATGCAGGGCTCGCTGAACGCCGCCTTCGAAACGCTGGCCGCGTACCACCTGCTGGCGCGCCACCGCGGCCTGCCCGACGCCATCTACACGGCGAGCCGCCAGTCCGCGGCCCTGCGCCGGGCCGTGCAGCTGTTTTATCCCGAACCGGCGGCGGCCGGCCAGGCGGATCCGCCGGCGGCGCCACCGCGCTGAACGGATCAGACCTCGTAGCTCTGGCCGATCTTCTGGTCGAGGAAGGCGCGCAGCTTGTCCATGCCCAGGCCGGTCTCCGCGGAGATCGGCAGGATCTTGACGCGCTTGAAGCGCTCCTTGAGCCGGGCGACGTTGTCTTCAGCCCCCTCGACATCGATCTTGTTGGCCAGGATGTACCAGGGGCGCTTGGCGAGCTCCTTGGAGTACAGCGACACCTCCTTGCGCACGGTCTCCAGATCCTCGACCGGGTCGCGGCCCTCGGTGCCGGCGGCATCGACGACAAACAGCAGGATGCGGCAGCGCATGATGTGGCGCAGGAAGTCGTGGCCGAGCCCGACGTTGTCGTGGGCGCCTTCGATCAGGCCCGGGATGTCCGCCAGCGTGCCGCGGCGCTGCTCGCCGAAGTGCACGACGCCGACCATCGGCTGCAGGGTGGTGAAGGGGTAGTTGGCGATCTTCGGCTTGGCGGCGCTCAGCTTCGACAGCAGGGTCGACTTGCCGGCGTTCGGGAAGCCGACAAAGCCGGCGTCGGCGATGCTGCGCAGTTCGAAGTGGAACCAGCCTTCCTCGCCGTCCTCGCCCGGGGTGAATTCGCGCGGCGCCTGGTGGGTGCTGGTCTTGAAGTGGACGTTGCCCTTGCCGCCTTTGCCGCCCTTGCAGAGCACGAAGCGCTGGCCGACTTCGGTCAGGTCGGCGAAGGGTTCGTAGCGGACGGTGCTTTCGCCGGTCTCGGGGTCCTCCTCCTCGATGACCTTGCTGATCAGGGTGCCGCAGGGCACGCGGTAGACGACTTCCTCGGCGCTGCGGCCGGTGCACTGGTTGGCGCCGCCTTTCAGCCCGTCCTGCGCCGCCAGCTTGGCGTTGAAGAAGTACTGGCGCAGGCTGTTGGTGCTGGGGTCGACCAGCAGCACCACGTCGCCGCCGCGACCGCCGTCCCCGCCGTCGGGGCCGCCTTTCGGGCGGAACTTGCCGCGATGGAAGTGCATGCTGCCATCGCCGCCTTTGCCGGCGCGCGCGTAAACTTTGATTTGATCAACGAACATGAACCGGCCATTTAAGCCGGCTTGCGGCAGGTTACAAGCTGCACCTGCCGAACTTCCTCACGGCCGGGGTCCGCTCACGGCCGCAGCGCCCATTCGAGAAAGCGGTAGATGTGCTCGTTGGATTCCGGGCTGGGCGAGTGGTCGGGCCGGTTGGTCATCGCCACGCGGTTCTCCTGGCCGAGCAGGCGGTTGACGGCGATCAGGTGGTTCAGCACGGTCCAGCGCTTGGGCGGATCCTCGGCGCCGCCCGAGACCAGAAAGGGCCGGGGCGCCATCAGGGCCTGGAATTCGACCAGATCATGCCCCTGCTCGACCAGGCGCCGGTAGGCGCCCGTGCGCGGGCTGTCCGGGCGGACGAGGCCGGGTTTGCGGCTGACCTGCGGGTCCCAGCCCAGGTACCAGGGCTCCTGGTAGTTGATGCTCTGCCGGCTCTCGTCAAACACGATGCCCGGATCGGACCAGACGCCGCAGGCGTACTTGTCCCACAGGCAGGCGCCGAACATCGCCCACTTGCCGCCGTAGGAATGGCCGAGGATGCCGATGCGCCGGGCGTCAACCTTCGGCGTCTGCGCCAGCGCCGTCCAGGCATTGGCGGCCACGTAGGCCAGGTAGCTCAGCGGCTGGCACTGCGCGCCGCGGGTCAGCACCGGCTTGCGCGCGTCGCCGCCGGGCGAGCCGATCGACAGGGTGACGAAACCGCGCCGGGTCAGCTGGCGGGCGAAGTCGCGCAGCGGTTTGTCGCTCAGGCCGATGCTGGTCTCGGGATCGTAAAAGGGCACGAACACGGCCGGGAAGGGACCTTCGCCGTCCGGCATCAGCAGGTAACCGTCGCCGGTCTGTTCCGGGGCGATCTGCAGGCGGATCTTGGTCTGCGTGAAGCCCTCGCGGCGGGCGGATTCGAGCACCTGCACCTGCGGCCGCTCGAGCAGCGGCGGCCAGGCGCCCATCAGGCCGTGCCAGTCGGCCAGGATCTCCGCCCGGCGCCGGGTCCAGTCGGCGGCGGTTCGGACATCGGCGCCGTCGCGGAAGCGCAGGGGCGAGCGGTGCTCGCCCAGCTGGCCGGCCCATTCCGCCGGCGGCTGGAACGACGAGGCGATCGCCGGCCAGGCCTCGTCGGCGGCGAGCAGGCGGGTGGCGGCAAAACAGGCGAGGAGGCAGGCGCGGATCATGGCAGGACCAGTCATACGCCCGCTGCCCGCCGCGCTTTGCGGCTTCATGACTCCATCAGCTTGCTGCTCAGCCGGTCGACCATCAGGCGGAAGTCATCCGCCGTGTTCATGCGCTGGGTGACGACCTTGCAGGCGTGGATGACCGTGCCGTGGTCGCGGCCGCCGAACTCCTCGCCGATCTGGATCAGCGGCAGCTTCACCATCTGGCGGGTCAGGTACATGGCGACCTGGCGCGCTTCGGCGATGTTCTTCGGGCGGCGCGGCCCGGTCAGGTCGCTGACGCGCAGGTCGTACTGGTTGGCCACGGCGCGCTGCACGCGGTCGACCGTGATCGACTTGGCGGGCTCGTCGTCGATGACGTCGTGCAGGAAGGCGGCCAGGGCCGACTCGCTGTTCATCGTGCCTTCCAGCGAGACGTGGGCGGCGACGCGCATCAGCGCGCCTTCAAGCTTGCGCACGTTGGTGCGCACGCGCTGGGCGATGAACTCGAGGATCCACGGCTCGATGGCGACGTTGAAGTCGCTCATCTTGCGGCGCAGGATGGCCACGCGCGTCTCAAAGTCCGGCGTCTGGATCTGCGTGGTCAGGCCCCACTCGAAGCGCGACACGAGGCGGCTCTCCAGGTTCTTGATCTCGCTCGGCGGCCGGTCGCTGGCCAGGACGATCTGCTTGGCGTTGTTGAACAGCTCGTTGAAGGTGTGGAAGAATTCCTCCTGGGTGCTGTCCTTGCCCTCGAAAAAGTGCACGTCGTCGATGAGCAGGACGTCGACCTTGCGGTACTTCTGGCGGAACTGCGAGAAGCTCTGCTTCTTGATCGCCTCGACGAACTCGTTGGTGAACTGCTCGGAGGTCACGTAGCGGACGATCGCGCGCTTCTTGCGCAGCAGCACCTCCTGGCCGATGGCCTGCATCAGGTGCGTCTTGCCCAGCCCGGTGGCGCCGTGGAAGAACAGCGGGTTGTAGATGCGGCCCGGCTTCTCGGCCACGGCCCGCGCGACGGCGGCCGAGTAGCTGCAGTTCGAGCCGACCACGAAGCTGTCAAAGTTGAACTTGGCGTTCAGGCCGGCGTCGGCGAACGAGCGGATCTGGCCGCTTTCCGCGGAGACGTGCGGGCTGGCCAGCGGGCGGTCGCCGTCGGTGTGGCGCGGGGTCAGGGCGCGTGCGGCCTTGAGCTCCGGCTGCACGCCCGTCTGGAACACCGGCGCGGGCTCGTTGGCGATGCTGAACTCGATGCGGGCGGCGGTGCCCAGCACCTCGGCGGCGGCGTCCGCCAGCGTGCCCGAGAAGTTGCTTTCAATCCACAGCTGATGAATCGGGTTGGGCACGTGCACGATGACGCGGTGGCCGTCCTCGATGCGCGCGCCGGTGCCGGAGAAGCAGCGCTGGAAGTTGTCGCGGCCGAGCTTCTTCAGCAGGATCTCGCAGATGCGCTCCCAGGCGCCGGACTGCACGTGGAACAGGTCGTGACCGAGGGCTGCAGAAGTGGCGGTTGGAGGGGGAAGGGAAGCTTCATGGGCGGTCTCCATAGGGATGAGGTTGCTGCAGGTCGGGACGGTCGGGAGTGAGGACAAAGACGGCGCTGATCCGGGTGGAAAAGCAGCGCCGTCGTTGTTTTAAAAATCTCTGTCTGTGTATGTCGAAACCGACACGATTCACAAGCAAATCTTGAGGACTTTTTGAAAGTTTTTCGGATGGCTGCATATCGCCATAAAATTCTTCAAGACGTTTCAAGAAAACATCCCTTGGAGTGAAAAAAAATTTATCGTGCCAGCCCCTTGCAAAAGCTCGACAACCGGCGTCGGCACGAGTCGCCAAGCCGGAGTTGGCAGCGGCCGAATCCTGCAGCAGGAATGCAGGCTTGCGATTGATGAATGCTGCGACCACCGAGCTCAGTCTGCAGACGCTGCTGGCGCTCGCCGGCGGCGCGGCCGGCCTGTGGCTGCATCTGCGCTGGCATCCCTGCCGCGAGCTGCAGGCCGATGCCTGGCGGCAGCTGGGCCGGCATCCCTGGGCGCTGCTGGTGCTGGCGGCTGTGCACGGCTGGGCCGGCAGCGATGTCGCCGGACTGCAGGGTCTGTCCTGGACGGGCGGATGGTGGCAACGTTTGCCGGAACTGCTGCTCGCCGCCGCGCAGGATCATGCGCGACTGCTGCACGGCCTGCTGCCCGCCTGGCCGACGGCGCTGGTTCTGCCCGTGCTGCTGAGTCTGTGGTGCTGGGGCATCGGCCGCACCGCCGGCTGGGGCCTCTGGCTGGCCACGCTGCTGTTCGGGTTCTGGGGCGGGCTGGAGATCGCGGCGGGCCTGCAGGCGCTGCCAGCCGGGTTCGAAAACGCGCGCCGCCTGCTGCGCTGGCCCGCCGAGGCGCTGGCGCTGGCGCTCACGCAACTGCTGGTGATCCGCGCCGTGCTGACGACGACGCGCAGCCGCCGCGGCTGGATCGCCGAATTCGGCGCCTGGCTGCAGGCGCGCCGGCAGGGCTGGCTGCTGCTGGCTCTGCTCGACACGCTCTGGCTGCTGGCCTGGCGCAGTGCGGCGGGCGGCTTTGCCGGCGCCGGCGGCTGGTGGCTGGCCGAGGCGCCCTGGCTGTTCGCCGCGCTGCCGGTCGCCGTCGCTGCCGCGGGCGGAACCTGGCTCGCCGCCGGCCGCAGCGCCATGCTCGCGACCGTGCGCGCGCTGCCGGCGTTTTTGGGCACGACGCTGACCGCGCTGGTGCTGCTCATGCTGGTGCATGGCGGGCTGGCCATTCTGCGCGAAGCGGTCGCCGGCCAGCCCTGGCCCGCGCGCCTGCTCGGCGGATTCGCCGCATTGGCGCTTGCCACGCTGCGTAGCTGGCTATTGCTAACGGCCGTGCTGACCTTTCATCGTCATGGTTTGAAGACCGCCGACCGCCGCGGGCGGGCATGCTGACGTCCATGACCGATTCCACGCAGAGTTCCGCCGAGATCGCCCGCCGCGCCAAATCCAATCTGGCGCTGGCGCTGGCCTGCCTGCCCGAAGAGCGCCGGCGCGACATGATCTCCTTCTACGCCTTCTGCCGGGTGGCCGACGACATCGCCGACAGCACGGCGCAGAGTCCCGAAGCGCGTGCGGCGGAACTCGCCGAGTGGCGGCGCTGCGTGCTCGGCGCGGCGTCCTCCGGGCACCCCGTGCTCGACGAGGTCGTGGCGCTGCCGGCCAAGTATGCGTTCCCGCGCGAATGGCTCGCGGAGATCATCGACGGCGTCGCCAGCGACCTGCAGCACGAGCGCTACGCCACCTACGGCGACCTGCTGGCCTACTGCTACAAGGTGGCTTCGGTGGTTGGTCTCGTCAGTGCGCGCATCTTTGGCTGCACCGAGCCGCAGTCGCAGGACTACGCCGTCCAGCTGGGCTACGCTTTGCAGCTGACCAACATCATCCGCGACGTCGGCCAGGACGCCCGCGAGACCGGCCGCATCTACCTGCCGCAGGAGGACCTGCAGCGGTTCGGCGTCAGCGAAACGCAAATCCTCGAAGGGCGTTCCGATCCCGCCTTCCTCCGGCTCATGGCCTTCGAGTACGAACGCGCCCTGGAACTGTACCGCCGCGCGGAAACGCTGCTGCCGGCGGCCGATGCCGGCCACCTGCTGCCGGCGCGCATGATGGGCCAAGTGTATTTTGAAATTTTGCAGAAGCTGCACCGAGAAAATTTTCCGGTGTTCGAGCGCCGCTGCCGGCTGTCGCGCTGGCGCAAGACCTGGATCCTGGTGCAGTTCCTCTGGCGCTCCTGGCGGGCGCGCGTCGCGGCGTGCTGAGCCGCCAGGCGGCTTGAACAAAATCGGGCAGGGGGGCGTCTCAGGCTGCCCGGAGCGGCGTACTGTCGCCAGAAACCCCTTGAACCCCCTGAATTTTAAGAAATCTTAAACTCATGAAGACACGTCCCACCCTGGCGCGCTTGGCCGGGCCTGTGCTGCTCGCTGCTGCTCCGTGGGTTTGCCTGCAGGCCCAGGAGGCGCCGGTGTACGCCTATCCGCCCGGTTATGGCAATGCCCCGTCCGCCGAGTACGCCCCGGCGGTGCCCGGAGCTCCGGCCTATGCGCCGCCGCCCGCCTACGAGACGCCCGCTGCCCGGCCGCGCTTCGCCAACCCGCGCGAGTTTCTGCCGAATTTCGGCCGCAAGGTGGGCGATGCCTTCCGCCGCCTGTTTTACGGCGAACTGCAGTTGTCGGCGCCGTCGCCCGCGCAGTACGGTCAAGGCACCGCCCCGGTGCCGGGCCGCAGCCTGGATGCGGCGCCCCGCTACCGGCAGATGCCGCCGCCGGTGGTCCAGTCCGCACCGCCGCCCGCGCCGGTGGAAAAGCCGGTGTTGCGCCCGGCGCCGAAACCGGCCACGCCGCCGCTGAGCGCACGCTCGCAGCCTGCGCCTGCGGTGGAAACGAAGAAGCGTCCGGCCGCGCCGCCGCCGCCCAAGTACACGCCGCCGACCCTGTCGCGGCGCAGCAGCGTGGTGCCCGAGGAGGCGCCGCCGGCTCCCGAACCGCCCAAGCCGCCGAAGCAGATGGCCGCGGCCAAGACCGAGACCCTGCCGTCGCCGAAACCGCCCGAGCCTGGGCCGACGCTGAGCAAGCCGGCTTCGGAACCGCCGGCCACGACCGGCAGCTTCCTCAAAGGCAAGCGCACCGGCAAGGCCGGCCGGGTGATCAGCCCGTACCCGCCCTACCAGGAACTCGACGTCACCGGCCTGAGCAGCGGTTCGCTGGCGCTGGATCCGACGACGCAGAAGGTCTTCGAGATCCCCTGAGCCGGCTCACTTTTTCAGCAGATCGCGGATCTCCGTCAGCAGCTTGACGTCTTCGGGCACGGGCGGCGGTGGCGCGGCCGCCTCCTGCTTCTGCATCAGCGCCAGCAGCTTGTTGGCCGGCTTGACGATCAGGAAGAAGATCACCGCGGCGGTGATCAGGAAACCGATCAGGGCGTTGATGACCATGCCGATGTCGAGCATGTTGGGCACCTTCTCGCCCTTGTCGTTGACAAACTCGCCGATGCGGATGCCGAGCGAGACGTTGGGATTGCCGCCCAGGCCCTTCAGAATCGGTTCGATGATGCCCTTGGTGAAGGCGGTGACGATGCTGCCGAAGGCCGCACCGATGATCACGCCGGTGGAGAGGTCGACCACGTTGCCCTTGAGGATGAACTTTTTGAATTCGCCGATCATAGGTGGAGTTGGGTTGAAGCTGACCCGGTCGATTGCAGCGCAAGGGGCCGGCCAAGGCCAGCCAATTCTGAGCCGAGCAGCGCCGGATTGGTTTCCGCGCGCAGGCGGCGCATGACGTCCAGGGCATGCGCATCGAGCGCGACGCGCAGGCGGTCGATGCCAGCCGTGCGCACCTCCCCCTCCTGCCAGCGCGGTTCGTGCCGGAACGGCGACTGCGAGGGCTTGTACAGCGCCACCCGGCCGACGTTGTCGTCGACCAGGGCGGAGCGCGCCTGGCCGGTCAGGTGGGCAACGCCGACGTAGCAGCCCAGTTCGACCGCCCGCGCCGAGGCGCAGCGGTCGACGCGTTCGACGCCAAGCAGGGTCTCCGTGGCGCTCGGGCAAAGCACGAGATCGACGCCGGCGCCGCGCAGGCGCGCCGACAGCTCCGGGATTTCGATGTCGAGGCAGATGATGACGGCGATCCGGAAGCCGCCGAACTCCCAGAGCAGCAGGCGGTCGCCCGGCGCAAAGGCCTGCTCCCAGGGCGTGAGGTGCAGCTTGTCCTGGTGCCAGACCTGGCCGTCGGCCAGGATCGGCGCGCGGTTGCGCAGGCCGCCGTCGGCCTCGCGGCAGGGCACGGTGCCGAGCACCACAGCCTTGCCCGGGCGCGCCAGCCGCGCCTGCAGCACCGGCCACAGCTCCAGCCAGAACAGCCCGGCCACGGCGGCCAGCGGCTTACCGCCAGCCGGTGTTGCGGCGAACGGTTCCAGCCCCATCCAGGTGAACTCGGGCAGCAGCACCAGATCGGCGCCGTCGTCCCAAGCGCGTTCGACCTCGTCGCCGACGGCGCGGGCGTAGCCGGCCGCGTCGGGGCAGGGCAGTCCGGGGTCGAAGGTCAGCAGTTCCAGCGTCAGAGGCGGGCGCATGCGGCGTCAGTCGAGCAGCTTGGTCCAGAAGGTCAGGGTCTTGAAGCTGGGCTCGGCTTCGTCGAGATCCTTCCAGGAGAAGCGCGCCTGCAGCTCCGGCTGGCGCGTGTAGCCCTGGGCTTCCCAAAAAGCGTACAGCGGCCGGTAGCCGGCGGGACGGCGCGGATGGTTCTCCGGGCGGTCGACCGCGCAGAAGGTCGCCAGCCGCAGGTCGAGCGAGCGGGCGTGGGCTTCGCGGCGCTTGAAGAATTCTTTGCCCAAGCCCTGGCCGCGGTAGGACGGCAGCAGCAGGGATTCGCCGAAGTAGCAGATGCCGGCGAGGTCGAAGCCGGCGCGGACAAAGGCTTCCTGAAACTCGGGCCCCTCGTCCGCCATCGGCATGCAGGTGCTGGCGCCGATGACGGCATCGCCGTCCTTGGCCAGCACCAC
>CAYYJK010000033.1:0-19564 GCA_964472185.1 uncultured Prosthecobacter sp.
ATGTCCATGTAGCGCAGGCAGAGCATGCCCCAGACGAAGCCGAGGCTGAGCAGGACCACACCCCAGCCGTAGTGGCGCGGAAACGCCTTCAAAAACGCTTTGGCGGCGGCCGCGTTGCGCCAGGCCCAGAGGTGCGCCGCCAGAAGGGCAATCCCCACCACCACGCCGGTCGTCTTCATGGACAGGCCGCCGGTGGGTTCCAGGTGGTACAGGTAGTTGTGCAGGTTTTCGAGCATGGGGCTGCGCCATCCTGCCGCGCTGCCGCGCTGAATCAATCACTTCTCACCGCCGTCCGGCGGACGGCCCGGCCGGCTAGACCCCGAGCAGTTCCCGGGCCTCTGCCTGCCCCGGCGCAGGCCGGCCGTATTCGCTCGCCGTCACCCGTGCCAGCGCCGCCAAATGCCGCCACCGGAACGCCGGGCGGCTGCGGTGGAACTCGTCCCAGACGGTCTGGAAGTACTTTTCCGCGTGCAGCGCGCCGTCCTCGCTGATGGCGTAGCCATGCAGCAGGTCGAACACGGGTCCGGCCGGCAGCCCCAGTTCGCCCCATCGCTGCACCACCCCGGCGGCATGGCCCTGCAGGTTGGCGCGGATCTGCACATCGAGCTGCTCGAGCAGCGGACCGGCTTCAAGGCCGGTCACCAGCGCCACCTGGCGTTTCGACGGCATCGCCTCCCAGCGCAAAAACTCGCAGCCCGGCGAGGCGCGGTCGCGGGCGACTTGCCAGGCACCGAGAATCAGGCAGGCGAAGCGGTTCCGCCCCGTGCTGATCCCCGCCAGATTGCGCCAGGCATGCACGGCGTCGCTGGCATGTACGCCGATGGAATCGCCATGCACGCTGCCCGCCGGTTTGCCGGCCGACTCCCAAGCCGGCGGACGCCCGTGGTCGCGCAGCACCAGCTGGTTGGCGGCGAGGGCGATCGCCTCGCCCACGTCCGCGGCCGCAAACCCCTCAGCCATCGCCGCAGCCACGGCGCCGGCCGCCTGCTCGGGGCCTCCTTCGAAAACGGTCCGGCTCAAGGACTCGATCCAGGCATCCTCGGCGCGACGCGTGCCCGGCCCGCGCTCCAGCAACCGGTGCTCCTCCAGCAGCCGGCTCAGCACCTGCCCATGCAGCTCCCATTCGGGCCGTCGCCGCGCTTCGGCGTCCAGGCAGTAGCGCAGGGACTGCCGCAGCAGGGTGTGGGCATGCTCCTGGCCGACAATCTCCAGCAGTTCCCAGGCGCGGTAAGGCAGCACGGTCCGGTGCACTTCCGTGTCTTCGTCCACGCAGTCCAGAAGGCTCTCGAAGCCCTGCTGCACGTCCTGCCGCAGCAGCGCGGCAAACAGGCCCTCGGCAGCATTCGCATCGCGCCGGCGCAGGGCCGCCCGCAGCTCATCGGCACGGGCCGCGGCGGGCACGGCCGGCAACGGCTGCAGCACCTCCGCCGCCCGCCCTCCGTGCTCCTGAATGCGCGCGGTGTTGCGGTACAGCACCTTGAAGACCGGCAGCGCCTGCTGCGCCGGCGGCAGCGCTTTCGCCATCCGCCAGGCCGGCATCATGGCCATCAGGGTGTGGAAGCCGATGTAGTCCTCGCCGCCGAAGCTGCGCGCGTTGGCCAGGGCCCCGGCCGCCAGCAGCCGCGGCAGGGGCAGCCCTTGCTTCAGCTTGGCCGCCAGCGCCTCCTGCAGCCGCGGCACCGGCGTCTCCTGCAGGAAGGTCACCAGCGGTTCCAGGTCGCCGAAGTGCAGCGCCGGTCGCTCATCGGCCCAAGCCGCCGCCGGCGCCAACCCGAGGGCGGACCCCCAGGCAGGCCCCAGAGCCGCCAGCAGCGAGCCCCGGCCAAGATCTGTCAAAAACTCGCGGCGGGATGCAGCAGGCATGATTGACGCCAGGTTGGATTGCCGGTGATTGTCCGGGTTTTGCCAACCCGGGGCAATCCCAATCCGCGCCTAACCAAATTTTCACGGAGGCTGCCGTGCGATCTTTTTTTAACATGCCGGAAAATCCGGCGTTTAAAGGGAGCCCCTCCAACCGCTCCCTGCCCAACCATCGTCATGCACCTGTTCCGCCTCGCCCTCCTCGGCCTCCTGGCCACCCAAGCCGGCGCCGAAGACTGGCCGCGCTTCCGCGGCCCGAACGCCGACGGCACCACCTCCGCCGCGCCGCTGCCGCTGACCTGGAGCGAGCGCGAGAACCGGATCTGGCGCACCGAACTGCCCGGACCGGGCGCCTCCAGTCCGGTGATCAGCGGCGACAAGGTTTTTCTGAGCTGCTACAGCGGCTACGGCAGCGATCCCAAGGATCCCGGGGACATCGCCCGGCTCAAGCGCCACGCCCTCTGCCTCGACCGCGCCAGCGGCCGCATCCTGTGGAACCACGAGGTGACCACCGACCTGCCGGAAAAGGCCTACACCGGCCAGTACATCACCATGCACGGCTACGCCTCCAGCAGCGCCGTCACCGACGGCGCCGGCGTGTTCTTTTTCTTCGCCCATGCGGGCGTGCACGCCTTCACCCTGGATGGCAAGAAGGTCTGGGAAGCCGATGTCGGCAGCAAGGCCCATGACTGGGGCGCCGGCGCCTCGCCGGTCCTGCATGGCGACCTGCTGTTCGTCAACGCCGCCCTGGAGAGCGACACGCTGTTCGCCCTCGACCGCCGCACCGGCAAGACGGTCTGGAGCGTGCGCGGCTTTCCCGCCTCCTGGAACACCCCGACCGTGGTGAAACTGGCCGACGGCCGCGAAGAGCTCGTTGTCAACGCCAGTGGCAAGCTGCGCGCCTTCGACCCCCAAACGGGCGGCGAGCTGTGGTCCTGCCAGAGCATCCGCGCCGCGGAACTCTGCCCCTCCGTGCTCGCCCAGGACGGCGTGGTGTACGTCATCGGCAGCCCCAACGGCCAGGCCATGGCCGTCCGTGCCGGCGGCCGCGGCGACGTCAGCCAGACCCACGTCCTGTGGCGGGCCCAGAAGGGCTCGAACGTCGGCTCGCCGGTCTGCCACGACGGCCATCTGTACTTCGCCAACGACGCCCGTGGCCTGGCCCTGTGCCTGAACGCGGCGACCGGCGAAGTCGTCTTCGAGCAGCCGCTCGCGGCCAAACGCGACCGCTGGTACGCCTCGCCCATCCTCAACAACGGCCGCCTGTACTTTGTCGGCCGCACAGCCGGCACCGTCGTGCTCGCCGCCAAGCCGCAGTTCGAGGTGCTTGCCACCAACGTCATCGGCGACGACGCCAGCGTCTTCAACGGCAGCCCGGCGGCGGCGGACGGGCGGATCTACCTGCGTTCCGACCGCTACGCCTACTGCTTCGGCACTTCCCGTTAGGCTGCGCCGCGCTCAGGGCTCCAGCCGCCAGTGCGTGACGACGTAGGCGTAGCGCACGGCCGCCGACTGCTCCTCGGCGGCGGGCGGCCGCCGGTACACCACCCGGTAGCGCACGTCGAGCATGCGCCGTTCCTCAACCTTGACGCTCACGACCTCGGCGCCGGCGTGCGCGCCGAGAAAGTCCCGGCGCACCTGCTCGGTCTCCGGCGGCACCAGCGGCGCCCCAAAAATCAGCACTGCCATGACCAGCAGCGTAGCCGTGACCAGCAGGGCGAAAAACCAGCCGTGCGGGTCCAGCCAGCGCCATTTGGAACGACGTTTTTTCACAGGTGAATTTCCATGGCCTCCGCCGCCCGGCAGGCCTTGGCGCGGGCCGACTCCACGTCCGCGGCGCGCGCCAGCGTCACCGCCATGCGGCGCTGGCCGCTGACCGCCGGCTTGCCGAACAGGCGCAGCTGGGTGTCGGGCTCGGCGAGCACCTTGTCGAGGGAGCCGAACTGCACCCGGGCGGAATCGCCCTCGACCAGCACCGCGCAGGAGGCGCTCGGCCCGTGCAGGTGGATGTTTGGGATCGGCAGGCCGAGGATGGCGCGGACATGGAGCGCAAACTCGGAGAGGTCCTGCGAAATCAGCGTGACCAAGCCGGTGTCGTGCGGCCGCGGCGACACCTCGCTGAAGATGACCTCGTCGCCTTTGACAAAAAGCTCCACGCCGAACAGGCCGCGGCCGCCCAGGGCCTCGGTGATCGCCCCGGCCATGTGCTGGGCTGCGGCCAGCGCCTTTTCGCTCATCGGATGCGGCTGCCAGGACTCGCGATAATCGCCCTTGATCTGGATGTGCCCGACCGGCGGGCAGAAGCTGGTGCCGGCAGCGTGACGCACCGTCAGCATCGTGATCTCGTAGTCGAAGTCGACGAAACCCTCGACGATCACCTTGCCCTTGCCTGCACGGCCGCCTTCCTGGGCGTACTGCCAGGAGGGGCCGATGTCGGCCTCGCTCTTCACCACGCTCTGGCCCTTGCCGGAAGAAGACATGATCGGCTTGACCACGCAGGGCATGCCGATTTGGGCGATGGCGGCCCGGAATTCCGCCTCGGTCTGGGCGAACACGTAGGGCGAGGTCTTCAGGCCCAGCTCCTCGGCCGCCAGGCGGCGGATGCCTTCGCGGTTCATCGTCAGCTGGGCGGCCCGCGCCGTCGGCACCACGGTGAAGCCCTCGGCCTCCAGCGCCACCAGCGTGTCGGTGGCGATGGCCTCGATCTCCGGCACGATCAGCGCCGGGTTCTCGACCTCGACGATCCGGCGCAGGGACTCGCCGTCGAGCATCGAGATGACGTGATGGCGGTGCGCGACCTGCATCGCCGGGGCGTTCTCATAGCGGTCCACCGCAATGACTTCGCAGCCCAGGCGCTGCAGTTCGATGACGACCTCCTTGCCCAGCTCCCCGGAGCCGAGAAGCATGACCTTGGTCGCGGAAGAGGAAAGCGGAGTGCCGATGCGTGACATGGCTGCTATGTAGCGGAGCCGGGCGCGCCGTCAATTCAACGACACGGCCCCCACCGTCGGAACCACCACTTCGTCGCCTTCCCGCAGCGCCTGATCCGGCGGCAGTTTGTTCAGCTCGCGGATCTTCTCGGCCGAGGTGTTGAACAGGCTGGCAACGGTGTGGATGTCGTCGCCGCGCTCCAGGCGGTAGGCGACGATGCCCCGGTAACCGCCCGCCGGCGGCACCGGCAGCTTGGCAGCGGGCTCCAAAGCCGGTTCGGGCGGCAGCACCACGACGGGCGGCGTCTCCACCAGGACCGGCGGCGGCGGCGCAGGCGCGGCCGCCGGGGCCGGTTCCGGCTGCGGAACGACCGGTTTCGGCGTCTCCACCAGCGCCAGCGCCGGCTCCACCGAAGCGGGCGCCCCCCCTTCCGTCTTGGGCTTGCCCGCTTCCGGACGCCCGCCCGGAATCTGCAGCGTCTGGCCCAGCACAATACGGTTGGCATCCTGAAGCCGGTTGGCCTCGACCAGCCGGGTCGTGGTGATGCCGTACTTCCGCGCAATCGCCCCCAGGCTCTCGCCGGCCGCCACCACGTGCTTGCGGCCGGGAGCGGCAGCCTCCACCGGGACGGACACCGGCCGCTCCGGCGCCGTCACGGCGGCCACCGCGGCGGCACTGCCCGGCAGAAGCAGGCGCGCCCCGACCTGCAGCCGCTCCGGCTGGATCTTCGGATTGGCGCGCACCAGGGCATCGTAGCTCACCCCCTGCTCGCGGGCGACTTTCATGAAGGTGTCCCCGGGGCGCACCGTGTAGCTGCCGGCGGCCTTCGCCGGACGGCTCGCGACCGGCGCGGACGTACGGGCCTGCACCGGAGCGGCGGCCGGAGCCGCATGCGCCGGAATCAGCAGCGCCTGCCCCGTCGCCACCTGGTCGCCGGTCAGCCGGTTGGCCTGCCGGATGGCGTTGATGCTGGTGCCGTGCCGGTCGGCAATGCGCCAGAGCGTGTCCCCCGGCCGCACTTTGTACAGTTTGCCGGTTGGTGCCTCGGTGCCGGCCGTCAGCGGCTTTTTCGCCGCGGCGCTGCCGCGACTGGCCGTCGGCACGCCCACCGGTTCGGTCCACTTCTGCGGCACCGGCCGGGTGGGGCGGGCCTGCACCGGATACTCAGGGGTCGCCGTCTGCCGCCCCTTGGCCACCGGACTCGGCGGCACGTAGGCGGAACCGGACTTGCGGTACTTCGGCTTGGCGGCCGGCTCGGTGGCGGCCTCCGCCGGCGCGACACTGGTCAGAACCGGCAGCAGGACGGCCAACGTCCGCAAGGGCTTCACAAAAGAGGCGAAGGACGGCACTTTCATGGCATTATTTTAAAGGTAGTGATAGTTTGAGCCAATTAAATTTTTAGAATTCTCGGAAATTTTTGAAAAAACCGCCTCGCCCTCCCTTGCCGCCACCCGCCCAGGGTGGCTGGCGCCTCCTGCGCAGCCTAGCTTCCTGGGTGCTGCTGGTTGGGGCCGTGGTCTGCCTGTCCTGGCTGTCGCGCCGGCTGGAATCGCTGCCCGACGTGGCTCTGCCGCTCTGGGACGGGCGCCTGCCGCCCCTGGTGGTGCTCGACGCCGGCCATGGCGGCCATGACGGCGGGGCGGTGGCTGGCGGCGTCATCGAAAAGCACCTCGCCCTCGATTTCACCCTCCAGCTGCGCGCGCGGCTGCTGGCGGACGGCATCCGCGTGCGCCTGACCCGGGACAGTGACGTGTTTCTGCCGCTGGAGGAGCGCGCCGCCAAGGCGGATGAGCTCGGCGCCGACGCTCTGGTGAGCCTGCACCTCAACACCAGTCCCTCCCCCGAAGTGAGCGGGGTCGAGACCTATTTCAGCGAGCGCAAACCGCTGAGCGCCCAGCGCCAATTGCAGGCCCGCCTGGATCTCACGGCCGCGGAGCTGGCGCCGGACCCGCGCGGACGCCGGCTGGCGGAAAGCCTGCAGCGCCAAGTCTGTGCCGCCACCCAGGCCGCCGACCGCGGCGCCCGCGACCGCAACTACGTCGTCGTCAGCCAGTCGCTATGCCCGGCCGCCCTGGTGGAGTGCGGTTTCCTCACCCATGCCGACGAAGCCGCACGCCTGCAGACCCTGGCCTACCAGCAAAAACTGATCGACGGCCTGGCCCGCGGCGTGCGCGAGTTCCTGCAGGCCCGCCGGGACAGCGCCTCCACGCCCCCGGGCTTGCAGGCGGCGCGCTGACCGGCGCCCCGCATTTGCGTTTCCGCGGCACCCGGCCGATGATCGACGGTCGCCCGTCCCGGCCGCCCATGCCAAGCCCCTCCTCCAGCACCCGCCGTCTGCTCTGGGCTCTGCTTCTGCTCGCGGCCGCCTCGTTCGGGCTGTACGCCACCTTTGCCGCGGTGCATTACTCGTGGAACTGGCAGAGCGCCTGGGCCTACCGGATGCAGTTCCTGCGCGGCTGGGGCACGACCCTGCTGCTCTCGTTCGGCGCCATGGCCGTCAGCATCGTCGCCGGCTTCGTGCTGATGCTGGGCCGGCGCTCCGCCGTCGAACCGGTGCGGCTGCTCTGCGGCGGCCTGGTCGAACTGCTGCGCGGCTCACCCCTGCTCGTGCAGCTGCTGATCGGCTACTACATCATCGCCACCTGCTTCCACATCAACGATCCCCTGCTGGTCGGCACACTCCTGCTCGGCGGCTTCGAGGGCGCCTACCTGGCGGAAATCTTCCGGGGCGCCGTGGAAAGCATCGGCGCCTCCCAGCGGGAAGCCGCCCGCGCCGTCGGCTTCGACCGCTTCCAGACCTACCGCCACGTCATCATTCCGCAGGCTTTGCGCCGGGCGCTGCCGGGTACGACCGGCCAGCTGGTCTCGCTGATCAAGGACTCCTCGCTGCTGTCGGTCATCGGCATCGAGGAACTGGTGCAGAAGGTGCGCATTCTGAACTCGGGCAGCTACACGTCCCTGGAGGGCTACCTGCCCCTCGCCGCGGCCTACCTGGCCGTCACCCTGCCGCTGGCCTGGCAGGCCCGCCGCCTGGAAAGGAGGTTCGCTTATGAAACTTGAGGCCCGCGCAGTGACCAAGCGTTTCGGCAGCTTCCTCGCCCTGGATGCCGCCAGCTTCCACACCGGCGACGGCGCCGGCGTCGTCGCCCTGCTTGGCCCCAGCGGCGGCGGCAAGTCGACCCTGCTGCGCCTGCTCGGCGGCCTGCTGGTGCCGGACGACGGCGAGGTGGCGGTCGACCATGAACCGCTGCCGCGGGATCCGGCAGGCGCCCTGACGGTGCTGCGCCGCAACGGTTTTGTCTTCCAGGGCTACAACCTGTTTCCGCATCTGACGGCCCTGCAAAACGTCACCACACCCCTGCAGGTGGTGCACGGCTGCTCCGCCAGCGAGGCGCACGCGCGCGCCCTCGAGCTGCTCAGCCGCCTGGGCCTGGCCGGCCACCTCCACCACCGTCCGGCGGAGCTTTCCGGCGGTCAGCAGCAGCGGGCGGCCCTCGCCCGCGCCCTGGCCCCGCGCCCCCGCCTGCTGCTGCTGGACGAACCGACCTCCGCCTTGGACCCGGTCATGACCGGGGAGGTCCTGGAGGTCGTTCGCGAGCTGGCCGCCGAGGGCCAGCAGACCGTCCTGGCGACCCATGAAATCGGTTTCGCCCGCCAAGTGGCCGACTGGGTGGTGTTTTTGGCGCAGGGCCGGGTCTTGGAATCGCGGCCGGCCGCCGCCTTTTTTGCACAACCGGAAACCGCCGAAGCGCGTTCGTACCTGGATGCCTTGTCGCGTTACCGCTGAACGGACCGGTGCACATTTCCCGGTAACGAATCACCAAAAGACGGGTATTTCGTACATGAGCATCAAAAGCTCATGGAATTCTTAGAAAGAGGTCATATTTTTGGCCCAACCAGATTTCGCGTCATGCTGCTCGACTCGCCACTTCCCGCTGCCAGCCTCCGCCCTTGGCAGGATCCCGTGCGCAACCGGCCTTTCCACCTGACCTCCTTCCTGGCGGAAGCCGCCGAACGCTCGCCCGAGCGGACGCTGAGTGTCGACGGCATGGAGCTGACCTGCGAGCAGGCTTGGATGCGCATCCTGCGCATCGCCACCTGGCTCCAGGAGAACGGCGTCAGCCGCGGCGACAAAGTGGTCACCGTGCTGCGCCACAGCCCGGACCTGCACCTGATCACGCTGGCGGCGGCGCATGTCGGCGCCGTCATCTCGGTGGTCTCGCCGCAGACCTCGCTGGAGCAGTTCCAGCACATCCTGGAGGAAGCCGAACCGGTCTGCCTGTTCCTGGAGAAGACCAGCCGCCAGTTCAAAAAGCTCGCCGACAACGTGCTCACCGTCTGGATGGACGCGGGCCTCAACAGCGGCGGCTGGGACGAAGCCGATTTCGCCGAGGTCATGCAGACGCGGCCGGCCTGGGGCATGCGTTTCCCCGGCCAAGCCGAGGATCCGGCCCTGCTCGTCTTCCCCGAATCGGCGGAGGCCGGCCAGCGCGGCGGCGTGCTGCTGTCCCACGCCAAGGTGCGCCACCTGATGAACGAACAGCCGGCCGGCAGCGACGGTCTGCTCTCCTTCTTCCAAGGCGCGCCGCGTCTGGTGCACCGCGACACCGCGGTGCTGGAGGCCTGATCGCGCGGCGCTGGCCGACTCACCGGCAACTGGTGCACGGAGAGGGATTCGAACCCCCGACCAACTCGGTGTAAGCGAGCCGCTCTACCACTGAGCTATCCGTGCGCGCGTGCGCCGACACTCCGGCGGCGCTGCGGCGGTGCAAGCGGGATTTTGCCAACTCTCCATAGTCGGCGTTTTCCGGATGTCCCCAGGCTCCGGCCTGCTTTAAGATCACCGCCGTGAAGCGACTCCTCCTCTGCCTCCTGCTGTCCGCCCTGGCCGCCTGGGGACTGCTTCACTGCCGGCCCCCGGCGACGCCGGATGCCCGTGCCGAACTGGCCGACGTGATCCGCCAAGCCGGCCGGCGTCCCGGCTTGAGCGCCGCCGCCATCGGCTTCTGCCTGCTGGACGCGAACGGCCGCGAACTGCTGGCGCATCAGGCGCACACCGCCTTCATGCCGGCTTCCAGCCTGAAGACCGTGACCACCGCCACCGCACTGGAACGGCTCGGGCCGGACTTCACCTTTCAGACCCGCCTGGCGGCGACGGCGCCGCTGCAGGCCGGCGTCATCGCCGGCGATCTGGTCGTCACCGGCGGCGCGGATCCGACCCTGGGCCTGGCCGACCTGCAGCGCTGGGTGGCGCAGCTCCGGCAGCAGGGGCTGCAAAGCGTCCAGGGCCGCATCCTCGGCGACGGCCGCGCCCTGCCCGGATCGATCTTCGACGATTTCTGGAACTGGGGCGATCTGGGCAACGGCTACGGCAGTCCGGTCGCCGGCCTGAACCTCGAGCACAATCGCTACACGGCCGTTTTCCGGCCCGCCGCCGAGGCAGGCGCCCCGGCGGCGTTTCTCGGCGCGCGCCCGGAGGTGCCCGGCATCGGCTGGGTCAACGAGGTGCGCACCGGCGCAGCCGACTCGGGCGACGGCGTCGTCATCCACGGCGGCGAACGCACCGCGCGCATCCACCTGCGCGGCACCGTGCCGGCCGGCCGGCCGCAGTTTCAAGTCAGCGGCGCCGTGCCCGACCCCGAGACCTACGCCGCCCACCACCTGCGCCGCCTGCTGCTCGAAGCCGGCATCGCGGTCGCGGGCGAGGCGGCGGGCGCCGCGAGGCTGCTGGAACGGGGCGAACCGGTTCCTGCAGCCGTGCATGCGCTCGCCGACCACCGTTCGCCCCCGCTGCGCGAACTGATCGCCAGCATTCACGCCACCTCGGACAACCACGAGACCGAATGCCTGTTCCGCTGGCTGGGCGTTCTGGAACAGCGCCCCGCCGAGCAGATCGTGCGCGAGCACTGGCGTGAGCGCGGCCTGAGCTTCGAGGGGCTGCGCCTGGAGGATGGCTGCGGACTCGCCCGCGCCGACTTCATCCGTCCGCTCGACCTCGCGCGCCTGCAGGGTCTGGCCGGCAGCGGCCCGCACGGCTCCCTCTACCGGCAGTCGCTGCCATCTTTGGCGGACGGCCGCCTGCGCTACAAGGGCGGCGCCATGTCGGGCATCCGCTGCTACACCGGACTGGTCACGGCCGCCTCCGGCGCACAGCTGAGCTTCGCCCTGATGATCAACCACTTCACCGAAGCCGCGGAGGTCCACGCCTTCCGCGACCAGGTTCTGGAACTGCTGCTCCGACTCTGACCGAGCCGGCGTTACCGCAGCTCCTTGAGGCGCAGGTTGCGGAACTTGTAGGTCGCGCCCTTCTCGCCGTGGTGCTGGATGGCGATCACGCCGCGGGCGTCGGCGTCGTCCTCGACGTCGGTGGTGACCACGCCGTTGACCTCGATCTTCAGCCGCTTGCCCTGGCAGGTGATCCGGTAGGTGTTCCAGTCGTTGCGCTTGAAGCAGTCGCCGGCGCGGGCGCGGAACGCCGCCTCGCTCGCCTGGTCGCCCTTGACCGGGCTGATGAACCACATGCGCCGGCCCTCGTCGTAGAGGCCGCCCGACCACTTGCGGTTGGCGTCGCCGTCGACTTCGGCCTGGTAGCCGAACACCTTGTTGGGCTGGACGTGGGCGCGGAACATGAAGCCGCTGTTGGCCTTGCCCTCGGGCAGCAGCACGTCGCCCTCGAAGACGAAGTCGCCGTAGGTCTTCTCGGTGACCACGAAGAACTTCTTCTCGCCGGTGAGGTGGATCTCGCCGTTCTTGACTTCGATGGTGCCCCAGTCGTAGGGGTTGCGCCAGCCGTTCATCGTCTTGCCGTCGAACAGCGGCGTGAACCCGTCGGTCGACGGCTCGGCGGCAAGGGCGGTGGAAGCGCTGAAAAGGGCGGCGAGGAAAAGGCGGCGGGTGTGCATGGGCGCGAGTATGCCGAAAAGGCCGGCGAACAAAACTGTTTTTCCCCGGCCCGCCGTCCGGTTTCAGTCCTGCATGCCGTCCGCCGCGCCCCAGGGCTCCAAGCTGCGCAGCTGCTTGCCGGCCAGGGCGGCGTAGCATTCGGGCAGGTCGAAGCGCTCAAGCACGCCGGGCAGCATGAACGCGTACGGCCAGTGCTGGTCGGGATCGACGGCCAGGTCGTGGAAGGCGGTGAGCGCGTTTTTGAGCGTGACCTGGCGGACGCTTTCGCTGAGCAGGGCGGCGAAGGCCGCCGGCAGCGCCCCCCAGCCGCGACCCGCAAGGTGCACCTCGCGGTGGCCGGCCGCCGCCAGGACCTGCAGCACGCGCAGCAGGTCGAAGACGCGCTGGCCGAGCAGCGGCCGGTCGAGCATCAGCCCGTGCGCGGCGTAGAAGTAGTGGCTGCCGTAGGGCTGCAGGAACTGGTTGACCCCGCAGGTGTTCGGCTGTGAATCGCCGATGCCGCGCAGGTCGCAGGCGAAAAAGGCCGCGTCCGGATGGGCTGCAAACAATTCGCGCACCAGCGCTTCATCGCGCAGTTCGGCATCCGCGGAACGGTGGGACACATAGAGCACCGCCTTGGCGCCCCCCCGCGGCAGGCGCGAGGTCAGCTCCTCCTCGCTCAGGCGGGTGAGCAGGGCCAGGATGCCGGGCTCAGTCTCGACCGCGTAAGTGCAGTAGGTCTTCGCCGGGTAGCGGCGCCGGCCGGCGCCGCGCAGGATGCGGTAGTCCGCCGGCCGGGCCGGCAGCTCGGGCAGGCGCAGCACCTCCCGCACCGCCGCCTGCAGAGCCGCCCCCGCCAGGGGTCGGCGGGCCTTGGCCTGCGCCTCGGCCTTGGCGCGGGTGAAGCTCATCAGCGTGCGCGAGTTTTCCAGCGCCACCTGGCCGCGCGGCATGACCTGCAGCGTCGCATCCTTCTCCATCGTCAGCGCCGGTTCGGCCGTGACGGCGGGCAGGCCGGTGACCCGGTTGAAGAAGCGGTACATCGCCTCGCGATTCGACTGCGTGTAGCCGTGCGGATCGGGGCCGACGTGCAGCTGCAGGTTCTCCGGCTTGCCCAGCAGGGTGTACAGCGTCTTCAGGCGCTCAAAGGCCTCGTTCGAGCCGCGCGCGTCGAAAAAGTCCTTCTCCTGGGCCATGATGATCACCGGCTTCGGCGCCATGGCCGCCAGGAAGTCGGCGTGGTCGAGATCGAGGGCGAGGGCCTGCGGCGGGCACTGCTCGGTGTCGGCCGGCAGTTCGTTCTCGGCATTGCGCCGGAAGGTGGTCACGAAGCAGGACGGCGCCCCCATGGTGAAGCGCGACTCCAGGCCGCACAGCCAGGTGGTCTGCGTGCCGCCGCCGGAATTGCCGGTCACGCCCAGGTGCCGCGGATCCACCTCGTCGCGGGTCAGCAGGTAGTCGAGCGCGCGGATGCCGTCCCAGGCGAACCAGGCGCCGATGAACTCGCCCACCAGCGTCTGCGGATTGCCCATCTGGATGTGCTCGGACACGCCGCCGCCCAGGCGCGACTTCAGGTCGTCCTTGAGGAACTGGAAGCGCTCGCCCTGGCCGACCGGGTCGATGATGAAGCAGATGTGTCCCAGCCGGGCCAGGCCCTGCGCGAAGCTCTGGTAGGCTTCCGCCGCCTTGCCGTTGAGCGAATGGCCGCAGACGCCGACGCTGGCCGGCAGCTTGCCCGGCCGGCCGGTGGGCAGGTACAGGTTGCCGGTGACCAGATAGCCCGGCCGGCTCTCAAACACGACGTTTTCGATGCGGTAGCCGTCGCGCTCGACCGTGCCGGTGATGCGCGCATTCAGCGGCGTCTTCTCCGGCATCGGCCCGAAACTCCGGCGGATGCGCTCCTGCGCCGACTGCACGTAAGCCTCTGCGTCGGCGCGGGTCTTCAGCGCCGCGTAACGGGCCTGGCCGCGCGCCTCGGCGGCGCGCACCTGGTCGACCAGCCACTCCTGCTGCATCTGCGGAAACCGGTTCAGCGGCGGCAGGGGCGCGGCGCCGGCCGCAGGGGCGGGCGTCTGCGCCGCCGCCGTGCGCAAGCCCGGTCCGGACAGGCAGGGCAGGCTGATCAGGCCGAGCCCGGTGGCTCGCAGGAATTCACGGCGCGGGGAGGAGGCAAGGCGGGACATGAGGACGGAGAATACCCCGCCTCAGCGTCCCTTCTTTCCGCATCCGCAGCGCGCGGATCAGCCCCCGATGTGGAAGACTTCGCGCGCGTCGGCGATGCTGCCGGTCAGCGCCGCGGCGGCGACCATGACCGGCGACATCAGCACGGTACGACCGGTCGGGCTGCCCTGGCGGCCCTTGAAGTTGCGGTTCGAGGACGAAGCGCAGAGCTGGTCGCCGACCAGCTTGTCCGGGTTCATGGCCAGGCACATCGAGCAGCCGGCGCCGCGCCACTCGAAGCCGGCTTCCGAAAAGACCTTGTCGAGGCCTTCCTGGCGCGCCATGGCATCGACGATCTGCGAGCCCGGCACGGCGATCGCCTTGACGGACGGCGCCACCTTCTTGCCCTGGATGAACTTGGCCACTTCGCGGAAGTCGCTCAGGCGGCCGTTGGTGCAGGAGCCGATGAAGGCGACGTCGATCTTGGTGCCCTTGATCGGCTGGCCGGCGGGCAGCTTCATGTAGTCGAGCGCTTCCTGGATGGACACGCGCGCCGGCTCGGTGGCGGCGCTTTCCGGCGTCGGCACGCTCTCGGTGACGGCGATCGCCTGGTCCGGGCTGACGCCCCAGGTCACGGTCGGCGGCACGTCCTCGGCGCGGATGTTGATCACGTCGTCGTACACGGCGTCCGAGTCGGAGGCCACGGCGCGCCACTTGGCGACGGCGGCGTCCCAAGCCTCGCCCTGGGGCGAGTAGGGCCGGCCCTTGAGGTACTCGAAGGTCTTCTCGTCCGGATTGACGTAGCCGCAGCGGGCGCCGCCCTCGATGGACATGTTGCAGACGGTCATGCGCTCCTCCATCGTGAAACCGTCAAAGACGCTGCCGCCATATTCGTAGGCGTAGCCGATGCCGCCGTTGGCGCCGAGCAGGCGGATGATGTGCAGGATGACGTCCTTGGCGTACACGCCCGGACGCAGCTGGCCGTCGACGTTGATGCGGCGCACCTTCATCTTGCTCAGCGCCATGGTCTGCGTGGCCAGGATGTCGCGCACCTGGGTGGTGCCGATGCCGAAGGCGATCGCGCCGAAGGCGCCGTGGGTGGCGGTGTGCGAGTCGCCGCAGGCGATGGTCGTGCCCGGCTGGGTGATGCCCTGCTCGGGGCCGACGACGTGGACGATGCCCTGCTTGCCGCTGGACAGGCTGAAGTAGGTGATGCCGAACTCCTTGGCGTTCTTGTTCAGCTCCTGGATCATCGCCTCGGCCAGCGGGTCGGAGAACGGCGACACCTGGCTGTCGGTCGGCACGATGTGGTCGACCGTCGCGAAGGTGCGGTGCGGGTAGGCGACCTTCAGGCCGAGATCGCGCAGCATGCCGAAGGCCTGCGGGCTGGTCACTTCGTGGACAAGGTGGGTGTCGATCAGCAGCTGCGTCTGGCCGTTCGCAAGCGTGCCGACGACGTGAGATTCCCAGACTTTTTCGAAGAGTGTTTTGCCCATGGTGTGTGACCTTTGAATGAAAAAAAGAGGCCGGCACGCCCGCAGGGGCTGGCCGGGGACGGGCAACCTAACACACTCGGCGCCGGGGGCAAGATGAGTTGCAGGCCGGACGGCGGACGGGGCTGACGGGGACGATCCGCCCGTTGCCTGGCCGCCTGCGGCCGTTCGCGCAGGGCCCGCCTGACGGCGAACGCCCCGTCCGCCCGACCCCGGCGCCTCACGGCGTCCGCGCGCGCAGCGGCCCGGCCGCCAGGGCCGAGCGCGGCGTCTGCTCGGTCAGCAGCTGGGCGGCCGGCACCTCGACCAGGCTCTCCCGGCCGAGGAATTCGAGCAGGATCTTCACCCGCTCCCGGCCGCTGTGGATGCTGCTGACGATGCCCCGCAGGCCGCGCATCGGCCCCTCGGCCATCTCCACGGTGTCGCCCACCCGGACGGCGACGCTGACCTCGCACACCTCCGCGCCGGCCATCTCGGTGCGCAGCAGGTCGATGACGGCGTCGGGCACCGCACACAGGCGACCGCCGAATTCGACCACCCGGATGACGTGCTGGGCGTGCCGGACGGCGCGCAGGGAGAGTTCGGGGTCGAAGCGGACGAACAGGTAGCCGGGGAACAGGGCCTCGACAAACCAGACCTTGCCGCGGCGGGTGCTGCGCTGGAAGCGGATGCGCGGGCAGTAGCTCTCGACGCCGGGCAGCTCGCGCATCAGGGCGGCGGCCAGATGCTCGCATTTGGGGCGGGCATGCACCACGTACCAGGCTGGCGGGTCGGCGGGCATGTCAGGGCACCTCAGCGCAGTTCGGACGGCAGCAGGTCGGTCAGCTTCTTGATGCTTTCGGCGTGGGCGCGGTTGGTGATCAGCAGGGCGTCGGGCGCCGACACGACGATCAGGTCCTGCACGCCCAGCAGGGCCACGTGCTGGCCGGTCTGCGAGAACACCAGATTGCCGGCCGAGTCGAGCAGCGACAGGGCGCAGTTGTGCTGGTTGCCGTGCTCGTCCTTGTCCAGGTAGTGGCCGACCGAGGTCCAGTTGCCGACGTCGTCCCAGTCGAAGGTCGCCTCAAGGTTGAGCACCCGCGAAGCCCGCTCCATGAGGGCGTAGTCGATCGACAGCTTGGGCAGCTTGCCGAACTGGCGGCTGACGGTGGCGGCGAAGTCCTTGGAATTGCGCAGCTCGGAAATGAAGTCGGCCAGCGGCGGGCAGTGGCGGCTCAGCTCGCTGAAGATCGCCGGAATCGTCCAGATGAACATGCCGGCGTTCCAGGTGAAGTTGCCCTGGTTGATGAAGTGCTCGGCCAGGTCCGGATTCGGCTTTTCGCGGAAGCGGGTGACCTCGTACACCACGGCGTCGGACACTCCCAGCGGCGAGGCGCGCTGGCCGCGCTCAATGTAGCCGTAGCTGGGGCAGGGCCAGGTCGGCTTGATGCCGATGGTGATCAGGCTGCAGGCCGCCTCGGCGGCGCGCGCGGCGGCATCGAGCATGCGCCGGTATTCGCCGACGTCGCGGATGAGGTGGTCGGCCGGCAGAACCATCATCGTCGCCGTGGGGTCGCGGGCGACCACCCAGCCGACGCCGAGCGCGATCGCCGGGGCGGTGTCGCGCTTTTCAGGTTCGGCGATGATGTTCTCCGCCGGCAGATCCTTGAGCAGCTCGCGCACCGCCGCTTCCTGCTGGCGGTTGGTCAGCACCACGATGTGGTCCCGCGGCACCACGCCTTCCAGCCGGTCGAGGGTCATCTCCAGCAGGGTCTTGTCACCGAAAAACTTCAGCAGCTGCTTGGGCCGCGTGTCCCGGCTGATCGGCCAGAAGCGCTGGCCGCTGCCGCCGGCGAGGATCAGGGCGTAGCGGGGCGGCGGGGCGGTCGGGTGCATGCCTGCCGACGATGAAGCATTCGCCACGCCGAGCAAATTCCACTTTGGAGAATCTTCGCGCGATGCTAGGTTGCCGGCATCATGCCTCCCGAGTCCACCGCCGAGAACCGCTACGAATCCTATGCCAGCGTGATCGCCCCCGCCGCCGCCGGCTGCGCCCTGGGCATCCTGTTCGGGCGGGGCATGAGCCGCAGCTCCTCGAACGTGATTTCGCTGACCCTGCTGGCCGCCAGCGCGGTGGTCGCCGCCCCGCTGATCAGCGACCTCGTCCAGCGCACCGCCAACCGCCCCTCGAGCGAGCGCGGCAGCCGGCGCCGCCTCGAAGGCATCCGCAACGGCGCCGTTCCTGACGAGGGTCTCAAGGACATCTTCACCGACGTCCCCGACGCCCTGCTGCCCTGAGCCGCCTCACGACCGCGCCGCGCGGTACATCTGCCGGTAGCCGTCCACCATGGCGTCCATGGAGTAGCGTTCGAGCACGCTCGCCCGCGCCGCCGCGCCCGCCGCCGTCAACGCGGCCGGATCGCCCAGAACCCGCCGCAGGCAGCCGGCCAGGGTGCCGGCATCATCAATCTGCGCCAGGTAGCCGTTGTCGCCGTCGCGGATGACTTCGGCATTGCCGCAGGCCGCATGCGCCAGCACCGGCACGCCGCAGGCCATCGCCTCCAGCACGGCGTTCGACAGCCCCTCGATCTCCGACGGCGCCGCCAGCAGGTCCATCGCCTGGTAGTAGGGCGCCAGCCGGTTCTGATGCCCGGCCCAGAGGATGCGGCCGGCCTGCGGATGCGCGCGCATCGCCTCGATCAGGCGCTCGCGCTCCGCACCGCCGTCGCCGACGACCAGCAGGCGCAGCCGCGGCAGCTCCGCCGCCAGCGCGGCAAAGGCGTCGAACAGCATTTCATGACGCTTGAGGGCGACGAGCCGGCCGACGATGCCGACGACGACATCCCCGGCCGCCAGACCGATCGCCTCCTTCGCCCGGTCCCGGTCGGGCGCCGGCTGGAAGCGGTCGCTGTCGACGCCGTTGGGCGTCACCAGCACCCGCGCCTGCGGATCCAGGCCGAGGTCGTGCAGGTGCTCGCGCATGCTGCCGCTGACGACATGGATGCGCCGGCAGCATTGAAAAAACCAGCGGCGCTGGGCCAGGCGCTTGGGGGTCAGGTCCTGCGGCTGCAGCTGGCCGTGTTCGCCGTGCACGATCGGATGCGTGCGGCCGCCGAGGGTGGCCAGGACCGCGTAGATCAGCGTGCCCAGGTTGTGGCTGTGGATGACCTCGGCGCCGGTGGCGCGGATGTGCCGGCGCAGCGCCAGCACCGCCCGCGGCGAAAAGCCGCCGGTCTTGCCCAGCACCACCACCTGCTCCGGCCGCGGCATGCGCTCGGCAAAGTCGCCGCGGAAGCGCAGGCAGGCGGCGTGCAGGTCGAACCCGCGCCCCTGCAGCCGGCTGGCGACGTTGACCACGCCGTTCTCCAGCCCGCCCGGCGCGAGCGAGTCGAGCACGTGCAGCACCTTGAGCGGAGGTTCCTGGGCAGTCATGGGCGGGGCGGTCAGTCGGCCACGGCCGCCAGGCCGACCGAGGGCAGCAGGCGGCGGCACAGCAGCCGGCGCAGGCGCTGCGGCAGCGGGCTCAGCAGCAGTTCAACGGCATCCACGGCCGCATTCAGCAGCCGGCTGCGCTGGGGCCGGCCGAACCGGAACACCCAGCTGCGCGAAAAGCCGTGCCGGCGCAGCACCCGGCGCATCTCCCGGTGCGTCCATTCCTGGAAGTGAAAGCACTCCAGCGTGTCGCCGAAGCAGGCGGAAATGTCATGCGGACCGCTGTAGCGGTGCGGCGTGTCGAACACGTACACCCCGCCCGGCCGCAGCACCCGCCGCGCCATCGCGAAGTGCGGATCGATGTCGTCCGGATGCAGATGCTCGAGGAACTGGTAGCTGAAGCAGACGTCGACCGAGCCCTCCGGCACGTTCAGCTGGTAGCCGTCGTAGACCACCAGCTCCAGATTCGGCGGCGACGCCTCGTCGGCCGCCCGCTGGTCGGAGATGTCGACGCCGATGACCTTCTTCACCCGCGCGGCGGCGGCCGCGGCCAGCCGGCAGTCGCCGGGGGCGAACTCCAGCAGGGTCGTGTCCGGCGTCAGGAAGGGCTCCAGCAGGCGCAGCTGCGAAGCCACCTTGCGCCGGCTGTCCTCGGGCGTGTCGCGCCGGGTCAGACGCGGATGATCGGGCACGCGCTCGAACAGCTCGTTGTACAGCTGGCCGAAAAGCCGGGTGCGCTGTTCGCGGGTGGACTGGCGCAGGCGGGCCGCCAGTTCGCGCTCGACCTCGAAGTGGTGGCGCAGGCGTTCCGGGGTGCGGGGCGGGAC
>CAYYJK010000034.1:0-3101 GCA_964472185.1 uncultured Prosthecobacter sp.
GTGGCGGCGGCGGTGGCCGTGGCGGCTACGGTGGCGGCGGCGGCGGCGGTGGCCGCGGCGGCAAGAGCTGGGACCGCGGTGGCAAGGGCGAAGGCGACCGCTGGTAAGCCTGCCCTCCAGAGCCTTTTCTGAATGCAGCAAGGCGGAATCCTCCGGGATTCCGCCTTGTTTTTTTGACAGGGGCCGGCGCGGCCGCAGGCGCCCGCCGTGGCGGGCGCCCGGGCTGGCGGGTCACCAGGCGCTGCCCAGATCCCAGCGCGCAGCCAGGCTCAGCAGCTCCGGTCGCATCGGCCATTCGTCGGCGCGCGCTTCTTGGCCTTCGTGGCGCTGGCTGGCGCCCTTGAGCAGCATGCAGCCGGTGTTGTCGCCGATCGCGCGGATCGCCTCGACATCCGCCGGGCTGAGGCGGATGTCCGCGGGCAGCGCCGCCAGTTCGTCGAGCTTGCTTTCGATGCTGCGGGCGCCTTCGCCGGCTTCCTGGATCAGGGTCGGCACAACGCTCTTCACCGGCGCCTGCGCCAGGTTCCACTGGCAGGCCAGCTGCATCATGGACAGCCCGTGCCGCTCGGCGTACGGGCGGATCTTCTCCAGCTTCTCCCAGGCGTGCTCGACCCAGCCGGTGGGCCGGAAGCTGCGGTGGTCGCCATCGCGGAACTTGTGGCCCGGCTTGACGTCGTCGTGGAAGATGCCGCCGTAGTCGACGACACGCGCCAGGATGTCGATCCCGTGTTTCTGGGCGGCGGGCAGCACGTGCTGGCCCGGCCAGGGTTCGAACGGGTTGAGGATGATCATCGCCCAGTCCATGCGGTCGCCGAAGCGCTCGAAGCAGTCGATGATGTCGAGGGTGAAGCCGTTGGCCGGGCCGGGGGCGATGCCGAGGCGGTCGGTCAGGCCGCGTTCCTTGAGGGCGCTCAGGCCGTCCCAGACCGCCGTGCTGGTGTAGCCGACGGTGTCCGGGTTGTGCAGCATCAGGCAGTCGAACTTGCTGGCGCCGCAGCGCTTCAGCGACTCCTCAGTGGCCATCTCCAGATAGCCCGCGTATTCCGCCGGGCCGCGCAGGCCGGGCTCGGTGAAGCGCGGATAGCCCTTGGCGCCGGCGCGCAGGCCGCCGTAAAAGTCGTGGCCGACGATGCCGACCAGGCAGTATTCGTCGCGCGGCAGGCCTTTCAGGGCCTCGCCGAGCATGCTGTCGGCCCGGCCGGCGCCGTAGACGTCGGCGGTGACGAAGGTGCGCACGCCCTGGTCGAAGGCGCGGCGGATCATGGCGATGTAGCGCTCGTCGTCGAGCATCTCGCCGAAGTGCATGAATTTGCCGCCACTCCAGGTTCCGTAGGCGGTGCGAGTCAGGTTCATGGTGTTGTTGGGGAGGAGGGTTGGGCGGCTACAGTGGAGCCGGGGAGGCGCTCAGGCAAATGCCGGTGACGGGGAAACAAGGCGGGCGGCGGGAACGGCAAGATCGGCACGCCGTCCGGGCACGGAAAAGGGCAGGCCACACGGCCTGCCCTCAAACACCATCAACCATCAAAAGGGTTCAGATCAGGCCGGCGGCCTTCAGCGTCTTGTAGGCGCCGTTCTTGTCGAGCGTCTTCAGCGCGCGGGCGGTGAGCTTGACGGTCACGAACTTGTTCAGTTCCGGCACCCAGATGCGCTTCTGGCGCAGGTTCGGGAAGATCACGCGCTTCACGCGCTTGGTGATGTGCTTGCCGATACCGCCTTCCTTCTTCGCTTTACCGCTGCGGTGGATGTGGTGGCCGCGGGTGACCGTGACGCCGGTGATTTGACAGACTTTAGCCATAAGGTGCTCCTGGAAAAAATTGGGGCGCGAAACTAGCCCGGGACGCCGGGGCGTCAACTCCGAAACGTGTTTTTGCGCGGTTTGGGGTCAGTATTGGAAGATTTCGCCGTCCTTGAAGAAGCGATTCAGCTCCACCGCGGCCGCTTCCGGGGAGTCGGAGGCGTGCACGACGTTGGTCATCTTGTCGCTGCCGAAATCGCCGCGGATGGTGCCCTTGGGGGCCGCCTTGGAGTCGGTCGGGCCGAGCAGGTCGCGGACGTGGGCGATGACGTTGTCGCCGCCGAGGGCGACGGCGATGACCGGCTTGCTCTTCATGAAGCCGGCGACTTCCGGGAAGAACGGCTTGTCGGCGATGTGCGCGTAGTGGTCCTGCAGCAGCGCGTCGGTGAGCTGGAGCATCTTGATGCCGCGCACCCGGAAACCTTCCGCTTCAAAACGCTTGAGGACTTCGCCGTTGAGGCCCTGGGCGACGCAATCGGGCTTGAGCAGGATGAGGGAGGTTTCTTGGGCCATAGGTTGGGGGTGGAAAAAGGGCCGGCAAAGTGCCGCCCCTGCTCCGCCGAGTCAAGCGGGGATGCCGGGAAGATGTGCGGGCGCCCCGGGTGGCTCAGGGCCGGATCAGCTCGGCGATGCGGATCAGGTACATCTGCCGGCCGCCCTGGTGCGGCGAGTCGATGCAGACCCACTGGCCGTCGCGGCTGGTGCGCGGGTGCGTGTCGCAGCGCCACTCGCCGGTGTAGAAGGCCGGGCTGTAGAACTCGCCCAGGTCGATTCGCCGGTCGCTGGGCACATGGTAGAGGTAGGGGATCTGCATGCGCTGCCGGTTCGGGTAGCTGTCGTTCAGGATCCACTCGTGGTTCGTGCCCGGCACGTAGGTGTTGTGGCCGTTGACCGGCATCCGGTCCTTGCCGACCACCTCGACCTCGCGGGTCTTGTCCTTGAACACGTAAAAGCGTTCGCCGTGGCTGGGGTGGTAGGCCCAGGCGCAGACATGTTCGGGATCGCGCCAGACGAAGTGCGAGGTCTTGCCCAGGGGGTCGAGGATGTACAGGTCGGTGCCGTCGGCGTTGGCGGTGAACAGCCGGGTGTGGAAGCTGCGGTCGCCGTCGCCCTTCCAGCGGTGCAGGAAAATGAACCGGCGGCCGTCGGGCGAGACCAGCAGGTGGTTGAACCAGTGCTTGGCATTCGGGCTGAAGCCGCCCTCATGGGGGATCGCCGCGGCCTGGGCGAAGGTGATGAGCAGCTCCTGGCGGCCGGTTTCCAGGTCGATCTTCCACAGTCCGGCGTCGGCCGGCGCCAGGACGCC
>CAYYJK010000034.1:3201-5039 GCA_964472185.1 uncultured Prosthecobacter sp.
TCCTGCAGGTCGACCATGCCGACCTGGATGACGTCGTCCGGCTTCGGCGAGCGGTGTTCGAAATCGACCTGGTTGCCAAGCACGAAGCGGTTGTCCGGGCTGAACTGCAGCTTGTCGTAGTAGGCGAACCAGTGGAACTTCGGTCCGCGGGTGATCGTGCGCACCTGGATCGCCGGCGCGGCGGTCGCGGCGCCGCGGGCGGGCAAACGGCCGGCCAGGCCGGCGAGACAGGCGGTGAGGAAGGGGCGGCGGGTCATCCGGAACTAACGCCGCGGCCCGTCCGGGTTCCAAGCCTTTTTCCGGTCCGCCCACGCCGCGGGCCGCCCCCGGGACAATCCCCGCTTGCCATTCCCGGGATCCGTGGAATCATGCCAGCCGGTTTTATGCCGCTTCCCCACTTGGGGCCGAAGTTTGCCATGTAGCCCGCCCTATTCGGCGGGAATCCGTCTCCGCCACAGCGAGACGCCCTTACTGCGACAGGTTGCCCGCCTTTGGAAGCCAACCTGCCGGTCTGTCAAAACATCCATGGAAACCACGTTCGCCGAGCTGGGCCTTGCCCCGGAGCTCCTCAAAGCCATCGAAGCCCAGGGCTTCGAACAACCCTCCCCCATCCAGGCCCAGGCCATTCCCGTCGCCCTCACCGGCCGTGACGTTGTCGGCCAGAGCCAGACCGGTTCGGGCAAGACCCTCGCTTTCGGCCTGCCCGCCGTGCAGCGCATCGACGCCGCCAGCCGCGCCCCGCAGGCGCTGATCATGTGCCCGACCCGCGAGCTCGCCATGCAGGTCTGCGCGGAAATCCACAAGGTCGCCAGCTTCAAGGAAGGCGTGCGCGCCACGCCGGTCTACGGCGGCTCCTCCTACGACCGCCAGATCCGCGCCCTGCAGATGGGCTCCCAGATCGTCGTCGGCACCCCCGGCCGCATCCTGGACTTCGTCGACCGCGGCACGCTGCGCCTGGACGAGCTCAAGACGCTGGTCTTCGACGAGGCCGACGAGATGCTCGACATGGGCTTTGCCGACGAGATCGAGCGGCTCATGCAGGCGGTGCCCGAGGAGCGCCAGACCATTTTCTTTTCCGCGACCTTCGATCCGCGCATCCGCCGCCTGATCGACCGCTACACCAAGAATCCGGCCACCATCACCATCGAGCAGAAGGCGATGACCGTGCCGACCATCGAGCAGCGCTACTACGAGGTCCAGGGGCGCAGCAAGACCGAGGTCCTCTGCCGCGTGCTCGACATGGACGCCCCGCGCCTCAGCATCGTGTTCGCCAACACCAAGAAGGCGGTGGACGACGTCACCGATGCCCTGGTCGGCCGCGGCTACGCCGCCGACCGCCTGCACGGCGACCTCAACCAAGTCATGCGCGAGCGCGTCATGCGCAACTTCCGCAACGGCACCATCGAGGTGCTGGTCGCCACCGACGTCGCCGCGCGCGGTCTCGACGTCAATGACATCGACCTGATCGTCAACTACGAGCTGCCCTACGACACCGAGGACTACGTCCACCGCATCGGCCGCACCGGCCGCGCCGGCCGCAAGGGCACGGCGGTCAGCCTCGTCGCCGGCCGCGAGATCTACCTCATGCAGCGCATCCAGCGCTTCACCAACGCCAAGGTGACGCGCGCCAAGGTGCCTTCGCAGGAGGAGCTGGAGGCCACGCGCGTCGACCAGAGCTTTGAAAAGCTCAAGGCAACCCTGGAGGCCGGCAGCTTCAGCTCGCATGAGCACACGGTGCAGCGCCTGCTGGACGCCGGCTTCACGCCGACCGACATCATGAGCGCCCTTCTGGACCTCTGGATGAAGGAGTTTTCGCGCGAAGGCGAGCAGATCCTCGA
>CAYYJK010000034.1:5139-19512 GCA_964472185.1 uncultured Prosthecobacter sp.
CCCTTCTGGACCTCTGGATGAAGGAGTTTTCGCGCGAAGGCGAGCAGATCCTCGAAGACCGGCAGCCGGCCAAAAACGCCCCGGCGCAGCGTGAGTTCGTTCCGCGCGCCCAGGCCGCGGTCAGCGGCCAGAACGCCGAAGCGGCCGCTGCGGGCGCGCCTGCCGAAGGCGCGCGCGAGGAAGCCGCCCGGCGCCCCGAGGCGCCGGCCCGGCAGGAGCCGCGCGACGACTTCGGTCCCGCGCCCATGCGCTCGCGCTCGTTTGTCCAGCAGGGGCCGCGCTCGGGCATGGTGCGGCTGTTCGTCAACATCGGCGGCATGGACAACGCCCGTCCGGGCGACATCGCCGGCATGATTTACAACACCGCGAAGATCCCGAGCGGCAGCCTGGGCACGATCGAGATTTTCGAGAAATGCAGCTACGTCGAGGTGCCGGAGGATCATGTGGAAACCGTCATGACCACGGTGGCGGGCACCAACTACCGCGGCCGCGACGTGCGCATGGATCTGGCCGACCGCCAGGAGGGCGGTGGCGAGCGTCCGCGCCGCAGCTTCGGACCGCGCAAGCCCGGCGGCTTTGGCGGTGGCGGCGGCGGTTATGCCCGCAAGCCCTACGGCAAATCCAATGCCCAGGGTCGCAAGCCCTACGGCGGTGGCGGTGGCGGCTTCAAGCCGCGGCGCTGGGAAGACTGATCCCGGCGGCTGAGGCGCGGGCCGTCACCGGCCCGCAACCCCGCTCCGAAGAGCCTGCCTCAAACGGCAGGCTCTTGCGTTTTGTCGGACGCCTCAGGCGTTTCCGCCGCGGCGACTTCAGGTGCGACGACTTCAGGTGCGACGACTTCAGGTGCGACGACTTCAGGGGTGGTCGCTGCCGCAGGGGCTTCCTCGGCCGGAGCTTCCCCGGCCGGCTCGCTGCCTGCCGGCGCTGCCGTTGGCAGCACTTCCTCAGAAGCCGTTTCGGTCGCGGATTCCGCGGCCGGTTCGGTGACCGCGGCTTTGCCGGCGGCGGCCTTGGGCGGCTGCGGTTCCCCTTGCACGCCCAGGAAGACCATGCCGTCGCTGTACTCGATCACGTAACCTTCGTTGGTCAGCCAGCGGATGTCCTTGAGCACGGCGATTTGCTCGTCGCTCAGCGCCGGTTTGGCGTCGCCTTCGGCGGCCGGCGGCGCGTCCGCAGGGGCGGCGGCAGCCTCGGCAACGGGCAGGAGGGTGTCGACCAGCTTGGCCAGCGGCATGCCGGAAGCGCCCTTGAGCACCTCGACGATGCGGGCGATGCGTTCGGAGAACACCACGCCGGGGTCGACGGCGCGCGGTTTGACCCGGCAGACGAACAGCTTGCCGGCGCGGCGCTTGAACAGCTTGAGGCCGCGGCGCTCGAAGCCGCCGCCGAGTTTCTGCGACATTTCAAACAGGTGCCGGCGGGCGTTTTCCACGGCGTTGCGCAGCAGCAGGAAGAGCACGTGCGACATCTTCGCCTTGTCGTGGTTGCCGGGAATGACGACTTCGCGCGCCTCATGAACGGCGTCGTCGGCGTGGGTGCGGCGGAAGTGCGCCTCGACCTCGCCGCGGCTGTTGAACGCCGCCGGTTCAGCGCCTTCGGGCGCGGCCAGATGGGTCCAGCGGCGGCCCTTGCGCTGCTGCTCCTTCCAGCGGGCGACCAGGTCCTCGCTGGTCTCGACGCGCACGCGGCGCTTGTAGTCCTCCAGCGGCAGGTGGTTGAAGCGTTCGCGGTGCAGCCGCAGCAGGGCGGTCTGGAAGCTGTGGTGGCTGGGCGGGCCGAGCAGTTCGCCCGAGAAGCCGCAGACGCCGATGCTCTTGAAGTCGCCCTTCGGCTCCTCCAGTTCGATCTCCTCGGCCCGGTAGTAGGTCTCCAGGGCGCTGCCGCGCAGGATGTGGTTGAGCGCTTCGTCGCGGCTGAGGAACAGCCCGCCGTCGGCCGGTGTCACGAACAGGCCGGTCGCGCGCTCCGCCGCGCAGCTGAAGCGCGCGTGGAAGCGGTCGCCCTCGCCGAGCACCAGGCGCGCAGCGTCGAACATGCTGAACGCGTGGCCGCTGCTGCGGATGTGGTTGGCGAGCATCTCGGCGGCCTTGTCCTCGGGCTCGATGACGACGTTGATGTCCTTGGGAATTTCCACCCATTCGCGCTGCGGCCGGCCTTCGTCGCGGTTGTCGAAACGGCGCGGGCCGCGCTCCTGACGGTCGCGGCCGCGGCCCGGAGGGCCGTCTCGGCGGTCGCCGCGCGGACGGAAATCGCCGCGGTCGCGACCGGGACCGCCGCCGTCGCGGCGCGGCGGACCGCCCCGGCGGTCGAAGGAGTCTCCGCCGCGGCGCGGACCGCGATCTTCGCGCTCCGCGTACTTGTTCAGGTTGCTGGTGCTGCCCATGCCGGCGACCCAGGCGGGCATCATGCGCAGGTCGGAAAGGTCGACCAGACCCGCGGGCTGCGGGGCGGGCGTGTCGGGAGTCGTCGCGTCGGGTTCAGTCATGACTGGAGAATCAGTCCTCCAGTATGGCGCACTTCTGCGCTGTCGCCAACAGAGTTCGTCGGCGCCGCCGCCGCCTGGCAGGCCTAGATCATGTCCATGTCGACCAGGATTTCCCGCGGCTTGGCGCCGTCGCCCGGGCCGATGATGCCGCGGTCCTCCAGGATGTCCATCATGCGCGCCGCGCGCCCGTAGCCGAGCTTCAGACGGCGCTGGAACAGGCTGGTCGAGGCCTTTTTCTCCTGGCGGATGACCTCCAGGCAGCGTTCGAGCGTCTCCTCCTCCTCGCTGTTGATGCCGCCGCCGTCGCCGTCATCGTCGCCGTCCATCTCGCCGGTTTCGTCGTCGACCTTGACGTCGAACACCGGCTTGCCCTGGGCGACGCAGCAGGCGACCACCGCGTGGATTTCGTCGTCGGTGACCAGCGCGCCCTGGCTGCGAATCGGCTGGGCGCCGCCCGGCGGCACGTACAGCATGTCGCCCTTGCCGACGAGGTTTTCGGCGCCCTTGCGGTCGAGGATGACGCGGCTGTCGAGCGCGGAGGAGACCTGGAAGGCGATGCGCGTCGGAATGTTGGCCTTGATGACGCCGGTGATGACGTCGGCGCGCGGCGTCTGGGTGGCGACGATCAGGTGGATGCCGGCGGCGCGCGCCATCTGGGTGATGCGCGCGATGGCGACTTCGATGTCCGCCGGTGCGGTCTGCATGAGGTCGGCGAGCTCGTCGATGATGACGACGATGTAGGGCAGGGTGTCGGGAATCAGCATCTGCGGGCGCGGCGGCGGCGGCGGCTGGGAATCGCCGACCCACTCGCCGTGCTCGTTCAGCGGCGCGGCTTCGGCGTCGTCGGCCGGCGTTTCGGCCTCCGTCGCGGCGGGCGGTTCCTGGGCTGCGGCTTGGGCGAAGGCGGCGGAGACGCGCGCGTCGTCGGTGCCGGCGCTCAGTCCGGCGGCCTCGGCGGCGGCGGCCTCCGCGGCCCGGCGGGCCTCGTTGGCGGCGGCGCGCTTGCGGTTGCGGTTGTTGAAGGTCTCGAAGTTGCGGCAGCCTTCGTGGGCGAACATCTGGTAGCGCGTCTCCATCTCGCGCACGACCCAGCGCAGGGCCAGCAGCGCCTTCTTCGGGTCGGTGACGACGGGCACGGCCAGGTGCGGCAGGTCCGCATAGGTCTGCATTTCCACCACCTTCGGGTCGATCATGATGAAGCGCAGCTCATCCGGCGCGAAGCGGCAGATCAGGCTGGTGATGATGCCGTTGATGCAGACGGACTTCCCGGAGCCGGTGGCGCCGGCGACGAGCAGGTGCGGCATGGCGGCGAGGTCGCCGATGATGGTTTTGCCGTACACGTCCTTGCCGAGGGCGATGGGCAGCTTGGCCTTGCCGCTGGTGAAGACGTCGTCCTCGAGCAGTTCGCGGATCGGCACGATGGTCTTGTCGCGGTTGGCCAGCTCGATGCCGACGGTGTCCTTGCCCGGGATGGGCGCCAGGATGTTGATGCGCTCGGCGCAGGTGGCGCGGGCGATGTCGTCGCTCAGCGCGGCGATCTTGGCCACGCGCAGGCCGTCGACCGGGCGCACTTCGTAGCGCGTGATGGCCGGACCGCGGGTGATGTCGCCGGCCTCGACCTTGACGCCGAAGCTGGCCAGGGCGCGGATGATGGTCTCCTGGTTGGCGAGCAGTTCGCCCTTGTCCGTCGGCGTGCGCTGCGATTCGTCCGGCCAGGACAGCAGGTCGAGTTCCGGCAGCTTGTAGTCCTTGAAACGCACCGCCAGGTTGCCCAGCGATCCGTGCGGCGCCTGTTCCATCTTTTGGGCGCGTTTCTTCTCCCACACCTCCGACAGGCGCGGCTTGTCGGGTGAACTGCTGTGCGGGCGCGGGGCCGAGGAGTCGATGATCTTCGGCTTCGGCGGCTCGAAGGTGAGCCCGAGTTCCGGCGTGACCAGGGGCGTGCGCGGCGCTTCGTCCGCGGCGGTGTCGGCAGCCCGGCGCCGGGCCCGGGCCGGGGGGGCTGCGGTGGCGGATTCCTGGCTGGCGCGCTGAGCGGCGAGCTCGCGCCGGACCTGCCAGGTTGCCCAGGCCTGGGTGATCTCCTGGCGGATGGCGTGCAGGGCGTCGAGCGGGTGCAGGCCGCTGGCCAGGAAGAAGCCGACCGCGTAGATGCCGGCGAGCAGGACGGTCGAGCCGACCTTGCCCAGCAGGTTGGCCAGCAGGCTGCCGCCGATCAGGTAGCCGAGGCCGCCGCCGCCGCCCAGGGGGGTGACGTCGTCATGCTGGTTGAGCAGATCCTGCACCTCGAGGAGGGCGGCGGCGCTGAGCAGCATCAACGCCACTCCCAGCCAGGAACGGCCCGTGACCCGGACGTTGGAGGCCAGCTTGCAGACGCCGAACCAGGTCAGGCTGAACGGCAGCAGGTACGTGGCCATGCCGGCCACGAAGAGGGAGTAGCCGGCCAGCAGCGCGCCGATCCGGCCGATGAAGTTGTGCGTCACCAGATTCGGCTGGTCGGTCGGGCTGAGATGGCTCCAGGACGGCAAGTCGCGCGGGTCGTAGGAAACCAGGGCCAGCAGATACATGGCCGCGACCACCAGGAGGGCGATGCCGAAGGCGTCGTTCCAGGGGCTTTCCTTTTCCTGAACCCGGGCGCGGACCGGGCGGGATTTGGCGAGTTCGGCGGCCATGGGCGGTGTGAGGCGAGGTTAACTCAGACAATTAGACTTCTAAGCTTACCAAAATAAACGCCGGGCTCAATCCCGAAGCTTCGCTCAAATCAGCCGCCCTGAAGCTGCTGAGCGGCTCAAGCCTCCTGCTCGAGGTACTCGAGCGCCTTCTGCAGGCTGGACTGCTGCAGGTAGTGCTGCAGGCGCGGCGGCAGCTGCGGGCGCAGGCGGGCGTGCTCGGCCTGGATGGCTTCGGAAACGCCGCGCAGGGCGTCCAGGTGCGCCGCCGGGTCGCGGTCGCGCCAGGCGTGGTCGGCGATGACGTCGAGGCGCTGGCGCAGCAGGCGGTGCAGGAGGGCGAAGTCGGAGTTCACAGGGGCGGAGGACAGGTTAGCAGAACGTCCGCGCCGGTGCAGGGACTTTCTCGCCGCGTCAGGCCGGGATGCGAAAAGCCCTGTGGGGAGATCTCCCCACAGGGCTTTTGAAGGCGAATCACTTCGCCGTGATGACGGTCTCAAGCGAGACCGACCGGTTACTTCTTCGCAGCCTTCTTCGGAGCAGCCTTCTTGGCGGCTTTCTTCGGAGCAGCGGCCTTTTTCGGGGCAGCGGCCTTTTTCGGAGCGGCGGCCTTCTTCACGGCCTTCTTCGGAGCAGCCTTCTTAGCGGCTTTCTTCGGAGCAGCGGCCTTTTTCGGAGCGGCGGCCTTCTTCGGCGCGGCCTTTTTTGCAGCTTTCTTAGCCATGTTGTTGTTCCTCTTGTTGTTGGTTGCTTTGCTTGTTGGTTTAGCCGCGGTTGCAGCGGAGCTGCTTCCACGGACAGGGGCTCCAGCGGCGGCCTTGGCGGCGGCGCGCTTCTCCTCAATCGCGGCCTGCGCGGCGGCAAGGCGGGCGACGGGGACTCGGAAAGGACTGCAGCTGACGTAGGTCAGGCCCACCTGGTGGCAGAACTTGACGCTGTCCGGATCGCCGCCGTGCTCGCCGCAGATGCCCAGCTTGATGCCGGGGTTGGTCGAACGGCCTTTCTCGATGGCGATCTTGATGAGCTGGCCGACGCCGGTGGTGTCCAGCGTGGCGAACGGGTTCTTCTTGAAGATCTCCGACTCCGTGTAGGGCATGAGGAACGAGCCCATGTCGTCGCGGCTGATGCCGAGCGCGGTCTGGGTGAGGTCGTTGGTGCCAAAGGAGAAGAATTCGGCGGTCTGGGCGATCTCGTCGGCGGTGAGGGCGCCGCGCGGGACTTCGATCATGGTGCCGACCATGTAGTCGAACTTGACCTTTTTCTCGGCCATGACCTCGGCGGCGACGCGATGGACGATCTCGGTCTGGAGGTCGAGCTCCTTCTTGAAGCCGACCAGCGGGATCATCACCTCGGGCTTGACCTTGATCTTCTTCTTCGCGACGTCGGCCGCGGCTTCGAAGATGGCGCGGGCCTGCATCTCGGTGATTTCCGGGTAGGCGATGCCGAGGCGGCAGCCGCGGTGGCCGAGCATCGGGTTGAACTCGTGCAGGGACTCGACGCGGTGAGCGATCTTGTCGGCGCTGATGCCGAGCTTCTCGGCCAGCTCCTTCTGCTGCTTGGTGGTGTGCGGCAGGAACTCGTGCAGCGGCGGGTCGAGCAGGCGGATCGTCGCCGGCAGGCCCTTGAGGGACTCGAAGATGCCGGTGAAGTCCTCGCGCTGGTAGGGCAGCAGCTTGGCCAGGGCCTTGCGGCGGTCGGCCTCGTTGTCGGCCAGGATCATCTCGCGCATGGCGTCGATGCGGTCGCCCTCGAAGAACATGTGCTCGGTGCGGGTCAGGCCGATGCCCTGGGCGCCGAACGCGATGGCGTTGCGGGTCTGCTCGGGGTTGTCGGCGTTGGTGCGCACCTGCAGGCGGGTGACCTTGGAGCACCAGCTCATGAGCTGGTTGAAGTGCTGGAACTTCTCGGTCGCCTGGGCGGCCTTGTCGCCGCTGATCATGCCGGTGATGATCTCGGACGGGGCGGTCTTCAGCTGGCCGCCGTAAACGGTGCCGCTGGTGCCGTCAATGCTCAGGAAGTCGCCTTCCTTGAAGGTCTTGCCGGCGACGGTGACCGTCTTCTTGTCGTAGTCGATCGCCAGGGCGGAGGCGCCGCAGATGCAGACCTTGCCCATCTGGCGGGCGACCAGCGCGGCGTGCGAGGAGACGCCGCCCTTGGCGGTGAGGATGCCTTCGGCGGCGATCATGCCGCGCAGGTCTTCCGGGGAGGTCTCGTTGCGGACCAGCAGCACCTTCTCACCCTTCTGCTCGGCGGCGGCCGCGCGGTCGGCGTTGAGGTAGATCTTGCCGGAGGCGGCGCCGGGGCCGGCGGGCAGGCCGGTGGCGATGGCCTTGGCGTTGCGCACGTCGGCGTGGTCGAAGATCGGCGCCAGCAGCTGGTCGAGCTGCTCGGCCGGGTTGCGCAGGATGGCGGTCTCCCAGTCGATGAGCTTCTCCTTGACCATGTCCATGGAGAACTTCAGCGCGGCGGCGGCGGTGCGCTTGCCGTTGCGGGTCTGCAGCATGAACAGCTTGCCTTCCTGGATGGTGAACTCGACGTCCTGGACGTCCTTGAAGTGCTTCTCGAGGATCGCGCGGACCTTGAGCAGCTCCGCGTAGGCCTTGGGCATCTCCTGGGCGAGCTGGGCCACCGGTTCCGGGGTGCGCACGCCGGCGACGACGTCCTCACCCTGGGCGTTGATCAGGAACTCGCCGTAGAACTCGTTGACGCCGTTGGCCGGGTTGCGGGTGAACGCCACGCCGGAGCCGGATTCGCTGCCGGTGTTGCCGTACACCATGGCCTGGACGTTGACGGCGGTGCCCCATTCGGCGGGGATGTTGTACTTGCGGCGGTAGACGATCGCGCGGTCGTTCATCCACGAGCCGAACACGGCGCCGGCGGCGCCGCGCAGCTGGTCCCAGGGATTTTCCGGGAAGCCCTTGCCGGTGCGCTCCTTGACCAGCGCCTTGAAGCGCTTCACCAGCTCCTGCTGGTCTTCGGCGGTCAGGTCGCTGTCGATGATGTCCTTGTGGTACTTCTCGTGCTTGTAGCCTTCGATGACGGTCTCGAAGGGCTCATGGTCCTCACCTTCGCGCTTCTGCACGCCGAGCACGACGTCGCCGTACATCTGGACGAAGCGGCGGTAGCAGTCCCAGGCGAAGCGCTCGTTTTTGGTCGCGGCGGCGAGGGACTGGACGGTCTGGTCGTTGAGGCCCAGGTTGAGGATGGTGTCCATCATGCCGGGCATCGAGTCGCGCGCGCCGGAGCGGACGGCCACCAGCAGCGGCATGCCCTTGGCATCGCCAAACTTGCAGCCCATGATCTTCTCCATGGCCGCAATGCCGCCTTCCATCTGCTTCTGCAGTTCGGCCGGGTAGCTGCGCTTGTTGGCGTAGAAGTAGGTGCAGACTTCCGTGGTGATCGTGAACCCGGGAGGCACCGGCAGGCCGATGCGGCTCATCTCAGCGAGGTTGGCTCCCTTGCCCCCCAGCAGTGCTTTCATGGAACCGTCGCCATCCGCTTTTCCCGCTCCAAAGGAATAAACGTATTTCACTGCCTTGCTGCCTTTGCTCGCTGATTTTGCCATAGGGGTTGTTGTCGTGATCGGGCTTGTTTGGTTATGTGGGTTTGGGACTGAGCGCCGATAATTCACGTGCGATTATAGGATGCAAGCATAAGTTGACAACGAAAAGTTGGCGGTGCAGACCCGGTCGCGCGCGCCATAACTCATGGCGTGACCGCCGCCGCTGCAGCGCGCCGCGCATTCCGCTCATCGCTTGTTGACGCCGCTGCGCGTTTTTGATTTAACCTGAAATCGCGCCATGCTTCCGCGGCTTTCCCGCCGCCGGCGGAGTGCGGCCCACTTCCACCCCTCTTCATCATGAACACAACCCCTCCGTTGAAACTCCGCCTCCGTCACGGCTTCACGCTGATCGAGCTGCTCGTCGTCATCGTCATCATCGCCATCCTGGCTTCGCTGGCCGTGCCGGTGACCAACATCGTCATGGCCCGCACCAACGCCCTGCGCGTGAAGTCGACGATGAAGGACATCCAGGTCGCCATCGGCCACTACCGCACCGAATACAACCGCTTCCCGATCAACCCGGACGATGCCGGCAGCGGCGAGACCGACCTCGAACCCTTCCTCACCGACGGCACCACCCAGCCGATCATCAACATCCTGATGGCGAACGTCGACACCGGCAGCGGCGGCGCCAACATGAACCCGCGCCAGATCAAGTTCCTCGACCTGCCCTACGCGAAAAACAACCTGTTCGGCATCATTGATCCGAGCGGCGGCGCGGGCGGCGGCACGCCGGTCCAGCTGGTCGACGTCTGGGGCTTGCCTTACATGATCGCTCTCGACACCAACTACGACAACCGCGTCGACAACCCGGACAAGCAGAGCAACGACATGGTCATTTCCGGCAAGGCGCCCGAGAAACTGTCGGTGACCTCGGCCATCTACAGCTACGGCCCCGACAAACAGCAATTCACCAAGGACGACATCACCTCCTGGCGCTGAGCCGCGGCCCTGCCGCCATCCTGCGTTTCTTGCCGACGCCGGCCGCCTCCGCGGCCGGCGTCCTGGTTTTCAGGCGCCGAGGTAGACGCGCGGCACGCGCGTGTTGATGTTGGTGAGCACCTCGTAGGGAATGGTGTCCGCCCAGGCGGCGAGGTCGTCGGCGCTGATGCGCTCGCCGCCGTCGCCGCCGAGCAGGATGACCTCGTCGCCGTTGTAGGCGGTGCCGTCGTCCAGGTTGACCATCAGCTGGTCCATGCAGACCCGGCCGATCACCGGCCGGCGCCGGCCGCGGATGAGCACCTGGGCGCGGTTGGACAGCGCGCGGAAGTAGCCGTCGCCGTAGCCGACCGGCACGGTGACGACGCGCACCGGGCGGTCGCTCTGCCAGGTCGAGCCGTAGCTGACCGGATGGTGGGCCGGCACCACTTTGAAGTAGGCGACGCGGCTCTTCCAGGCCAGCGCCGGCTGCACGGCAAGGCTGCGCGCGCAGTCGGGGCCGGGATAGACGCCGTACAGCAGGATGCCGGGGCGCACGAGGTCGAGGCGGCTTTCCGGCAGCTGCAGAATGCCGGCGCTGTTGGCGATGTGCCGGAGCGGTTCCGGCAGGCTGCGCTGGCGGTAGAAGTCCAGCACTTCGAGGAAGCGCTCCAACTGCAGTCGCGCGTGGCCGAGGTCGGCGCTGTCGGCGTTGGCAAAATGCGAGTAGATGCCCTCGACGTCGACATGGCGGCAGGTCAGGCTGGCCTCGAGCAGTTGGTGGGCGTTGTAATAATGGATGCCGATGCGCTCCATGCCCGTGTCGATCTTCAGGTGCACGCGGGCGCGGCGGCCCAGGGCGGCGGCGGCCTGTTCGATGAGCCGGAGCTTTTCCACCGAAGGGGCGGTCAGCGTCAGGTCGTGCCGGAGGAACATCGGGATCTGCTCGCCGGCGATGCCGCCGAGCACCAGGATCGGCACCGTGATGCCGGCGCGGCGCAGCTGCACCCCCTCCTCCAGGAAGGCCACGCCCAGGCTGTCCGCGCCGCAGCCCACCAGATGGCGGGCCACCGGCAGCAGGCCGTGCCCGTAGGCGTTGGCCTTGAGGATGGGCATGACCCGGGCGCCGTCGCAGTGGCTGCGGATGGCGGCCAGGTTGCCCGCCAGCTTGCCCAGATCAACCTCCACCTGCGTGGGGCGGACCACCTCCTCGTCGGCGTGGGCTGGGCTCATGCCAGTTTTTCGAGCACGCGCAGGCGCTCGCGGGATTCGCGGCCGGGGTAGGCTTCGGCGGGGATGCGGTCCTCGACGATGCGCCAGGCGTCGGCCGGCCAGAGGGCGTCGAGCTCCGCCACGGGGATGCCGAACGGCGGGCCGCTTTCGCCGGGGTCCATTTCCGGGTCGATGAACCAGATGCCGGCAAGCCGGCCGCCGGGGCGCAGCAGGCGGGTCACCGCCCGGGCGTAGTCGGCGCGCCGTTCCGGCGGCAGCGCGCACAGGCAGGTGTGCTCCAGCACCAGGTCGAAGCGGCCCTGCCAGTCGGCCGGCAGGTCAAACAGGTCGCCTTGCAGCAGGTGCTCCGCGTGCTGCGGATGGGCGGCCCGGGCCAGGGCGACGGCGGTGGCGGAGAGGTCGATGCCGACGGCGTCCCAGCCGGCGTCGCGCAGCATGGCCACGTCGTGGCCGAGGCCGCAGCCCGGCACCAGCGCCCGGCCGCCCGGCGGCTGGCGCTGCAGCCAGGCCTGCAACGGGGGGGATGGTGCGCCCTTGTCCCAGGGGGTCCGGCCTTCGACGTAGCAGAGTTCCCAGTCGGTCATGGTGTTCCGGCGAATGGAGCGCGCCGGCGGCGCGCTGCAAGCCCCGACTTAGCCGAGCGCCGCGACGATGGCGTCGCCCATCTCGCGGGTGTTGACCTTGCGGGTGCCCGGGGCGCTGGTGAAAATGTCGCCGGTGCGCAGGCCGTCCTCGATGACCTTGCGCACGGCGTTTTCAATGGCCACCGCCTGGGTTTCCAGGCCGAGGGAGAAGCGCAGCAGCAGGGCGGCGGAGAGGATCTGGGCGATCGGGTTGGCGATGCCCTGGCCGGCGATGTCGGGGGCGGTGCCGCCGCTCGGCTCGAACAGGCCGAAGTACAGGCCGTCGCCCTTGGGCTTGCCCAGGCTGGCGCTGGCCAGCATGCCCAGGCTGCCGGCGATCATTGCCATTTCGTCGCTGAGGATGTCGCCGAACAGGTTTTCGGTGACCATGACGTCGAAGCTGCGCGGCGCCTTGATCAGCTGCATGGCGGCGTTGTCGACGTACAGGTGGGCGAGGGTGACGTCCGGATACTGCTTTGCCACCTCGACCATGGTCTCGCGCCAGAGCACGCTGTTGGTCAGCACGTTGGCCTTGTCCACCGAGGTGACGTGCTTGCGGCGCAGCTGGGCCGCCTTGAAGGCGACGTGGGCGATGCGTTCGATCTCGCTCTTTTTGTACACCATCGTGTCGATCACCTCGATGTCGCCATCGGGCAGGGTGGTGCGGCTTTTCGGCTGGCCGAAGTACAGGCCGCCGGTCAGTTCGCGCACGCACAGGACATCAAAACCGCCTTCCACCAGGTCCGGCCGCACGGGCGAGGACGCGGTCAGCGCCGGGTAGCAGATGCCGGGGCGCAGGTTGGCGAACAGGCCGAAATGCTTGCGCAGGGGCAGCAGGGCGGCGCGCTCCGGCTGCTCGTTGGGGGGCAGGCCTTCCCACTTCGGTCCGCCGACGGACCCGAACAGGATGGCGTCGCTGCTTTCGCAGGCGGCCACGGTTTCCGCCGGCAGAGCCTTGCCGGTGGCGTCGATGGCGGCGCCGCCGACCAGCTGGTGGCGGTACTCGAAACGGAAATCGGCCTTGGCGGCCAGGCTGTCGAGCACCCGAAGGGCTTCGGCCATGACTTCCGGGCCGATGCCATCGCCCGGCAGGACTGCAAGAGTGTACGTGCGGCTCATAAAAGGGTGGGCTCTATGGACGAGGAAGCCCGGGCGGGCAAGCCCGGAGACGGCTGTTGAGCGAACTGGGGCGGGCAGGCGTCGAAGTTGAAGGGGTGGCCTGGGGTGCCGTCCAATCCGGCGTCCATTTTAGCATTGCTTTCCATTCACCCTGTCAATACCCTGTCTTTACAATCATGAAAAATCCCCTTCGTTCCTGGTCACTGGCCGGTGCCCTGCTGTGGTCGGCCGCGCCTGCCGGCCTCGCTCAAGTCGGCGTGCCGGTGGCGGACATCAACACCCAGGTGGCGGCGTCCAACGGTTTCCCGGACACCATGATCAAGGTCACCGTGGGCGGCAGCGAGGTCTTGTACATTGCCACGGACGACGCGCTCAACGGCGCGGAGCTGTGGAAAAGCAACGGCACCGCAGGCGGCACCGTGCTGGTCCGGGACATCTATCCCGGCACGAGCGGGTCCGAGCCGCGCTATCTGACCGCCGTCGGCGAGCGGTTGTACTTTGCCGCCACCAGCCAGGACGGCAGCCGCGACCTGTGGATGACCGACGGCGCGGCGGCGAACACCGTGCGCGTGGCCGATCTGGCCTACCCCAACGGCGAGGGGCCGGAAAAGCTGGCTGCCTTCCAAGGGCAGCTGTACTTCGACGGTTTTGCCACGGCGGCCGGCCGCGAACTTTGGCGCTCGAACGGCACCGTGCCGGGCACGGTGCAGGTGGCGGACATCAACGCCCTGGGCAGCGCCTCCTCGGGCCTCAACAGCCTGACGGTCCTGAACAACACGCTGTTCTTCACTGCCACCAACGGCACCCAGAGCCGCGAGCTGTGGAAGACCGACGGCACCCAACTGGGCACCGTGCTGGTCAAGGACATCGAGCCGGGCGGCGGCGCCGGCTTCCCGGCCTTCCTCAACGCGGAGTTCAAGGTGATGAACAACCGGCTTTTTTTTCCGGCCTACACGGGCGAAAAGGGCACCGAACTGTGGGTGAGCGACGGCTCCCAGGCGGGCACCGCGCTGGTCCACGACATCGCCACGGAAACCCTCAGCTCCACGCCGGCGCACCTGACGGTCATGAGTCCGCAGGGCGAGACGGGGCCCTTCCTGTACTTCGCCGCAGCCAATGACGGCGACGGCATCGAACTCTGGCGCAGCAACGGCTCGGCGGGCAACGCCGAGATGCTGAAGAACATCAACATCGCGGGCGACGCCTCGCCCTCGCAGCTCACCGTCGTGGGCAGCACGCTGTTCTTCACCGCCGACGACGGCTCGGGTGAGGAGTTGCACAGCAGCAACGGCCGGGTCGGCACCAACAACACCCTGCGCGTCGCCGACCTCGTGCCGGGGACGGGCAGTTCGACGCCGCGCAACCTGACCGCGCTGGTGGGCACCACCTCGAGGCTGATCTTCACGGCCTATGACGCGGCGGTCGACGGCGTCCTGGGACTCTATGTCAGCACCACCAACGGCAGCAACCTGGGCAACACGCCGACACGGTTCAAGACCTTCGCCGTGGGCGACACCGCCAGCAACTTCATCCAGGTCGGCACCGGCGCCTCGGCGCGCTTGTACTTCCTGCTCAACGGCAGCCAGCTGTGGCGCACCGACGGCACCGGCCCGGGCACGGAGCTGGTCAAGAATTTCCGTTCCGCCAATGCGGGTTCGCTGCCCGGTTCGCTGGCCGTGGCGAACACGCTGGCGTTCTTCGCTGCCGACGACGGCATCAACGGCCGCGAGCTGTGGATCACCAACGGCACCAGCCTCGGCACCT